>JANRLP010000033.1:0-60149 GCA_033762425.1 Leptospiraceae bacterium
CCAATGATTTCTTCGTAGCACAAGGTTTAGTAAATATCTTATATCTAAGAAATTCTATTCGTGAAAATTGGTGAACCGCCGTGTACCGAACGGTATGCACGGTGGTGTGAGAGGACGGGGTCACACCCCTCCTACTCGATATTTTAACTAAAAAGTCCTAAATAGCTTTCAGGTTTTTGACTTGCTCCACCTACAAGCCCACCATCAATATTTGGTTTTTCTAATAATGATTTAATATTGTCAGGTTTCACTGAACCACCATAAAGAACGGGAATATCGTTGGAAACGCTTCCAAAAATAGAATTTAATTCATTTCTAATGAGAGCATGGACTTCTTCAGCTTGTTCAGGGGTTGCTACTTTTCCTGTTCCAATTGCCCAAACAGGTTCATAAGCAATCGTCAAAATCTCAGCATTTTCTTTGGAAACATTTGCTAAACCTTTTGTGATCTGACGTTTCACTACTTCAAATGTTTTTCCTGATTCCCTTTCGCCTAACGTTTCACCAACACATAACATGGGAATTAGGCCAGTTTCAAGAACATGCAAAACTTTTTGATTCAAAAATTCATCAGTTTCGCCGAGGAATTGTCTTCTTTCAGAATGACCGATGAGTGCATATTGAATTCCAAAATCTTTTAATTGTTCAGTACAGATTTCACCCGTGAAAGCTGCTAGTTTGGAAGGATAGATATTTTGTGCTCCAACTTTGATTCCAGTTCCTCGAAATAGTTCTACAATCATATGTAAATGAAGACTTGAAGGAAATACTACCATCTCATGTGTTGACTTAACATTGGGAAGCCCACTCAAAATTCCCTCAGCAAGTTGTGCAACATTAATTGCATTTAAATTCATTTTCCAGTTGCCAGCAATAATTTTCTTTCTCATTCTATTCCTCCATGATTTAGTGCAGTAATTGCACACATTTCCTTACCTTCTAAAAATTCTAAAGAAGCATTTCCTCCAGTTGAGAGATGGTCAATCTTTTTCTCAACTCCTGCCTTATATACAGCACCGACAGTTTCAGCCCCGCCTACAATGGTTCTAGCATTTGATTTAGCAATTGCTTTTGCAATTTGGATTGAACCATTTGCAAATTTGTCTAGTTCTACTGCTCCCATTGGACCTGACCAAAAAATAGTCTTAGCAGATTTAATAGATTTTTCATATGCTGAAATTGTTTTAGATCCAATGTCTAAACCCATCCATCCGTCTAAAATTCCCATCCTGTCAACTGATTTTGTTTTTGCTTTTGAGCTAAAACCATCTGCAATGATATGGTCTAGTGGCATTTGAAATTCGATTCCATTCACACCACATTTTTCGATGAATTGATGACTTAAGATTTCAAAGTCTTTTTCAAACACTGAAGATCCAATGGGAATCGCCCTAGCTTTTAAAAAGGTATAAGCAAGTCCACCACCAAGTAAAATACTATCGACCTTTGAGAGTAGAGTGTTTAGCATTTTGAATTTTGTAGAAACACTTGCACCACCAATGATTGCAACAAAAGGTTTCTCTGGTCGTTGAATCAGATTAGTGAGAGTCTCCATCTCTCTATACAGTAATGTTCCTGCATAGGAAGGAACTAGTTTTGGTAGTTTGAATGTGCTAGCATAGGTTTTGGGGGCTGTGATAAACGAATCATTAATAACAATATCGCATAACGCTTTTAATTTTTCTGAAAATCCATCATCACCTTCAAGTTCTTCTTTTAGAAAAGCTAAATTCTCAAGATACAAAACTTCTCCATCAGAAAGTTCTTTAGAACCTTTAATCCAATCTTCTGGATTTAGAGAATCCAAATAAGAAATTTTTTTCACTAAGAATTTCTCAATAACTTCTTTGATTGGTTTAATGGAATATTTATTTACTTTCTCACCATTAGGTGTTCCAAAATGAGTTCCAAGGATAATCTTTGCTCCTTTGGCAATTAAGAACTCAAGAGTTGCTAGATGATTCTCAATTTTTTTGGGAAGCAAGACCTTTTCATTTTCTACAGCAACATCAAAATCCAAACGTAAAAAAATACGTTTGGATCGTAGGTCTAGGTTTTCGATTCTAGCTAGATTCATTAACCTTTCTTCACCATAAAGCGAATTAGGTCTAATACTCTGTTAGAATAGCCCATCTCATTATCATACCACGATACTAGTTTGAAGAAATTGGAATTCAGTTCAATACAAGCTCCAGCATCAAAAATAGAAGAAAGTGGTGAGCCAACAAAATCATTGGAAACAACTTCTTCTTCAGTATAACCTAAAATTCCTTTCATAGAACCTTCAGAAGCTTCTTTCATCTTCGCTTTGATTTCTTTGAGTGAGGTTGCTTTTTCTGTTTTTACAGTTAGATCCACAACAGAAACATCAGGAGTAGGAATTCTAAAAGCCATACCTGTTAGTTTTCCTGCTATTTCGGGCAAACAGAGTGCAACCGCTTTTGCAGCCCCAGTTGAGGAAGGAATTATATTTTGAGAAGCACCTCTACCACCACGGAAATCTTTTTTAGAAGGACCGTCAACAGTTGGTTGGGTTGCAGTCATTGCGTGAACAGTAGTCATCAAACCTTCAGCAAATCCAAAATTATCTAATACAACTTTAACGATAGGTGCAAGGCAATTTGTTGTGCAAGAAGCATTGGAAACAATATGTTCAGTAGAAGGATTATATTTTGATTCATTCACACCTAATACATAGGTTGGAATTGAGGTATCTTTTGCAGGAGCTGAGATGATCACTTTTTTGGCTCCCGCTTGCAGGTGTTTTCCCGCCCCGTCTTTGTCAGTGAATCTTCCTGTGGATTCTACAACATAATCTACACCTAAGGCTGACCATGGAAGTTTTTCTGGTTCTTTTTCTGAATAACAAGCAACTTTTTTTCCGTTAATGATGATATTTTTATCATCGTGTTCCACAGTACCTTGGAATTTTCCGTGAGTTGAGTCATACTTAAATAAATAAGCCAAATTGTCTGGAGTCACCAAGTCATTTACTGCTACAAACTCAAAATTAGGATCTGAAATCCCAGCACGAAGCACTAGCCTTCCAATTCTTCCAAAACCATTAATTGCTATTTTAACCATAATTTCCTCCTGAAAGCGAATACACGCTTGAATATAGATTGGATTTATGAGTACTTAATTGAGGCAAGTAAAATCTTGAATTAGGATTTAAAAACTATGTTTAGTTGGTGCTTAGTTTCTCGGATATATTCAATGTTTCCTGAAATTCTCCACATAACTAGACAGCCTTCATATAGACTCAACATAAACCTAGCAATGGTTTTGGGATTACTTGCTTCTGAGATTAGACCCATAGCTTTCCATGTTTGGATTTTTTTGACCAGGACATGTTCCCACTTTATAGCAAAATTTTCAAAATCATCTTTAAAACTATCTAATTGATGGAGTTGAGTGGAAAAAAGTGCAACAGGACAACCTCTATGGATTTCATTTTTACTTTGGATTTGTTTCAGGATTGCGATCTGGAAATTTCTAGCAAATAGAGTTGGTGTTTCTGAGTTTTTGATAATTTTTTGAAGCCAGATTACTGTGCCTGCTTGGTAGCGTCTCAATACAAATTTTGCTAATTCTTCCTTGGACTCAAAATTTTCATATAGAGAAGCTTTAGCACAATTGGATTCTTCCAGAATTTGGTTAATCCCAACTTCATTATATCCATGTTTATGAAAAAGTCTTTCTGCAGTTTTTAAGATTCTTTCTCTTGGAGATATTTTTCTAGTTAGCTTCACAATACTTAAACTAAATCTTCTTAAAATAATTTCAATAAAAAAATAGACAATTTTGTCTATTTAAATTATCTAGTTAAATACAGACAAGTCTGTCTATTGAGGAGTTGAAATGAATCAGTCAAAAAAGTATAGTTTGGAAATCAGAGTTAGATGGAATGAATTGGATTCTAATAACCATGTGAATAATTCTTATTATTTTAACTATTTTGATGAGGCAAGAATGACAGCTTTGGATGAGATGGGTTTTGGTTTAGCAAGTATGAGAGACAAAGATATTGGACCTGCAATCTATAAGGCTGAACTTGAATTCCAAAAACCACTTCATCATCCCGAGTCAGTGATAGTGGATACACATTTTGAAAATACGATCAAATTCCGATCAGAATGCGTTCAAACTATTTATAGAAAATCTGATAATGGAATCGTTTGCAAAGCCAGATTCTATTGTTTGTTTATTCGAATTTCTACTGCTAAACCATTTAGAGCAAACGGAGATGAATTCAATAGAATCACTAAAATGCTTACCAATAAAGATGATTAGTAACTTAGTTTACATTATACTTGTTGAAAAATAAATTAGTGAAAGTGGATTCCCGTGCCTCGTGTGGGTGAAGCTCCTTTATATTCTAATTTTTCAACAACTCAATTTAGTTTCTCACAATATCTGCGATCTCTAAATACAATTCTACTGGTGGTGCTATGATTTCATTTTTAGATTCTAAAAGTCTTGCAGTCCATTTTCGTTCTACATAATCACAGAAGTCTTTAATATTTCTACCTGAAGTTTTGTTTAGTTTTTCTGCAACACGTCGTCTAGAATCTTCATCCAGATGAATTGCAAAATTGCCTAAGATTGCTGTTCTTTCTTCTAGATCAGGTAAGGGAAAATAGATGGATTTATCAAATCTAGAAAGTAGGGCAGGGTCTAGGTCTTGTTTACGGTTGGTTGCGCCTAACGTCATCGAACCGGGTTTTCCTTCAAACCCATCTAATTTTCTGAGTAACACTGAGAGTAAATTTCTGGTAGCTTCAAAGAGTCCTTCTTCTCTACTTCCAGCAAGAGAATCAATCTCATCTAAAAAAATAATGCTAGAAGGAAACAGGCTTGCTGCATCAAAAACATATGCTAAATTTTGAGAACTCTCACCATAATACTTGCTAAGGATAGTCTCGATAGGAACATAAATCATAGGAATCTTACAAAGATAAGAAACGATCTTAGCCATTGTAGTCTTTCCAACACCCGGATCCCCTTCAAATAGAACTGCCCTAGGTCTGTTTCTAGAAGGATGTTTTCTGGTTAGTTTAGAAATTTCTTCAAATGCATTTGGATTTTGAATCGGAAGGATAATTGAGTCTTTAATTTCTCTTTTTACATTTTCATAACCTGCAATCCATCCAAAATCCAGTTGTTCTCCTTTGAGTTCTTCTTCGATTGGGTCATAAACACTGATCCCAAGTTTTAAGAGAAGCTCTTTGGGATTTTGAGTTTTCTTTCCACTTCCACTCAAAAAATATTTATATAGATTAAAAATTGCAAATAGCTCTTCTGATTTATAATTGCCTTTCTTGGAAATTTCTATCTTAGAACTTGTTCTAGAACTAACAAATCTAAACCGAACTGTTTCTAAAATATTCTTTGTATCAAAAAGATTTTCATTCAATGCTTGGATTGTGTAGTATCCCGATTCAAAAGTATGGATTCTTAGATTTTCAATATGGGATTTTAAAATTTGTATAGAGTCCAAAACCTGCTCTTTGGTAAGAGTAGGGATTGTGAATTCAATCTTTAGTTCGTTTTTTTCGGGAAAAACTTCAGGGAGTCCTAAATCGCCCCTTTCTTCGGGACTGAGCGAGCCCAATTCTTTAGAGATCGCTTCTCTAACTGAGAGAAAATCCATTCCTGAAGTTTTTTTTAGTTCATCCAAAATGATACACCTATAACTATGCTTATTGAATGTCTAGAAAATGTCGATGTGTTACTTAGGCAATATTTTTATTTAGAGGTCAATTATGCCCGATGGTTCGCTTTCCCAAGAAGATATAGACGCCCTACTCGGTGGGGTCGGTGGCGGTGGTGGAGGAATGGGCGGCGGTGGCTCAGATGATCCATTTGCAGGCATGAATTTTGGTGAAGGCTCTGGTGGGGATTCAGATGGTGGACCTAGTTCCGATGCAATCGCTGCTGCCTTAGGCCAAGGGTTCACACCTCCTCCTCCTAAACAAACATCCACTCCTAAAAGCAGTTCCAATAGCGGGGGAATGGGAGGCTCTTCTAACCTAAACCTTCTCATGGATGTAACCATGTCTCTTACAGTAGAGCTGGGTAGAACCAATATGCTAATCAAAGATGTTTTGCAACTTTCCGATGGTGCAGTCGTAGAGCTAGATAAAATGGTTGGAGAAGACCTAGATCTGCTTGCCAATGGTAAACTTATTGGTAGAGGAAAGATCATTATCATAGACGATTATTATGGAGTTCAAATCACTCATATAGTCAATCCAATGGAAAGACTGAATTTAGGAATTCGCTAGAATAAATTAAATTTAGTCGTTACAATTTCGCATAACGTTGATTTTTTGAGTTGACGTTAGTTGCGATTCCTAGAATATTATTTAAGTTTTACTGAACAACACTTCCTGATTTATCAATTTTAAATTCTTTTCCCTTTAGTTTTACGAATGCATATCCATTTTCAAAATTTCCCGCTTCTTCAAAAATAGGTTTTATTTTTAGTTCTGCTTTTGAATTTATATAGCCCCATTTTCCATTTTTAAAATAAATTTCTGCATATGGGTGACCATTAGGTCCTATATATTCAAGTCTAATTTTTTCTTTTCCTCCGATTAACACTGGAGCTAACCCATCAGAAAAATCACCAACATCATTATATATATAATTTTTTATTAAATTTCCTTTTGAGTTAATGATCCCCCATTTTCCTTCTACTAAAAGGTCAAAAACTTTCTCGCCTTTATCCATAATTTCTTTCCAACGACCATGTTTTTTTACAAATGCTACTCCTTCTTTGCTAAAAGGTTTTGCATCATCATACTGAGGTTTAATTATGAATTTATTATTTTTGTTTATATAACCCCATTTTAGATTAGTGTAAATAGGAACATCATCCAAGGCTTTTAATTTTAGTTTTCCAACTTTTGAGACTGGGGCTAATCCATGAGAGTATTCTCTTGCTCCATAATAATCTGTTAAAACTTTTTTTCCTGTTTTATCTATAAAATTTACTTTTTTGTTCCAGTAAGTTGTCTGAAATTTTACTGCTAATCCTTCTTGAAAATCTGAGTAAGGACCATCATTGAAAAAAAATACAACATCACCATTGGTATCAATAAATCCACCTTCATCTGAATAGATTGTATCAAAATAAAATTGGGCTAAGCCTTCATGAAAATCATTAAATTTATAAACTTCCTTTTTGTTTGAAGAACTTAGTTCTTTTATCTTTATTTTTTGATCATTATTTTTAATGATGTAAAATTCTTTTTTATGATTATCTATTACCTCAGTAATCTTAATATTATCTTGAGCTAATATACTATTTAAGATCGTTAGAAGTAAAAATAATTTTACAATCAATTAGAATTACTCCTAACGTTGAAATGATTAATTTCAAAAACGCTCAATCCTTCTTAATCAATTACCAATTTCTGAAATGAATTTCAGGCTAATGGATTTGATTTGAATATTTGCATCAAACTCATCTTTTTTGTAAGCATCATTCGTCCAAAGGATTTTTAGATCAGTATTTCCTTTTTCTAGAGGAATTCTAATCTTAGCGGTGTTGTACTCTAGATCACTTGCTTTGAGTTTCATTTGATAAACTTCATTGTTTTTTGTGTTCATGATACTTATCACAAAGGAATCATAGGATTTAGGAAGTGGACCAAAAATATTTTTTGCTTCCATGCTAAAATCATAGAACCCAGATTTGCATAAATCTTTTATAGAATAGTATAGTTCTTGGTTTTTCCAAAATGTATGAATTCCACTCACAGAATTTTCAGATGGAGTTTGGTACCATTTTCCTTTGGTAGTATCAACTTTCATTTCTTCTCTACAAACAGGAGTTGGATTCGGTGTTTCAGTATAAGAACATCTTGTCTTTTCGAATGCATAGACCGCTAGAGATAGTGGGCTTGTTCTCCAAATTCCCTTACAAGTATTTTTTAATTCTATTGGATTATATCCATATCCCTTAGCATAGATATTGATATACTCATTGGGTTGTCCTGGATGATTGATACACATTCCTTCGATTGATGGAATTTCAGGAGAAGACATTGTGCCATTATCCCAATTTACGATTGAATGACAGTAAGCTTCATTTAAATTCAACACTTGATCTTTGAGTTCAGGAATTAAAGAGATTGTCACTTCTTTGGGTTTTAATGTATCAACTCCAAAAGAACTTCCTGTGGCTGCAATACAATTTGAATGATGTTCCACCTTGAATGAATGTTTCGCAGAATCTTTTTGAACACCTGCTGGAGTAAAATTGAATAGTTGGAAACTTTCCCAGTCTGCTACATACGCATAAGTATCATAGAAAGATTGGAAACAAGCATTTCCTCCACCAAAAGTTTTGAACTCATAACCAAAGTATTGAGAAGGATTTGAATCTATTTTGCCTAGCTCATTGACTTTTCCTAAATTATTCCTATTCATATTAGGTATATTAGAAGATACTAATATACGATAGGTAGTGTCTGATTCTAACCAAAGTTCATTTAACTCTTCAAGAGTATTGCTATTCCAAAATCGTTTTTCATTAGGTTTGTTAGAAGGAAATAATTTTACAACTCTATAGGTAGGATCACAAGCAGCAGTAAGTCCTTCTACATATTGAAAACTTCCATTGCTTAGTTTTTTCCAAAGAGAAACATTTTTAATATGGGAAGGAATTGGCTCACCCTTCTTAGGCAATGGTGACAAATTAGAACAATAAAAATGATTACCTTTAAATACTACTCCCACTGATCTCCAAAGATAACCTTCTGGTGGATAGCGCTTGTTTTCGCCATTCGCTGTTCTTCCCCAAGAAAACGTATCATCAGGAAAAAAACTCACTGGATCCATATCTATAACTGGTGGAGTTACAACAGGTAGAGGTTGGCTTACAGGTGGATTAGGATTTATGATTGGGTTTGGAGTAACTGGGTTAGGATTATAAACAAGGGGAGGATTTGGCTCCGCAGGAATCTGTTCACTAGTACTTGTAACTTCAGGAGGAATCGTATTTGATGGAGTAGAAGACTCCCCACTATTCGAACTTCCTAAAAGTGGGAAAATGAATAGCATAGAAGATTTTTTTTTCGATCCGCAATCTATTGTGAGAATCGAGATAAGAAGAATTGTTAGACCAACATTTAGTTTCATATAAATTCCAATTTTTTTTTAGCTACTTTATTTAACCAATAGTGAAGATAAATTTCTCATAAAATTCAAATTTTTTTGATGAAAATATACTTTGATTCCCCTAATTTAATCCAATGATATTTTCCTAAAAAATACTGAGAAACTATCAACAATTAATCTTCAGTTTCCAAGAATTGCAAATTGAAGAGGATGGATGAATTACATTCAATTCTAGTCTTATTCTTGAAATTCTTTTCTTTGTTGTTCAATCATATCATCAAGTGAATCTAAAAAATAGACTCTACCTTTCCTTTCGGGTTTATTGATATTAAAAAAATCATAATAAGAATCTGTTATATTAGTTATCTGATAAGTATCTATCATACCTTTTTGACCGACTAAATATGGATCGTGAGTTTCTAAAATTTCAGTTGTATATACACAGGAACTATTCCAGGTTTTTCTTAACTTCATATAATATTTTTTATAGAGTCTATGAGAGTATTGTATTTCTCCAAAATATTCTATAATAACTTTAAAATTCATACCTTCTTGCGTAAAATAAGCATTTCTATAATGTGCAGGTTTACAATTTTTGGGAAATCTATTTTCTTTAATTGGAAGGATTACAAAAACAAGAGCAAAGAAAAGAACTATAACTTTTGCCATTTTCAATTTATTCCTTTGTATAATTCCTAAGTCATTACGTTTAAAAATTAAATATAGTCAAACAATTCTCAATATCATAACTACTCTTTACAAAAGTAAAAAAGAAATTTTTTCTAAAACTATAGTGAAATCAATAAAATCACTCAAGTAATTTTTACCCAAAACAGAGGTTACCTTTTTAATTACACTAGTAGTGTTAAGATTTTATCTAGTTGACTAAACCTTCGATAAAATTTAGGTTTGTCCCTATCCCTAAATTAATCTGAGGATTTCAAAATGCGTGCATTCATCATGTTAATCATTTTTTTTCATCTTATCCAGTGTTCTCCAAAGTCCAGTTCCAGAGAAGAGTTATTCAATTATATGATTCTTTCGTATAGGGATGGAAGATTAACTCTAACAGGCACTGCTGTCAAAGGGGTAATGAGGAATGCAATTGTAAATGTTTATCCCGTGAAATCAGATGGAAGTTGTGATACAGCTAAGGTTCTAGCAACGGCTATCACTAACCAATCAGGAGAATACAAGGTTACTTACACTAAAACTTGGTCACTCGTTTGTACGATTTTCAGTGGAAGTGCAGATGGATCCACTTTAATGTATGATGAAGCGACTAAAAAAGATATTTCCTTATCATCTAAATCATTTAGCATCACCAAAATCACAAGAGAAACAAATGCAACTGATGGAACTAGATCGGGAATCAACGCATCCCCGTTTTCCCGAATGATCTCAAGTAGGCTCATATCTCTCATCAAACAAAATCCAAAAAGAGATGTAAGTTCTTTATTGACTAGAGCGGGTAGAGAAGTCGTAGCGCGATTTGGTATCAATACTGGTTTTTCAGCGACAAGGCTTAAGACCTCATCTGTTTCAGAAGCTAACTATCCCGAATTAGAAAATATACCAATGAATTTGAGTAACCCAAATAATGATGCGAGTAAGAAATTTATTCTTATCCAAGCGGGATTTTCGAAACTTGGAAATAGATTTAAAAAATCAGCTAACGTTAGCACAGATGATATGCAAGCTGTAGTGAAAGCTTTTTCAGATGACTTTGAAGATGGGGTTTTTGATGGAGTGGATTCTTCAGGAAAACAAGTTGTAGTTGGAACGACAGGCATAGCGTTAGGCGCTAATGCGATTACTAATTTACTTTTGCCTGCGATGCAAGAATTCTTACAACAAGGTGGGGTTTTAAATTTAGGAAGTGGTACCTCGGGTACAATCTCAACAAATGAGCTTGCATCAATTAGCTTTTTAGATACAGCTACTATAACTTCTACTGATCCAAGCCTAGTTATATCTTCAACTTCAACTGCTGTAACAGTTACTGCGCCCGATCCAATCTATCGATGGAACTTTGAGAATAACTATACGAGTACTGGAACCACTGCATTAACTGGTACTGCAACTCAACAAGGAGCAGGACCCAATGTAGCCTTTAATGGTGGAACTGTAAAAGTGGGAACTGCCTCTGCATTTTTTGGAGCAGGAGCGGGTGCATGGAATAATGGTGGATATATTGATTATGGAACAGTGAATTTAGGAAATACATTCTCCATTTCTATGTGGGTGAATGTAATCGCTCCGAATGGGAGCTATACTCAAAAACTTCAAACTTTGGTTTCCAATAAATCAGGAACCACTGGAGATTCCAATGGATTTCAATTAAATCTTCAGGCATTTAATTCAGAAACTAGACAAATAGGAATCAATGCTGGAAATGGAAGTGGTAGCTCAGCAACAGACGTTATTTCCAATACAAATGAAATTACTTATAATACTTGGACCCATTTAATTTTTACAATTGATAGAACAAATGGAAAGGCAAAAATTTACAAAAACGGAGTCTCCGTTGGAACAACTGATACAATCCGTACAGATTTTACTAATAATCAAACTTTACGTATTGGGCAACTTGCAGGATTCTTTCATTATAGTGGTTATATAGACGATGCAAGGTTATACAATATAGTGCTAACTGATGCTCAGGCTCTTGCTCTTTTTAATTCTTATAACTAGTCTCTTTCCAAAGTATAAAACATACTTTGGAAAAAATTCTATTGACTTGAGTAAGTCGTTTAACGATAGTAATAATAACAGTTACAAAACTATTTTATATCTTGTTTATTCCAGAAGTGCTCTGAGCATCCAAGCAGTTTTTTCATGAATGTCTAGGCGTTGTGTGAGTAGATCTAAACTTGCTTGATCGTTTGCTTCTTCCACTTTTGGAAACGTTTCTCGAATCGTTCTGATTGTGACTTCATTTCCAATTACTAGGTTTTGAATCATCTCAATTGCTTTGGGAACCGATTTATCATCAGTAATTTTTGTTAGACCTGAAAGCTCAGAATAGGTTGCGGGAGCATAAAAACCAAGAGAACGAATCCTTTCTGCGATGGGATCAATTGCATTCCAAAGTTCAGTGTATTGAACCATAAACATAGAATGTAAGGTTTGGAACATTGGACCTGTAACATTCCAATGATAACCGTGAGTTTTTAAGTAAAGTGAGTAAGTGTCTGCGAGGACTAGTTTTAAACCGTTAGCTACTTGAGTTCTATTTTCTTCCGATATTCCAATATCAATTTTCATTGTTACCTCAGAGTAATTCTACTTGAGAAACCCAATTTGTAAACTTTTTTTTTGGAATTTACCTATCTAACTCTGGTTCTAGAAAACCGATATAAGGAATATGAAATATCTTGTAATACTTTTATTGTTCAATTTTGCTTTATTTGCTCAGACCAATGTAAAAACTGATCAAACTAAAAAAGATTCTGAAAAGAAAGAACCAGCAAAACTACAAAATACTCAAAGCTCTGCCTCAGATCCTTTTGAAGATTTAGACCTAGATAAAGAATTTTATGTTTATTATAACTATCTGAACCAACCTAAGTCTGACCCTAAAGAAGACAATAAAGTACTACATACTAACCTGATCAAATCTTTCAAAAATGAAATCATTTTGAGAGACACTCCCAATTGTAATAAATTTTTACCCGACATAAGTGTTACAACAGTGAGAATTAAAAACGTTTCTAAAGATAGTGTTTGGATGAAAAAGATTAAAAAAGAAGTTGGTTATATCAATTTCACAGAGTTTATGTACATTGTGAAGTTTCAAACCTATCTTGCTCTAATCATCTATGAGGTAGATCCTAAAAAACATAATATATCACCTCAACAAGTTGAACTAATTATTAGCAAGGATATACCCGTAAAAGAAAAGGAATAATTTTTCTTAATCCCAATCTAAACAGAATTCGATTAGTTCCTATTCTGTAATTGTTCAAAGTCTTTGATGATAATTTTGAACTATTTTTTTTGTATGTAATGATAATTTTTGCCGACAAAATAAATCTTTTAGACTAAACTATTTTGCAGAGGTTATATGCTGAAGCAAATTATTGAAACTTCATTAAATCTAGTTCCTGAAAAAGCACAACTGGAAATGGGAAATTTTTTGTGGAGAGGACAAATGGATTTAGGCATCCTTTTTTTGGGAGCAAGAAAAGAATCCATCAATGTGAATGGAATCAAGACTTCCTATATTACAATGGGTGATCCTAAGAATGAAGTGTATATTGCCTTGCCCGGTTTTTCTGATTCAAAAGAAAGTTACTTAGTCCTTGGAAAATTACTTTCAACAAAGTATAGATTTATTGCAGTGGATGTTCCAGGCTTTGGAGAATCAGAGCATCTACCGATTGAGTATAGTGCTGAAAACTATGCTCTTTGGTTTTACAATTTTACACTAGCACTTGGAATCAAAAAATTTCATGGATTTGGAAACTCATTGGGTGGAGCAATCCTTGGAGAGTATGCTCATCTAAATCAAGACTCTTTGTTATCCATTACCTTGGCTTGTTCAGCAGGGATTTTCCAAGAAGAAGTGATGAGTTTTTATTCTGAATATCAAAATGGAAAAAATTTATTTCTAGTAAACCATGAGAATGATTTTGATCTTTTTTTAGATAGACTATTTTTTAAAAAACCTTTGGTTCCCTATCCAATTCAAAAATTTCTCTATTTGAAGTATAAAAATAATAAAGAACATTTCACGAATATCATGAATGGACTTACTAAAGATTTCTTGGGTAACAAGCAATACTTAAGGCTAGAAGAACGTTATTCGAAATTGGAAACAAATACATTAGTCATTTGGGGACAACATGATTCTTTATTTCCCGTATCTTATGGTGAGTTACTTTCATCTTATATCCCGAATTCAAGGTTTAAAGTTATTCAAAATTCGGGACATCTTCCTCATGTTGAAACTCCAAGAAAACTTGCAAGCGAGATTTGGGACTTTTTGAATTGAATTGATTGAAAAGTATAGGAATAACTCTTAGCTTCCATTATAATTTTATGCTTGTCTAATCATTTATTAGTCCTATTTTTGACGAAGAGTGTTCTTTACTTTTTCGCTTTTATTGCAAGAAATTTTAGTACTGAATGCTATTGATTATTTGTAATTAAATTCATGGACAAGTTTAAAAATTTATATTATTACAATTCTGAACTAAGTCAAAAATCGACTTATAAATTCACTCTTTACAAAGTAATAAAAGATTCAACTAAAAAGATCGAATGAATTATAAAATTAAAGCACTAGTCCAAAATATTCTTTCTAATATTCCTTTTGGAGAAAGAATCAATTACTACTTACAAAAAAATTTATCACATTCACTTCCTATCAATGAAATAGCTTTTAGGTTAAAAGTCGAGGAAGCACTATTTCATATCCAAAGTTATAAAAAATTTTCTTCAAATAGAGAGATTAGATATTTTGAATTTGGTGCAGGATGGGATATGATTGTGCCTCTAGTCTTAAGATTAGAGGGATGTAATGAATTGACTTGTATAGATATTAGAAGATTAATATTTCCAGAATTAATTGAAAACTCAATCGAAAGATTATCAAAAAATTTTGATCAATATAGCTCCATTCTAAATAGTTTTGACACTAAACAATTATACAATGATCCTGAAACTTTTTTGAAAGATAAATTTAACATTAATTATATTGCACCTAGTGATGCTAGAAAGACTAATATAGAATCAAACTCGATAGATTTAATTTCTTCTACTGCAACCTTTGAACATATTCCGAAAAAAATTATTTCTGAAATCCTTAAAGAGTCTCAAAGAATTTTGTCTTCTGATGGAATCTTGTCTTGTACGATAGACTATAAAGATCATTATTCCTATTTTGATAGGTCAATTTCAATTTATAATTTTTTGCAGTTTGAAGATAAAACTTGGAACTATCTAAATCCTAGTCTGCATTATCAGAATCGTCTAAGACATATAGATTATCTTCAAATTTTTGAAGATGCAGGATTTAAGTTATTGTTTGAAGAACTAGTGTATCCTGATGATAATGAAAAAGCAATCCTAGAAAAAATTGTTTTGGCAGATACATTTAAAAATTATTCCCTAGATTCCATAGCAATCAAATCCAGCAGACTTGTTTTTAGAAAGATCAAATAATTTCTAGATAAAATATTTATTGCATAAATATTTCTAAAAAGAAAATTAGTTAAGTCATGAAGAGAAAAAGAATTTCAATAAGTCTTCTTTTGTTTACTTCATTGTCTCTGTTAGGAATTTACTTTCTTGGTTCCAAAGGTTTTTTAAATGAGATTGATCTAAGAATGTTTATCATTCCTGATTCAATGGACTATCGATCAGTTGGTGAATGTCTTTTTACTACTAAAGACACTTGGGCATTTGAAATTAGACCTTTTTTCTATCCTCTATTACTTAAAGTATTTAACTTCAAGTCATGGGATATTTTTTTCTTTCAGTTAACTCTTTGGTCAATGAGTGGAGTACTTTTATTCTGGCTTTCATTTAAATTCCCACTCAAAAAAAAATTAAATCATAAAATCAATACCAATCTAATATTTTCATCTTTCTCTGTAATATTATTTTTTAGTTATTTAACTACCTTATTGAGTACGTTACATGCAATGACAGAGGTTTTGACTGTTTTTTCACTCTTGGTTTATTTTACCTTGAAGATAAATTATCCTCAAAGAAAGTTTAGCGTCATTCTTATCATGAGTTTTCTTACTGTCACGAAACCACTTTTCATTTATATATTGATTTATGAATTGATTAGAATAAGTTACTGGCTGTATAAAAATTTTAAAATTATTCGTTTTTGGTATCTAAAAATTTTTTTTTCCTTGATTCCTGTTTTCATTCAATTGATTTTGTTCTATAAAAAGTTTGGTATATTCAGTATTTCTAATATACAAAATAAAACTCTTAGACAATATCTATTTGCTAGAGCAATTTTTGAAGATAGTTCTAACCAAAAAATGCTTCTGAGTGATTTTAATTATTTGAACTTTGTTACAGAACATTTTTATCCTTTAATCAAATCATATCTATTCAGCCACCCAACAAAAATGTTTAGTGCTTTTTTAAATTCGATTTTGGAAGGAATAAATTCATTTAGTTATCCACTTAGTTTTGGTAAAGTCCAACATAGTCTAATTCAATATAGTAATCTTTGGCTGGTTAGTTTTTTTATTATATTTATAATCATGATCTTCATCTATCTTTTTTCTAAGATCAAAAACCCAAACTTTAAAAAAGTAGATTTCATTTTACTAGAATTAAACTTTGTAGCTTGTTATATATTATTTAGTTCAGGAATTTCTTTTTGGCAATCAGACCGACTCATAATGCTTGCAATTCCTATCATGATTTTATCAATAATTTATATACTAAAACAAATTGCCAATGGTATTTTTTTAAAGAATAGAAGTACTACTTAAAATTCAAATTCATTTTCTACGATATACATAAACAGCTCCACAATCATTAGCTGTATTATTCGTACTACTTGTAGTTCCATTTGTAATTGTAGTGAAATTGGAGTCTTCTCCCCATGAACCAACTACAATTGTGTCATTAGAGATAGAGGTAGTACTACCAAAAAAATCACCTCCTGAAAGATTAGGAGGTTTTAGATAGGCTTCGTGGACCCAAATGGTTCCATTTCTTTTGAATGCATACCCTGCTCCATAGTTAGTCAGGCTGTGATCAGAAGCCTGTGTAAAACTAGTTCCATTGATAATTGTTTTTTGATTAGAATCTTCCCCAGTTGCTCCTACAATAATGAGATCGCCTGAAATAGAAACGGATGTTCCAAAAGAATCACCTTGTGAAGTATCTCCCTCTCCGTTAGGTGCTTTTAAGTAAGCCTCATTTGTCCAAATGGATCCGTTTCGTTTGAACACATAAGCAGCTCCTATGAATTTATTCAGAGTAGTGTCATTTGATTGGACTAAAGTCCCATTGGTAATTGTAGTTTGAGTTGAGTCTTCGGAATTTGCTCCGACTACAATTGTGTCCCCTGAGATGGAAACAGAAATCCCAAAATTATCTCCTCCTTCAGCGTTAGGTGCTTTGAGATAAGCCTCATTTGCCCAAGTTGTTCCATTTCTTCTAAACACATAGGCAGCACCGGCACCAGTAGCTCCAGTTCCATTAACCGATATTGTACCATTGGTAATTGTAGTTTGGTTACTAGCTTCTTGGTTTGCCCCTACTACAATTGTATCCCCTGATATGGAAACAAATCTTCCAAAAACATCTCCCCCATCAACGTTAGGTGCTTTTAAGTAAGCCTCATTTATCCAAGTTGTTCCTGTTCTTCTAAATACATAGGCTGCTCCAGAACTTGCTGCTCCATTTGTATTTCCTGTAAATGTACCATTAGTTATTGTAGTTACATTTTCATCTTCTCCGGTTACCCCAACTACAATTGTATCTCCTGAAATAGAAACTGAATTTGCAAATTGATCACCTGCTTCAACATTAGATGCTTTTAGATAAGCTTCGTTAGCCCAAGTCGTTCCAGTTCTTTTATAAACATATACAGCACCTGAGTTTGCTGCCCCATTTGCATTTCCAGTAAACGTTCCATTGGTTATTGTAGTAATATTTTCATCCTCATTTCTAGCACTCACTACTATTGTATCACCAGAAATCGCAACTGCGTTTCCAAATTCATCATTTGCCTCGACGTTAGGTGCTTTGAGGTAAGCCTCATGAGACCATATTGTACCAGACCTACGAAAAACATAAGCTGCTCCAGAAGCAGAAGCAGTATCATTATCCACAACACTAGTCCCATTAGTAATTGTCGTTTGTGCAGAATCTTCTCCAGTCGCACCTACTACAATCGTATCATCTGAAATAGATACAGAAAATCCAAAATTATCATTAGCACCAGCGTTAGGTGCTTTCAAGTAGGCTTCATTCACCCATTGAGTGAGTATAAGTGTAAGAGTGGAACTAGTTGTATAATTTGTATTTTGTAGTTTTGCAGAAACTGTATATAATACATTGGTTGGCACTGATTGTGCTGTTCCTGAAATTTCTCCTGTAGTATTGTTGATTGTTACACCAGTAGGTAGATCAGGGGTTATGGTAAAGTTTTCTAGCTTACCAAAACTACTTGTGGGTGCAGGGATGCTAAAATTTGCTCCCAGTGCAAAGGTATAGGAATTAGGTGAATAGGTAAAGCCACCAACAGTAATTTTGATTATAGTTGGATACCTTTCATTAAAGAATAGATTGTTAGCATAGATAGTATAATCTTTTTGAGCAACTTCAATAGTTGGGGTTCCAGAAATTATTCCCGTAGAGTTGTTTAGTTTCAATCCTTCAGGAAAAGTATCTTTAGTTGAAAAATTAGTAACAATGGCTCCATTGGATATGTTTGGACTATTTTCAGCAATAACTGAATTTGCTCCGTAAGTTGCATTTTGTTCTTTGTATGACCAAGTTCCCACTTTGGAGAGATTGTAATTGAAACTCAAAAGTCCAAAGGGACCATTGGGCGCAAGAGGATTCTTTTTAATATCGCAATTTACAAGAATAGCGATCAATAGAAAGAAAAAAATCCTCATGATGGACTACATTATTTGTCAATAAATAATTTGTAAATATCTTTTTGAATCTTTTGTAAACCAAAAAATGAATTTTATAGTATTTTAAGTAAATGATAAAAATAGTTTAAATATTCGAATAGTATCATTATACGATAGTATCACAATACAACACTATCACTTCCGAACATATACATAGACAGCTCCTGAATCACCATTTGAATCATCAGCACTAGCAGTTGTTCCATTAGTAATCGTAGTTTGGTTGCTATCTTCACTATAAGCTCCTACAACAATAGTATCACCAGAAATGGAAATTGAGTATCCAAAAAAATCACTCGACCCATTATTTACAGGCTTTATATATGCTTCTTGTGCCCAAGTTGTACCAGTTCTTTTGTAAACATAAACTGCACCAGAGTTAAAATTGCTATTATCAGAACTAGGAGTTGTTCCATTAGTGATTATAGTCTGGTTACTAGCTTCGTAGATTGCACTTACTACAATTGTATCACCAGAGATGGAAACAGAACTTCCAAAGTTATCACCTGAATCATTGTTCACTGCTTTAATATATGCTTCCTGCACCCATTGGTAAATAAAAATCGTGAGAGTAGTGCTCCAAACAAGATTGGAATTTTTTGGTTTAGCGGACACAGTATAGACTATGTTAGATGAAGTTTCAGGTGCTGTTCCTGTAATTGCACCTGTTGTTGGATTGATGGAAATTCCAGAAGGAAGACTTGGCGTAATTGTAAAATTCTCAAGACCATCACTCGTTATATTAGTGAAAGTAGGTGGGGGAATATCAACTTGTCTTAGAATTTGAAAAGAATAAGGGCTACTAGGATAGGAAAACCCGGCAATGGTGATTTGGATTTTTGTTGGATAGAATTCATTGAAGAATAGATTGTTTGCAAAAATTGTATAATCTTTTTGAGCAGCCTCTATCGTAGGGGTTCCTGATATTGCTCCATTGAAAGTGTTGAACAGCAAACCATTGGGAAGAGTTTCCTTTGTCGAAAAATTGGTAACGATGGCATTATTGGTAATGTTTGGTCTATTTTCTGTGATGGCAGCACCCTTCCCATAAGTTGGAGATCGTTCTTGGTAAAACCAAGTCCCTACCTTGGAGAGATTATAAAAAAAACTCAAAATTCCAAACGGACCATTCGGTGCAAGAGGGTTCTTCTTAATATCACAGTTCAATAGATTTAAAATGAATAAGAGAAAGAATAATCTCATAGTATTAACAAAACAAGGAAAAAGAAACCTTGTAAAGCAATTTTGCCTTGCAATTTTTATGATTAGGGATAACTTATTTCTTGGGAACCAAAACTATGAATTTAATATTAGAAAAAAAATCTTTGAGAGAACGTTCCTTGCCGATTAGTGTTGAAATGTATCATAGATTGGGAGAAGAAAATTTAATTCCTGAAAAAACAGAGCTGATTGAAGGAGTAATCATAGAAAAAATGCCCAAATCCCCTAAACATTCTTCTTTTGTAAGAAAACTATTGAACTATTTTACAAACAAAATTTCAAAAAAATATCTGATCTCCTTGGAAAATCCTATCACTACAAAATCATCTGAACCAGAGCCTGATCTTTGCGTTCTAGATTTCAGAGAAGACTTTTATGAAAACGCTCATCCAAGTTTCGCTCATCTAGTCATTGAGGTTTCTATCTCAACCCTGGAACTAGATAGAGATAAGGCGGACGTATTCGCTCTCGCCGAAATCCCAGAGTATTGGATCTTTGATCTAGTGAATCAATGCCTAGAAGTTTACAGAATTCCAAAAGAAGGAGAGTATAAATCTAGAACCATCTTGAAAAACACAGAAACAATTTCTCCACTATTCCAACCTGAAATTGAAATTATTCTAAAAGATTTTTTATACTAGTATCGTAACGCAACACTATCATTTTCTCCTAAACACATAGACTGCACCTGAGTTTAATATACTGTTATTTGCACTTGCAGTTGTTCCATTTGTGATTGTGGTTTGGTTGCTATCTTCATTAATTGCTCCAATTACAATTGTATCATTTGAAATAGTAACTGATTCTCCAAATTGGTCGCTTGCTTCAGCATTGGGGGCTTTTAAATAAGCTTCATTTTCCCAAATACTTCCTGTTCTACGAAAAACATAAGCTGCTCCAGAATTTGTTGTACCAACATCAGATGCTTGTACTAAAGTTCCATTTGTAATGGTTGTTTGCAAAGAGTCTTCTTGGTTTGCACCAACAACGATCCAGTCACCTGATATAGAAACAGAATGTCCAAAGTTGTCATTATTAGGATTATTTCCCTCAGCATTGGGTGCTTTTAGGTAGGCTTCTTGTGCCCAAGTCGTTCCAGTACGTTTGAATACATAAGCGGCACCTGATCTATAGGCGGAATTATCAGCACTAGCAGTTGATCCATTTGTAATTGTTGTTTGATTGCTACTTTCACCCCTTGCACCAACAACTATCCTATCTCCTGAGACAGAAACAGAAGTTCCAAAGAAATCTCCCGCTTCTACATTGGAAGGTTTTAGATAGGCTTCCTGTACCCAAACGGACGTGGTTCTTTTGAAAACATAGGCTGCTCCAGCAGAAGGAGCAGAAAAATTACTACTGGCAGTTGTCCCATTCGTAATTGTAGTCTGATTACTGCGTTCCCCAAGAGAATTAACCACTATCGTGTCATTAAAAACAGAGACTTCTTCTCCAAAAAAGGTACTTCCACTCACATTGGGTGCTTTTAAGAATGCTTCTTGCGTCCAGATAGAACCAATCCTTTTGTAAACATAGGCTGCTCCAGATTCTATAAGTGATTCGTTACTACTTGCTGTAGTTCCATTTGTGATAGTTGACTGATTGCTATCTTCATTGCTTGCTCCAACAATGATTGTATCTGCTGAAATTGCAACACTAACTCCATAATCATCATTATCACTTACATTAGGAGCTTTGAGGTAGGCTTCTTGTGACCAAATAGTTCCATTTCGTCTAAACACATAAGCCGCACCGGGATTAGCCATAGAAAAATCTGCACTCGCAGTTGATCCATTGGTGATTGTTGTTTGATTAGAATCTTCTCTCTTCGCACCAACAACTATAGTATCACCGGAAATGGAGACTGAAACTCCAAATTCATCACCTGTTTTAGTATTAGATGGTTTTATGTAGGCTTCTTGTAGCCAGATTTCACCAGTTCGTTTGAAAACATAAGCTGCACCTGAATTCAGACGAGTATTATCAGTACTCGCAGTAGTACCATTCGTAATTGTTGTTTGGGTGGAGTCCTCTTGCCAAGCACCTACCACAATTGTGTCATTTGAAATTGCAACTGAATTACCAAATTGATCATTAGAATCATTGTTAGGTGCTTTTAGATAAGCTTCCTGTACCCATCCCACAAAAGTTATTGTTAGGTTTGCACTACTAAAGCGACTAGAAGCAACTAATTTAGCTGTTACAGTATAATTATTAGTAGAACGAACGGAAGGTGCTATTCCTGTAATAGCACCAGTGTTTGGGTCAATAGAAATTCCTGAAGGTAAACTGGGAGATATAGTAAAATTTTCAAATGTTCCTGTAGAAATTGCAGATAACGGAGAGGGAATGTTTACTTGAGTTAGAACTAGAAAAGAGTAAGGGCTATTAGGATAAGAAAATCCTCCTACAGTGATTTTGATTGTTGTCGGGTAACGTTCATTGAAGAAACTATTGTTAGCAAAGATAGTATATTCTTTTTGAGCTTGTTCTGTTGTAGGTGTCCCTGATATCGCTCCATTGGATGTGTTGAACTTCAAACCTTCGGGAAGAATATCTCTAGTAGAAAAATTAGTAACAATAGCTCCATTGGTTATATTCGGAGTATTTTCTTCGATTGCTGAATTTTTTGCATAAGATGTAGTAGGCTCTTTATAAGACCAAGTTCCCACTTTGGAGAGATTATAATTTAGGCTCAAAATTCCAAAAGGACCATTGGGTGCAAGTGGGTTCTTCTTAATATCACAGTTTACTAAAAAGATGGTAAATAGAAATAAGAGCAGCTTCATAAAATAAATCAAAAAAAGCAAAAGAGATTTTGTAAACCAGTTTTCACTTGCTTTCTAGAATTGAAAAACATAAACTATTCACATGAAAATCATAGGCTCCAAAAAAACTAAAACAATCTGTCGAATGACGATAGTAGTCTAAAGAAAGTAGTTTTCGTTTTACAAAAATTTAACGTTCAATTTGTTTTGATTGGAGCAAGAGCTTGTGCTTTGCATGGATACATTCGTGCAACAGAAGACATAGATATACTTCTTCAAAAAGATAGAATGAATCTTGAAAATGCGATGAAAGATGTTTGTGTATTTGAAATGAATGATACAAAAATTCCCTATCTTGGAATCGATTCATTGATTAAGAGCAAAGGAACAAATCGAGAACAAGATATTTGGGATGTAAAAATTTTAACTGAAATTAAAAAGAAAAAAATTTAATTAACATCTTAATAGCTTTTATTGAAATCATTAAGATATAGTATTGCAATGCGATATTATCATTTGCGAACAAATACATAGACTGCACCTGAATTAGAAGCAGAGTTATTATCCAAAATACTATTTCCATTCGTGATTGTGGTTTGATTACTATCTTCCTGATTAGCTCCAATTACTATTGTATCCATTGAAATAGAAACAGCAAATTGAGAACCAAAAAAATCCCCTCCTTCTGTATTTGAAGCCTTTAAGTAAGCTTCATTTACCCAAGTGTTCCGCGTTCGTTTGAACACATAGGCGGCCCCTGAATCAGTTGCGCCAGTTCCGTTTAAACTTAAAGTTCCATTTGTAATTGTAGTTTGGTTACTATCTTCGAAGATTGCCCCTATTACAATTGTATTTCCTGAAAGGGAAACTGTTCCTCCAAATTCATCCCCCCCTTCTGCATTGGGTGCTTTTAAATAAGATTCGTTTGTCCAAATATTTCCTTTTCTCCGAAACACATAGGCTGCACCTGAATTAGTTGCACTTCCATCTGAGGTTTGTCTCAAAGTTCCGTTTGTAATAGTTGTTTGGAGTGAATCTTCCTTATCAGATCCGACTACAATTGTATTTTTAAAAATGGCAACAGAAATACCAAATCGATCACCTGTCCCTGTTGCACCCCCTTCCGCATTAGGAGCTTTTAAGTAGGCTTCATTTGCCCATGTACTTCCCGTTCTTCTGAATACATATGCAGCTCCCACAGAAAGGTCACTAGCAGTATCAGATGCTTGGACTAAAGTTCCATTTGTAATGGTTGTTTGAAGGGAATCTTCTAGTCTTGCTCCCACTACAATTGTATTCTCAAAAATCGCTAAAGGAAAACCAAAATTATCATTCACTTCGGCATTGGGAGCTTTGAGGTAGGCTTCATTTGTCCATATTGTTCCTGTTCGCCGAAACACATACGCCGCACCCGAATTATTAGCACCAGTTCCATCTATAGTTTGAGTTCCATTCGTTATTGTAGTTTGATTACTATCTTCTGCTATTGCTCCTACAACTATTGTATCTCCTGAAATCGCAAGAGATCTCCCAAAACTATCACCAGACCCAGCGTTTGGAGCTTTTAGATAAGCTTCATTTATCCAAGTATTTCCTGTTCTACGAAAAACATAAACTGCACCAGAATCACTAGAAGAATTATCTGCACTGGCTGTGCTTCCATTTGTGATTGTAGTTTGGTTTGAATCTTCTTGATCGGCTCCCACTACAATTGTATCTCCTGAAATTGCTACTGATCTTCCAAATCGATCACCTGTCCCTGCTGCACCCCCTTCCGCATTGGGAGCTTTTAGATAAGCCTCGTTAGCCCAAGTGTTCTCGGTTCTCTTAAATACATAGACAGCACCAACAGCAAGATCACTTGCCATATCTGGGGCTTGAACCAATGTTCCATTTGTAATGGTTGTTTGAAGGGAATCTTCACCAACTGTGCCAACTATAATTGTATCCTTATCTATGGAAATATATCCAAAGCTGTCTGAAGCTTCAGCGTTAGGCGCTTTAAGGTATGCCTCAAAAACCCATTCAGTAACTTTTAGAGAAGCAGAGCCAACTACGTTCACACCATCCTCTCGAGTTGCTCTTACTTTGTAGGTTCCAAAATTTTTAGTTTCTGTTTGAACGGGTCCTGAGATAATTCCTGTTTGAGAATCGAATGAAAATCCAGTAGGTAAACTTGGCTCTATAGAATAATTAGAATAAGTAAAATCATCCGGAAAGGGAAACTCAGCAGAGAAAGGATTATTCAAACCACTGCTCATAGCAAAGTAATCTACATTGAGTTTCAGACTACTTGTATTGTTTGGTCTATCGGGTAACGGTTTTAGATTGGCTGTGAATCTAAATTCTTTTTCTTCGAGAGGAGAAGTGGGAGTTCCTGAAATGACTCCATTGGATGTATTAAAATTAAGTCTTGTTGGAAGAGTCTCTGAAATGGTAAATGTATTTGCTAGAGCAGGTGATGGAATGTTAGGAGAGTTTGGAAGAATAGGATCATTTTGATTGTAGTATAAAACTTCATTGTCTATGTATTTCCATGTACCAACTTTCGAGAGATTAAAAAAGTAACTAACTACACCAAAAGGACCATTAGGTGCTAGTGGGTTCTTCTTAATATCACAGTTTACTAAAAAGATGGTAAATAGAAATAAGAGCAGCTTCATAAAATAAATCAAAAAAAAGCAAAAGAGATTTTGTAAATCAATTTTCACTTGCTGTAAGAATTGAAGAATATAAACTATTCACATGAAAATCATCGGCTCCAAAAAAACTAAAACAATCTGTCGAATGACGATAGTAATTTAAAGAAAGTAGTTTTCGTTTTACAAAAAATTAACTTTCAATTTGTTTTGATAGTATCGTAACGCAACACTATTATTTCCGAACATACACATAGGCTGCACCAACGAAATAATTAAATGAATTATCTGATGCTTGAATCAAAGTTCCATTAGTGATGGTGGTTTGGAGAGAGTCATCTCCAAAAGCACCAACTACTATTGTATCTCCAGAAATGGAAACAGAATATCCAAATCGATCTGATCCCTCTGAATTAGGGGCTTTAAGATAGGCTTCATTAACCCAAATGTTACCAGTAGTTCTTTTAAATACATAGGCTGTACCTGCACTTGTATTATTTGCTTGGTCGGATGCTTGAACTAAAATTCCATTTGTAATAGTGGTTTGGAGTGAATCTTCGTTAGCTGCACCTACAACAATTGTATCTCCATCAATAGAAACCGAAAATCCAAATTGGTCTCCATTTCCACCAGTACCACCTTCGGCATTCGGTGCTTTTAAATAGGCTTCATTTGACCACGTTGAACCTGTTCGCCTAAACACATAAGCAGCTCCTACAGATAGATTATTCCCAGTATCTGATATTTGAACCAAAGTTCCATTGGTGATTGTAGTTTGAAGTGAATCTTCTTTAGCTGTACCTACAACAATTGTATCTCCCGAAATAGAAATAGAAAATCCAAATTCATCATCAGCTTCAGCATTAGGAGCTTTCAAATAAGCCTCATTTGACCAAGTATTTCCATTTCTTTTAAATACATATACTGCCCCCGAATTTAATGCTAAATTATTGGAGCTACTTAATGTTCCATTGGTGATGGTAGTTTGATTTGAATACTCCCAGTTAGCACCAACTATAATTGTATCACCCGAAATGGAAACAGAGTTACCAAACCTATCTAGTCCCTCTGAATTAGGGGCTTTAAGATAGGCTTCATTTAACCAGAGTGTTCCATTTCTTCTAAAAACATAGGCTGCCCCACTACTAAGAGCGCTATCATCAGCACTGGCTAAACTCCCGTTCGTAATTGTAGTTTGATTGGAATCCTCATTTGATGCTCCAACAACGATAGTATCCCCGGAAATGGAAACTGAACCTCCAAATTCATCTAGTGTTGATGTATTCGGAGCCTTGAGGTAGGCTTCATTTGACCAAGTATTTCCACTTCTCTTAAATACATAAGCTGCACCTGCAATACCCATAGAATTATCAGAACTTGCAGTTGCTCCATTAGTAATTGTTGTTTGATTAGAGTCTTCACCTTTTGCCCCTACAACAATTGTATCTCCAGATAGGGAAAAAGAGCTCCCAAATCTATCTCCTGAATTTGAATTCGGAGCTTTTAAATAAGCTTCATTAGACCAAGTAGTTCCATTTCTTCTAAATACATAAACAGCCCCTGAATTTGTTGCACCATTAATTCCTGTAGGAGCTAAACCATTCGTAATTGTAGTTTGATTTGAATCTTCATCTTCTGCAGCTACGACAATAGTATCCCCTGCAATTGCAACTGGTGAACCAAATAGATCATCAATTTCAGCGTTTGGAGCTTTAAGATACGCTTCATTTACCCATTGGTAAATAAAAATCGTGAGAGTAGTGCTCCAAACAAGATTGGAATTTTTTGGTTTAGCAGAAACAGTATAGACTATGTTAGATGAAGTTTGAGGTGCTGTTCCTGTCATTGCACCTGTTGTTGGATTGATTGAAATTCCTGAAGGAAGACTTGGCGAAATTGTAAAATTTTCAAGACCATCAGTAGTTATATTAGTGAAAGTAGGTTGGGGAATATCAACTTGTCTTAGAATTTGAAAAGAATAGGGGCTATTAGGATACGAAAATCCTCCAACTGTAATTTTGAGTTTAGTAGGATAGAATTCATTAAAGAAACTATTGTTTGCAAAAATTGTATATTCTTTTTGTGTTTGTTCTGCAGTAGGTATTCCTGATAACGCTCCATTAGAATTGTTGAACAGCAAACCTTCAGGAAGAGTATCTTTTGTAGAAAAATTCGTAACGATAGCTCTGTTAGTTATATTTGGTTTATTTTCAGTGATAACAGTGTTTACTCCATAAATTACGTTTGGTTCTTTGTAGGACCAATCTCCCACCTTGGAAAGATTATAATTAAGACTCAAAATTCCAAAAGGACCATTGGGTGCGAGAGGATTCTTTTTGATATCGCAGTTATAGAGAAAGAGAATTATTAACAATACTCTCATAACTATAGTAAATCATTTTTTTGGAAAATGTCAAGATTGATTTTATAATAAGTTGAATAGGATCTTCTAAAGATTAATAAGATAGTACATTAGCTTTCTCGTACAATATGATTAAATTTAGTTTTGAAGTATTTACAATCTTCTTTTCATTCTTTGAATGATTTATGTTTTATTGTTTCTATGTTAATTATAAATTTTTATTCATGCCTTCGATAGTTGAGTTTTGGGAAGTAACTTGCTAAATTAATTTGAGTCAAACTCGCTAAGATGAATTGCAATAAATTCTGCATTCGTCACTCAGATAATTTTCCCAAAGCAATTTTTGTTGAGTTTACGAAATAAAATTAAGCGTTTGACCATGTTTTTTGTTTAGCCGTTCTATGAGAATCCTCAGAAGGAGTTTTTTTTGAGGATTTCTAAAAAAAGTGATTCAAAAAACTAGTTAGAGAAGGAAAAAAAATCTATACAAAGAAAATTCTAAGCTCATTACTTGATTTATTGGAAAAACCTCTTACCTGACCAAAATTTGTCGGGGTATGGGTGTAAAATAAAAATTAACTTTTCTGAAAAAATTTCAGTTTTTTCGGAAAAAATGAAACCTTTTATACACCCTATATTAGGAGGGGAGTTTTATGAAAAAGACCAAAGAAGAGAAGATAGAAGAAGCAGTTTCTGAAAAAGATAGGGAACGAAAACGAGCCATCGATGAAGCCATGAGCCAAATTGAAAAACAATTTGGAAAAGGCTCCATCATGCGTTTGGGAGGGGCGGGCGAAACTTCCGCAATTCCTGTGATCCCAACTGGTTCTCTCGATTTAGACATTGCTCTTGGAATTGGTGGGCTTCCCATTGGTCGAATCGTGGAAATCTATGGTCCTGAGTCTTCAGGAAAAACCACATTGATGCTTTCCACAATTGCTCAAGCTCAAAAAATGGGCGGGGTTGCTGCTTTCATCGATGCAGAACATGCTCTCGATCCATCTTATGCAAAAAAACTTGGGGTGAACATCGACGATCTTCTAGTTTCACAACCAGATAATGGGGAAGAAGCTCTTGAGATTTGTGAATCTCTCGTAAGAAGCAATGCAATTGATATCATTGTGATTGATTCTGTTGCTGCTCTTGTTCCCAAAGCAGAGATTGAAGGGGATATGGGTGACTCACACATGGGGCTTCAAGCAAGGCTCATGTCTCAAGCACTTCGTAAACTTACGGGAACCATTTCTAAATCCAAAACCACTGTGGTCTTCATCAACCAAATTAGAATGAAGATTGGTGTTATGTTCGGCTCGCCTGAAACAACTACTGGTGGAAATGCTCTGAAATTCTATGCAAGCATTCGACTAGACATCAGAAAGATTGAAACCTTGAAGGACAAAGAGGAACCGATTGGAAATAGGGTGAGAGTTAAGGTTGTGAAAAACAAATGTGCTCCGCCTTTCAGACAATCAGAATTTGATATTTTGTTTAATTCTGGAATCAACAAAGAAAGCACTCTCATTGATCTTGCTGTGAAGCATGACATCATCACTAAGGGTGGTGCTTGGTATTCTTTTAATTCAGAAAAAATTGGTCAAGGAAGAGAGGCTGCAAGAAATTATCTCTTGGAGCATCCTGAGTTTGCGATTAAATTAGAATCTCAAATCAGAGAACTCAACGATCTTCCTGTTCGCACTACAATTCATGGGGTGCCCATGAACGGCTCATCCAATGGAAATGGCTCTTCGCAACCAAAAGAAGAGAAGCAAACTAAAAAAGTTGCTCTAGCCACAAGTCCAGAAGATGAATATTGAAAATAAACGGCTTTCTTTTTAGGAACTATTGAACCGGGTTGGTGACAATCCGGTTTTTTTTTAAACTTATGCATTACCTTGATTATCAACAATTTAATTCCCCTGAAGGCTGGTATGTGCTTGCTTTTCCAGAATACTGGATGGTAGAAGTCATAGAAGGCATTCCCGCTTTTTACGATCCAGAAGGAGGAGGGGCACTTGTAGTCTCTGCCTTTAAAAATGTTGTTGGACATTTCGATTTAAAACTAGAAATGAAACGATTTTTGGAAAATCATAAAGTAAAGTATGAAAAAGATAAGGTAGCCTATTTTAGGAACAAACAAGACTGTGAAATTCAGGCATGTGAATTCATCTCTTCAAAAAGATTTTGGCTAGTATATATGATTGGTTTTGAGAATAAACTTCTGGTCTGCACATATAATAGTGATGAGGTTCCCGATAGAGAGCTTTCGGGAATCCTAACTGCAATTATTTCTTCTATAACCTTTAGCCAACAATAAAAATTGATTTGTAACTTCAAAACTACCTAAAGCAAAATTCTAATTGAATCAAGAGTTTATTTCTTTACAAAGAAATTAAATCAGAGTGGACAAATTTACTATTTATTCTAGGTTCTTATTCTTGTATGCAATTTAGTGATTTAAACAGTTTAGTTATAGAATCTTCGCCAATGCCAATTCTACTTTGGGATAGTTCAGGCAGAGTGTTTGATTGGAATCGTAGTTTCGAAAAGCTAATTGGATACACTAAAGAAGAAGTGAAGCAGATAGATGAAATTTCTACTCTAGTGGATACTGAAAAAGAAAGAGCAATCCTAGATTTTCATAAAAGTCAAAAGCATAAAACCTATCCCAAAAACTTTCTAAACAAACAAGGAAGAATGATTCCTACTAAAGTAATGACTTATCCAATCTATGATTATGGACTTTTGGTCGCATTTTGTTCTTATGTAAAAGAAGAAAAATCTTCAAAACCAAAACTTGCTACTGATTCGATCTCAGTTCTCAAAAAGCAAAATGAAATTTTATTGAAACTAGCAAAAAATGATGCAATCGATAGTGGTGATATCCAAAGAGCTCTTGGTGAAATCACTGAGGCTGCTGCAGTTGCACTAAATTGTGAACGTTCTAGTGTATGGGTTTATACTAATGATGAAACTGCAATTGAAGCACTCGATCTATTTCGTTCTACAGAAAATGACCACACTAGCGGAACAATTCTCTATTCCAAAGATTTTCCTGCATACTTTAAGTACCTAACTGAGGAACGTTCCCTTGCAGCGAATGATGCAATTACTGATCCAAATACTTTTGAATTTGCAGAAAGTTATCTCAAACCACTTGGGATCACTTCCATGCTTGATGCACCGTTTAGGCTTTCAGGAAAAATGATGGGAGTAATCTGCAATGAACATGTTGGTGAAAAACGAGTTTGGACTCAAGAAGAACAGAATTTTTCTGGTTCCCTTGCAGATTTGATCTCTAGAGCATTTGAATCTTTTGAACGTAAAAAAGCTCAGGATGAATTAAAAGAAGCGAATCTTGCCTTGGAAAGAAGAGTAGAAGAAAGAACCTTCGAGCTAAGAGAAAAAATGGAAGAAGTTATTAAGCTCAAAGAGCAACAAGACGGTGATTATTATTTAACTTCGCTTATCCAAAATCCACTTTGTATCAATCTTAATAAATCTAAACTAGTTAGAACTGATTTTTATCTGGAACAAAAGAAGAAATTTCAGTTTAGGAAGTATAGTGCAGAAATCGGTGGAGATATTTGCATTGCAGGAAATCTAAGATTCAATAGTGGCACAGGAAGACATGTAATGTTCATGAATGCTGATGCTATGGGTAAATCCATGCAAGGTGCAGGTGGTGCAATTGTGATTGGAACAGCAATGAACAATATCATGAACTTATCTGCAAAGAACGATAGAGTTCTCACCAATTCTCCCGAAGAATGGATCACCCAAACAATTTTAGAATTGAATAATATGTTCTTAGCTTTTGGTGGTTCGATGTTGGTATCCTTGTTTATTGGGCTTTTGGATGAAATTTCTGGGGAACTGCTTTTTGCCAATGCTGAGCATCCATATTCTGTACTCTATAGAGATGCTAAAGCTAGTTTTCTAGAATCCAATCTGAACATGAGAAAGCTTGGAACTGAAGAAATCCCTGTTGTGAAAGTAATGAAAACACAACTATCGTCAGGCGATATTATCTTAGTAGGCTCAGATGGAAGAGATGATTTAGAGTTGAAAGGAGATAATGGAGAACGATTCATCAATGAGGATGAAAATCTTTTCTTAAGAATTGTCGAAGAAAGTGAAGGAAATTTATTAAGAATAGCTAGAATCATCAAAGAAAAAGGAAATATAATTGATGATCTATCTTTAATCAGTGTGAAGTTTAAAGAAAGCTAGTCTATACATTCAAAAATCCAGTATCCTGCAACTCTAATCTTTTCTGTTCTATAGAGTTTTTCTTTAAGCATAGTACAGTCTTTTTTTAATTCCTCGATAATCAGTTCATCATCAAACTTCCATAAAACAGGAGTGAAAGCACCTCTTGTAACTAACAAGTGAACTCTCTTATTTGGATTTTCTGCTTTGAATTTTTTCGTATATTCAATTATCATTTTTGGGTTGTATTGTTGTTCTTCACCTCCAACTGTTCTAAACTGATTTTTATTGAATCTGTTATAGTAATTGAAAGTGTATTTTGATCGAAAGTAAATATAGTTAACATCTCTATCTCGAAAATTTTTCATCCATTCTGCATGAATTTCTTTCATAGGTTCTTCATCATAAACAGCTTCACGTTTTAGTTGTTTGTTTCCAAAATAAATTAGTGAGATTAAGCTAATATAGATTAGAAATTTTTTATATCTTGAAGAATGGAAATTTAAAACAGAAAAAATGGATAGTATAATGATCGGAAAGCAAAAAGAATATAATCTAGTTCCTAAACTAAATGGATATAAATTAAAACAAGAAAGAATAAAACAAGTTGTCAGAATAAAAATTGTTGTAATTAAAAAAAAGTTTAGTCTAAGAATTCCAAGGATCACAATGAAACTAAGAAATAGTCCTAGCTTTATTCCTGAAAAGAAATGAAATATAAAATAATCATAATGCGTTGATAAAAAATTGATTATACTTATTAAACTAAATTTAATTGGGAAACCTAATTTCCAAAATTCTTGTAACATATTGGAGGATTTAATAGGAAGAACAGCTAGTTTGATATAGATAAGTTCAGAAATAAAAATAGGAAGAATAAAAACAATTGCTCCAAAGATTTTTTTTTTGAAAGAAATTTCTTTATTAAAAAAGACGATGAGTGCAATTAAAGGAAACAAAATGAAAATTGAATGACTAAACCAAGGAAGTAGAATTAGTTTAATTCCTCTATAAAAGAAATTCTCTTTTTTTCCAATACTCAAATCATAGACTGAATCTAGAAAAATAATTGCTACAAGTGGTTCAATACTATACTGTTTTACTTCAAAAAAATATCTAGTAAAAGTTAAAGTAAGTAATGTTATGCTAACTACAAAGAAAGATAATAGAGTTGAATCTAAAACTTTTTTACCAAATTGAAAAAACAAAAAGATAAATAGATATCCACTGAGTATTGAAACTAGTCTAAAAGCAATATCATTTTCACCAAAAATCATAGTAATCATTTTGATTAGAGTGAGCATTCCCCAAGGAGTAGTTTGGACAGGGTCATTATAATAGAACATCTCAGACCAGGTTGGCTTCATAACAGAAATCGCCACCCATGCTTCATCATGCCAAAGGCTTTCGAATATTCGTGTCCATCCAAGAATTGAGTAGCCAAGGGTAAGAATAAGAATGCAAAGTATATCTAGAAAACTAATTTCCCATAATAATTTCTGTTTTAGATTGCTCTCAATTCTTTCGATCATACAAAATACCCTTTAGGCTCAGAATAATTCTAACTAGATCAAATTTTAGAAACCAAGTTAGTGTTAATAAGTCTTTATTTATCATTAAGTGATTTGATAAGCTTAGGTTCAAGTAAATTACTTTCTTAAAAATTTACTAATAGGATTTTTTCAATAATTTCATTTATTAAATGATAATCAAACTTATGGCTTGCATAAAACTAAGATTGGTAAATTTTTGATTTTTGAGAAAGAGGTTAAATCCATGACATCAAAAAAAGTTTATTCACCTAAAAAAGAATTTATAGATAGAGCAAATCTTAATACAAAAGAATATCAAAAATTATATAATGAATCTATAAAAAACCCCGAGAAATTTTGGGGAACTATTGCAAAAGAAAGATTAACTTGGTTTAAAAATTTTTCCAAAGTATATTCAGGAGACTTTGCATCAGGCAAGGTAAGCTGGTTTAGTGGGGGGAAGTTAAACGTTAGTTACAATTGCTTGGACAGACATCTAAATTCTGGAATTAAAAATAAAGCAGCTATTATATGGGAAGGGGACAATAAGAATGAATCTAAAACTTATACATACCAACAACTTCATAGAGAGGTTTCGAGGTTTGCAAATGTTCTTACCCGACAAGGTGTAAAACCTGGGGACAGAGTGCTCATCTATTTACCAATGATTCCAGAATTAGCGATCACTGCTCTAGCCTGCACAAGAATTGGAGCCATTCATTCAATTGTGTTTGGCGGATTTTCTCCAGAGGCACTCCATGGTAGAATTGAGGATTGTAAACCAAAGATTGTAATTACAGCAGACGGTGGATATCGTGGAGGAAAGATTGTTGAACTCAAAAAAAATGTAGATGAAGCACTTTCTAAATCAAATGCTCATGTTCGTGAAACGATAGTAGTGAATAGAACTGGTTCATCTATCAATTGGGTAGATGGAAGAGATAAATGGTATTCTGATCTAATGCATGATTCCACAATCTCTGATGTATCTGAGCCATACAAGTCTAACTCAGAAGATCCACTCTTTATACTATATACATCTGGTTCTACGGGAAAACCTAAAGGTGTCATGCATACAACAGCGGGATATCTTTTAGGTGCAAACCTAACGTTTCATTATGTATTTGATCATAAACCAGAAGATACATTTTTTTGTACTGCTGATATTGGTTGGATCACAGGTCATAGTTATATTTTATATGGTCCTTTGTCTAACGGTGCAACTTCAGTTATGTTTGAAGGAGTTCCAACATATCCCGATGCGGGAAGGTTTTGGGAAATTATAGATAAATATAAGATCAATGTGTTTTATACTGCACCAACAGCAATTCGGGCTTTAACAAAAGAAGGATTGGAACAGTTTAGGAACAAGTCTCTAGACTCCCTAAGACTTCTGGGAACAGTCGGTGAGCCAATCAATCCCGAAGCATGGCAATGGTACAATGCAAATGTTGGTAAGAATCGTTGCCCGATAGTAGATACATTCTGGCAAACAGAAACAGGAGCAATTATGATTACACCAATTCCCGGTGCGATTCCCACTAAGCCTGGATCAGCAACATTTCCGTTTTTGGGGATCAAGCCAGTAATTGTGGACAACGAAGGTAAAGAAATTGTTTCCAAAGGAGAAGTTTCGGGAAACTTATGCTTTGCAAAACCTTGGCCTTCCATGATGAGAGGAGTATATGGAGATCCAGAGAGATTTAAGCAGACATATTTCTCACAGTTCAAAGGTTATTATTTCACGGGAGATGGTGCAAGAAGAGATAAGGACGGATACTATTGGATCACAGGTAGAGTTGACGATGTGATTAACGTTTCGGGACATAGACTGGGAACTGCTGAGATTGAAAGTGCGTTAGTTGGTCACAAGTCAGTTGCTGAGGCAGCAGTGGTAGGTTTTCCACATGATATTAAAGGTCAAGGAATCTATGCATATGTAACTTTAAAGAATGGAAATTCTCCAAGTGATGAACTCAGAAAAGAATTACTTGTTATCACAGAAAAAATGATTGGAAAGATTGCAAGACCAGATGAGATTCATTGGGCGCCATCTTTACCCAAAACTAGATCGGGAAAGATCATGAGAAGAATTCTTCGCAAGATTGCAAGTAGTGAGTTTGATGGACTTGGAGATATTTCTACTTTAGCTGATCCAAGTGTGGTGGAAAATTTGATTGAAACAAAGAAAAAATTTCATAGTTAAGATTTCATGAAAACTTCTGCGAATTATTTCTTAACCCCATTTTTTATTATAATTGGACTAGTGGTCATTTATTTCTCACTAGTCTTAATTATATACCTAATCGGATTTATTTCTAAATGGCATAAAATCGCAGAAGAATATCCATCAAAGAGATTAGATGAACCTAATATTCATTTTGGAAGCGTACAATTTGGTTGGGTTGGGTATAACAACTGCGTACGAATAGGATTCTTAGACGATGGATTGTATTTAGCTTTACCATTTCCAATTCATTTCAGTTCACAACCAATTCTAATTCCCTATCAAAAGTTGGTTCATATAAAATCGGGATCAGAGATATTTGGCATGATTAAATTTGAAGAAATTGAAGTTAGATCGAAGAGTGGAGTAAAAATACAAAACATTAAGATATATTCTAAAGAATCTAGTAAGTTATCTCTTAGAATGAAACAGTTCTAGTTAAGGTAAGTGCGTATAACTCCTTACCCTAACTAGTATCTTTTCGTGATAGTATCGTAGAATGATTATTCTAAGATATAATCCTTCAGTTTTTTGGATCTGCTTGGATGACGAAGACGACGAAGTGCCTTTGCTTCGATCTGGCGAATCCTTTCTCTGGTTACTTTGAATTGATATCCTACCTCTTCTAAGGTTTGAGCATAACCGTCATCTAAACCGAATCTCATTCGAATTACTTTTTGCTCTCTAGCGGGAAGAGTATGCAACACTTGTCTGATTTGTTCAGCAAGAATACTGGAAGCAGCAGAATTGATAGGGGATTCAACATCCTTATCTTCAATAAAGTCGCCAAGTTCTGAGTCTTCTTCACTTCCAACAGGAATTTCTAAAGAGATTGGTTCTCTTCCAACATTCTTTACAGCCTTGACTTTTTGGACGGGCCAACCAAGTCTCTCTGCAATTTCTTCATTAGTTGGATCACGTCCATACTCTTGTACAAATTGTCTTGCTTCTCGAACAACTTTGTTCACTTGTTCGATCATGTGTACAGGAACACGGATTGTTCTAGCCTGATCAGAAATTGCTCTGGTGATTGCTTGTCTAATCCACCAGGTTGCATAGGTAGAAAACTTATAACCTTTTTTATATTCAAACTTATCTACAGCTTTGATAAGTCCAATATTGCCTTCTTGGATTAGATCGAAGAAATGCATTCCTCTGTTCGCATAACGTTTAGCAATGGAGACAACTAGACGAAGGTTAGCTTTCACAAGTTCTTTCTTGGCTTGAGAAATCTCACGTTCCCCTTTGATGATTTTTTCACCCCATTCTTTGATTTCATTAGTAGAAGATCCCGCCTCTTGTTCCATTCTTCTGAGCTTACGTTCATTATTACGGATGTCTTTGATAACTTCTCTAACTTCATCGATGGTTACTCCCATCATTTTTTCAATTTCTTCTAGGTTTTCATTTTTCTCAATGAAGCGATTAAAGGTTTTGATTTCTCTAACGTCATGTCCATAACGAGCTTTAATTTTTAGAAAATGTCTATCGATCTCTTTGATTCTAAAGACCATAGATTTAATCTTTTGAGAGATTTTTTGAATCTCTCTTTGAGAAACACCAACTTCACGAACTGCAGAATCAATTTTGGATGCAGCGTTATCAATCTTTTCTTTTAGCTCTTTGAATTTTCTACTATTCTCAGAATATTTTTTGATTCTGTTGTTGGACTCATTAAAGATTTTTTCTTCATTACTAATGATTTCCATGCTTGTAAAAAAAAGTTTTTCTAGCTTTTCAGCTTCAGATTGGTTGAGAGCATAAGGTTTATCAACTCTAACAAGTTCCCATACTTTAATCTTTCTGCTTCTAACTTTTGGCATTAGCTTAGCAAAGGTTGAACGTAGGATGCTGGAACTTAGAATTGTTTCTTCAATAATTTTTTCACCTTTCTCGATACGTTTAGCAAGGAATACTTCTGTTTCTCCAGAGATAAGACTTACCTTTCCAATTTCTTTTAGGTAAAGCCTTATGGGATCTTCTGAGGTTGCACTGATAGAAACATTTTCTTTTTTCTTTTTAGTAGGCTTTTCTTCTTTGTTAACTGGAATTGCAGGTTCGTCAAATTTTTTAGAGTATTCTTCAACTACGTCAATTCCCATTTCATGGAGAAGGGTGAATACATCGTCTATCTTTTCTGAATTAAGGATTTTGTCGGGAAGTATATCATTGATTTCATCGTAAGAGACTTCACTATTCGCCTTACCGATAGAAATAATTTTTTGAACTTCTGGCATACTTTGAAGATTTTCCATTTTACCCTTTCTCTCCTATTGGCTGTCTGGAACGAAACTCTTCTTCCAGATTATTAATTTCTTTTTTTAGATTCATCATATCTTTCCAGAGTTCAGAATTTAAAGAAAGTTTGTTCGATACTTCATTCATTGCTTTTTTCTTATCTTCAATTAAGAGTCTAAGAACAAGCTCGCTGAAATTTTGTTTTCCAATCACTATATCTTTTTCCTCGGAACTATCCATCAAGTGAGGTAGAATAGCTCCTCGTATTTGCTCAGGAATCTCATTCAAAATTGATTCAGTCACAATTTCTCCATCGTTCAGTTTGGAATTAATAAAATCCAAAACATAGGCACTATCAGTATCTTGAAATTCCAGTTCTCCTCGTTCCCAAAGCAATTCGACGAATTCGTTATGTAATAGGATTAAGGAAACTAGCTTCCTCTCCGCAAGAATTCTTGACTTAGGAACCTGAAGTTTAGACTCTTTGCCCTCTCTTTTTTTATCGACTTCCAAGGTTCCAAAACTCAGTTTTGTATCATTCTGAAAGTCTTTTAAAAAGGATTCTTTTTGAATTCCTAGGATTTTAGCGCCCTCTCCTAAATATAACTCTCTGTCTGTTTGTTTGTCTAGGGTTTTAACAAAACCAAAGAGAAACTCTACTGCTTTTCTTTTTTCATCAATACCTGAAGATGCTGTAGCGTGATTCAAGGTTTCTTTCAGAAAAAATTTGGTTGAATCTGTTTTTTTATCAAAAATTTCGGAAATCTCCGCCCTAGTTTTAGACTGAGATAAATCGAAGGGATCAACATTATTTTCCAATAAAACAACTGAAGTCTCAAAGTTTTCACGAATACAGATTTCACAGGCTCTAAGAGCAGCTTTTTTTCCCGCGGAATCCCCATCTAGAAGTAGCAGAACTTTGTCTGCGAAATTTTTAAGATTCCTGATTTGAAACTGAGTCAGAGAAGTTCCAAGAGGGGCTACTGCTGTTTCAATGCCTTTAGAATGAAGACCGATAACATCTAGATAACCTTCCACGAGGATGGCTTCTCTTTCTCGTCGAATGGTTGGTGCAGACTGGTATAGACCATAAAACATTTTACCCTTATCATAGATGGCCGAGGCGGGGCTATTGATGTACTTAGCTTCTTTGGATTCTTTATAGAGACGACCACCAAAACCCACCACCTTTCCGGAGGTATCACGAATAGGAAAAATAATTCGATCACGATAGAAATCATAATAGGAATCTTTTTCACGTTTTTTTAAAAGACCAAGAATTTGCCCTTGGTCAATTTTTTCTTTAGTAGTAAGAATGGATCTAGTCAGATTGTCAAAGCCAGGAAGTGATAAGCCAATTTCAAATTTTTTTATATCAGACTCACCAAGACCTCTGGTTTTTAGATAGAGGCGAGCATCTTCCCCTTCAGTACTTTGGAGGTTTTTTCTAAAATAGTCTAGGATAGTTTCATTGAGCTTATAGAGTTCTTGTTTAAAGGATTGGTCTGTGCTATTTGTTTTATCAAGTGGAATTCCAGAATATTCTGAGAGCAATTCAAGAGAGCGAGGAAATTCTACCTTTTCATATTTCATTACAAAGGAAAAGATATCTCCACTTGCACCACAGCCAAAGCAGTGAAACATTTGTAGTTCAGCAGAGACTGTGAAGGAAGGGGATTTTTCACTATGGAAGGGACAGAGACCTAGTGAACGTTTACCTGTTTTTTTAAGTTTTACAAATCTTGAAATATAATTTTCTAAACTGACTTCTCTTTTTACCCTAGTAATGAAGTCGTTGTTTTGCAAAAAAAATCATCCTGAAGGTTCTATGAAGAGACTGAGCTTAGAGCATTTTTAACGAGAGTGGAGACAAGGGTTCCATCAGCATTTTTTCCCTTTAAGCTCGCCATAACTTTGCCCATAACTTTACCCATATCAGCAATTCCTTTTGCTCCAACAGAGGAAACTGCTTCTTGAATGACGAGCTTTAGCTCATCTTCACTTATGCTGGGAGGAAGGTATTTTTCTAAGAAACTTGCTTCCGCTTCTTCTTTTTCTGCTAGATCAATTCTATTTGCTTTTCGATATTCAACAGCACTGTCTTTTCGTTTAACTATGTTTTTTTTGATGATTTGAAGTATAGTTTCATCTGATAAAGTTGAGGCACCAGTTTTGGTGAGTTCATATTGTATGTCAGATTTTAATAGCCTAAGAGTGGAAAGATCAGGTTCTTTTTTTTCTTTGAAGGCTTTTTTTTGCTCTTCATAGAGAAGTTCTTGCAGAGACATTCTAGACTCTTTCTTTTTTAGCTGAATTTCTTTTCTTTTTGTCGCGTTTTCTTTTAGCAGTATCGATTGCTTTTTTGCGAGTTAAACTCGGTTTTTCATAGTGCTCTCTTTTTTTGATTTCACTCAAGATACCAGCATTGGCACAATCTCTCTTGAATCGTCTGAGAGCCGCTTCTATGGACTCACCATCTTTAATCACAATACCTATCATTCGATCTCCTAAAAATTCAGGGCATACTTTGCCCAAGTGTTTTTACAAGATTTTGAAGAGGGTGTTTATTGTCAACAATTAGGCAGCAAAAAATTCTGCTTTTTTGATTCTCGAGAACTCAATTCTAGCAACGGGACCTTCTTTTGAGTTTTTGATAACGAAATCACCTTCTACTTGGCGATTCTTGTCTAGTTCAATTACTGTTCCATCTTTGAGGTGAAGAACAATATCAATACCGCGATAGTTCACGTACCTGGAGAGGACTTTTTTAAAATTTTCGGATTGCTCCATACTGATTCCCTGATGTCAACATGCTAAAGCTGTGATAAGTTTATTTCATCCAAGGGTCAGTGTGCAATTGCACTATTTATATGTGTTGACCTGATAGTCTAAACGGTACGTTAGGCGAAAAGCTTAAACTTTTTTTTAGACATAATTCGGGATTAGAAAAAAAACTTTCAATTGGAATTTTTTGCAATTTTTATAATCAAAAGAATATGAGTATTATAATTCTCTCTGACTTAGGATTGTAAGACACTGATTGGCTGTTTACTTTTAGGGATTTGTTTAGTTGAAAGGAACTAAAGACCAGTCTTGTAGTCGGGAAATCTGCTTTGTTTGGTGGATTTTTTTTTCTGTAGTTTATTGTAATAACTATTACTAATATAATGAGACATAATCCAAATGTAATAACTGTTCAGGTTAATTATGAGACATAATTAATTGTAATAAGTATAATGTAGGCTAATGGGACATAATTTATATGTAATAACTATTACGATCCTCAATAAGGTTTTTTCTTTGGGAAAGCAATCGAAGCGGGGTTAAAAAATTGTGAAAACAATTTTTTAACCAAAGCTGAGAGTGCGGTCATCCACCATTTTTATAAAGGGAATTTTTTCTAAAAAACAGAATTCAAATGGTGGATGATTCCCCCATTAAAAAATTAATGAAATCCAGTTGCATTTAAAGTGCAGATTTTTTTTAATGCAACTGGATTGCAATATGTCAACTTTAACTCAAACTACAAATTATATATATTCGAAGAAGCTTTCTGATTTATCTAAGATACATTCACCTGAAATCAATTTGGTGATCTTGCCTATTGAGGATTCTGAGGAAATTCTAGAGTATTTGGATTTTATTGAAGAACAAGATAGTTTTAGCTTTCGATCCAATTCAAAAGAATTACTCGATAACTTATCTAAACTACCCATAGTTTCCACGAATGCGAATAATGTATTTAGTCAAAAAATTATTGAAATTTCAAATCTATACTATGAGCTTACTAAAACTGAAAACTTCTTCGTTCAAGTTGATCTAGTTACTAAAATTACTTGTCCGAAATTCCATGTTGACTTTACCTCAATTCGTCTGCTCTATAATTTGCGAGGTAAGTGTACTGAATTTGTCACTAATGATTCGCCTTATACACTTCCTTTTTCTGAAGACCAACTTGATTCTTCTAGAATATTTCTTCCAACTGGATCCAACCTATGTCTTCTTAAAGGTGAATCCTATCCGAAAAATCGTGGCAAAGCTATCATTCATAAATCACCAAGTCTGGACGCATTTGAAAAAAGAATCCTTCTCAGAATTGATACAATTAATATTCTATAGGAGTCACTATGTCTAAATTACCTGTTACAGTTCTTTCGGGTTTTCTCGGTTCAGGAAAAACAACTCTTCTAAATCATATCTTAAATAATCGAGAAGGACTTAAGGTTGCTCTTATCGTTAATGATATGAGTGAGGTGAATATTGACTCACAACTAGTTTTAAATGGTGGTGCAAGTTTAAGCAGAACTGAAGAAAAGTTAGTTGAAATGTCTAATGGATGCATCTGTTGTACTCTGAGAGAAGACCTCCTACTTGAAGTAAAAAAACTTGCCGAGTCAGGTCGATTTGATTATCTTCTAATTGAATCAACTGGTATCTCAGAACCTTTACCAATTGCTGAAACTTTTACCTTTGCTGATGAATCTGGAAAATCTCTTTCTGATATCTCTCGACTCGATACTATGGTAACTGTTGTTGACTCATTTAATTTTTTAAAAGATTATTCATCCATCGATGAATTAAAAGAACGAAATTTAGCCTCCAGTGAATTGGACGATAGAACTATCGTTGAACTTCTCGTTGATCAAATCGAATTTTCAAATATTATCCTATTAAATAAAACTGATCTTGTTGCAGAAGATGAACTTTTAAAACTCGAAAAAATTATTCATCATCTTAATCCTGAAGCTAAAATCTTAAAAACTGAATTCGGTAAAATAAGTCCTAAACTAATTCTCAATACAAACCTATTTGACTTTGAAAAAGCTTCCGCTTCTCCCGGTTGGCTTAAAGAAGCTAGAGGGGAGCATATTCCTGAAACCTTAGAATATAATCTCTCAAGTTTTGTATATCGAGCAAGAAGGCCTTTTCACCCATCACGTTTTTTTAAATTAATCAACCGAGAATGGCCTGGGGTTATCCGATCTAAAGGTTTTTTTTGGCTAGCTTCCAGAATGGAATTTGTTGGTAGCTGGTCTCAAGCAGGAGCAGCTTGTAGGACTGAAACAATTGGAACTTGGTGGGCAAATGTTCCCAAAAATCACTGGCCAATTGAAGATGAAATTATTGAACTAATCAAATCAAATTGGCGTGAACCTTTTGGTGATCGTCGTCAAGAAATTGTACTTATTGGAATGGATATGAACAAAGAAAAACTTACTCTTGATTTAGATAAATGTCTTTTGACTGATTATGAAATGAAAAAAGGGGAGAAGGCTTGGAGAAAATTTTCAGATCCATTTCCTAAATGGGAATTTGCACAAAACTCATGATTACTATCGTATCATGAGTCTATCTAACCATTTTTTTTGTAAAAACCGAATCATAAAAATTATGCAAAGTGAAAAAACCATTAAGGTTAAGGATAACCAAGAATGAATTGGAGTGAATTGGAAATAATTTTTTGTTAAATATACAGTGGTTGCAGTTGCCCACATTATTGAATTTGAAACTACCATTACCCAGAATGTATCTCCCGCACCTCTTAAAATTCCTCCCAATATGCTATAAGCTGCATCGAAGAAAAAGTATATACATGAAATCTTTAACATCATATTTGCATATAGATAAACCTCTTTTCTTCCCTGATCTTCTGGTGTTGAAAATATACTCACTAAATGTTCTGTGAAGCTAAAATATACTATTGTAATTATGATTGAATACATCGCTCCAATCTTTAGTGCCGACCAAGCTGATTTTAATGCGATCTCTTTCTCTTCTTCTCCCAAATACTTACCAATCAAACTCCCAACTGCTTGACCAATTCCTATCAATGGTATAAAACAAACCATATCCCAGTTTAATACAATAGAAGTAGCCGCTGCTACCTCACTGGAGTAAGAATACATTACCATACTAAAGAAAAAGAAACCTGATACATTGAGTAACAACTCTATACCTGAAGGGAATCCGTACTTGACTAGTTTGAACGTTAGTTCTTTATTGTACTTAAAACTAGTTGAGGTCTTAAATTCTTCTCTGTTCTTTTTCTTGAAAAAATTTATTCCTAAAATGATAACTGGAAATATACTGGATAATACTGTTCCAATTGCTGCTCCCTCAATTCCTAATTTAGGAAATCCAAATTTTCCAAAAATCAAAATATATGTAACTGGTATATTTATTATCACTGCAGAAAGTGCGCCTAACGTTACGATTCTAGTCTTTCCAATTCCAATAAAAAAATTTGCAAAAACTAATCTTATGCTTGCTATCATTATCGTTAAACTTAAAATTCTAAAATACTTCAATTCATTTTCATGGAGTTTTTCAGCATGATTAAAAAAATCTAAAATATAAGGGCTTGAATTATAGCCAATCAAATATAGTAGGGGAGAAAGAACAAGTGCAAGTATAAAACCTTGATGAACAGTTCGTACCCCCGTTTCCATTTCTCCAGCACCTCTATACTGAGCAACGATAGGTGCAATCTGACCTAATATTCCGAAACATAAATTGCAAATTAGGTAATATAATATACCTCCTGTAAAGGAAGCTGCTAATTCTTCTTTGCCTAATCCCGCCAAAAAATATCTATCTGTAAAAACCATTAATACATCTACTGATTGGGAAAAGAAAATGGGAAATGCAATTGGTAAAAGTTCTTTTATACTACCTCTAGAATTATCTTTCATTGTTTTGAAAAAAATTTCCAAATCTCTTCACTGGTTTTAAAGCTATCATTAGATTCATCTGATAAGTATAAATTATTTCCTGATGGCCAAGTGTGTGCCTCTAGTTTCATTTCCACTAATCTTACCTCTGTTTTATCATTGCAAGTTTTTGAATATTGTACTGGATTGAATTCATCTTCAATTTTTGTTTCATTTTCACATTGGTTTTGCTCCCTCCAAAATTCATACACTTTTTCAATTGGTAACTTTGCAGACTTTGTCAGTGAGTTTGTTCCCACACCACCTGAATAAGGAACTACCATATCTTTTCTACCATTGATTAATAAAACTGATACTGATTTCTTTGGTTTGCAATCCAAATGAAACATGGAACCACCAACTGATGCCACTGCCCTGAAATCATTTGTATCACAAGCTAGTTTCAAAGACATCATTCCCCCATTGGAAAATCCTGTTGCAAAAATCCTTGAGCTATCAATGGAATAGTTTTCTTTGATTTCATTTATGATTGCTTGAATATACTTCACATCATCTACCTTTTTTTCTAAAGCATAACCACAACATTTCCAACTGTTCCAAGTCAAAAACTTATTTTCAGCCTTACCTGTTCCATTTGGATACACTACAATAAATTTCTCTCTCTCAGCAATCCTATTAAAGCCTGAAATGTATTCCATAAACTCTGCAGTACCCATTCCACCATGAAATACAAAAACTAATTTGTTTTGTTTCGTTCCTAAATTCTCGGGAATATAAATCCTATAATTTCTGATTCTGTTATTGATATTTATCTTTTTTTGGACCGAGTCCTTGAGTTGAGAAGATTGGAATTTAGGCTCTGTTACGCAACCTAAAAGAAAAATGATTAGCCCAAGGATTGAAAACTTACTCATATCTTATTTGACTCATATCTTTATTCATACGTGAATACTTTTTCCTTAGTTGCTAACGATTCGATTTAATCAAGCATCAATTTTTTTACTTGCTTATATCAAGCTAAAGAAAAAATCTCTATTCCATGCAGACTAAGCAAGTAGTAATTAGACAAGTTTCTGAACTAGAAAATCTAAATCAATCTTCATATGATTTTCAACCTCAATTGATATTAATCTTTGCAGATCAAATTTTTTGTGCTGATAATTCTATATTTCAAAAAATCCAATCCAGTTTTCCAAATTCCAAGATTGTCGGTTGTTCCACTGCAGGTGAAATTTCTGACAAAGGTATCTCCGAAAAGACCATAGTGCTTACTCTGATTAAATTTGATAAAACAATATTTCAAATTGCAAACTCTGAATTCCATGGACTAGAAGATTCTTTTCAATCGGGGCAAAGGCTTGCAGAAAAACTTCCCCAAGAAAATCTAAAAGCTATCTTTATTCTAGGTCAAGGTGTCAATATCAATGGAAGTCTTCTAATTGATGGAATTCGCTCTATAATTCCTAAAGGAGTTCTAATCACTGGTGGGCTTGCTGCTGATAACGGTAAGTTTGAAAAAACCTATGTGATCCATGATCAAGATACTAAATCGAATCATAATATTGCAATTGGATTCTATGGAGATCATCTTGTTTTCTCCCATGGTTCTTTTGGGGGTTGGCAATCATTTGGTCCTGCTAGAAAAATCACAAAATCAAATGGAAACATTTTGGCTGAGATTGATGATCAACCAGCCTTAGAACTTTATAAAAAATATCTTGGAAAGTATGCTGATGAACTTCCTGCTTCCGCACTTCTCTATCCGCTTTCGCTTATCAGTGAAGATGATATTGACCAAGGAATCATTAGAACAATTCTGGGCATTGATCATGAAACCAAATCCTTGATCCTTGCTGGTGATATCCCTGAAACTGGTTTTGTAAAACTTATGCATGCAAATACTAACCTACTTGTGGAAGCTGCTGAAGAAGCCTCTAGACAGGTTCTCAAAAAAATCAGTTCTTCAGAAGGTGGACTAACAATTATGATTAGTTGTGTTGGTAGAAAACTAGTCATGGGAGAAAGAACTGAAGAAGAAATTGAAACAGTTCGTTCTTTGCTTGGCAAATCTATGATGCAAACTGGATTTTACTCAAATGGTGAAATCAGTCCACATCTGGATTCTTTGGACTGTAAACTTCATAATCAAACAATGACTATAACCTATATTAACGAAACCTAATGCACTCTTTACTAAAAAGACAAATTCGTAAATACTTAAATGTAGATGATGGAATTGCATTTTATGATTTTATAAAAAATTCCACTAGAATTGATCGGTCAAGTTTGATTGCACTTTTTAAATCTATTGAATCTAGTTATGAAGATATGGATAGAAATATGACTATTTGGAGCAATAGCATTGAGATTAGTACTCAAGAATTGACAATAGCCAACGCCAACCTGAGAAAAGAAACTGAAAAACAAAAGATGATTATTGAAATCCTAACTAAGGCTGCAAAATCACTTGGAAAAGAAAGTAGTGATTTGGAAACATCTACCGAAGATCTCGCAAATTCAATCGCAGAACTTGCAAAAAGAAGTTTAGAAATTAATGAAGAGTATAAACGTGCTAAGTTAGAAGCAGAAAATGCAAGTAAGGCTAAATCAAATTTTCTAGCGAATATGAGTCATGAAATTAGAACTCCCTTAAATGCTATATTAGGAATTTCTAATATAATTTCCGATTCTAAGTTAGATGATGAGCAAAAAAATCTTCTCGAAATCATTCAAAATAGTGGTAACACACTTTTAGATCTTGTTAATAATATATTAGATTTTTCTAAGATAGAGTCAGATACATTAGAATTAGAATCTGCATATTTTTCTATTGTTAAACTAATTGAATCTACAGTAGAGATTTTATACACCCAAGCTACAGACAAAAATTTAGAGCTTCTGCTACTTATCCACAAAGAAGTCCCTGAGATTGTTTATGGAGATGAGGTTCGAATTAGACAAGTATTAATGAATCTAATTGGTAATTCTATCAAATTTACTAAGCAAGGAGAAGTTTCCTTAGAAGTAAAAACTTCACAATTCTATAATCAAACAGTTGAACTAGAATTCATTATCAAAGATTCTGGAATTGGAATTCCTGTTCATAAACTGGAAGGAATGTTTACTTCATTTCATCAAGCTGACAATTCTACAACTAGACAGTTTGGTGGTTCAGGGATTGGACTCGCAATTTCCAAAAACTTGATTGAGCTAATGGATGGAACAATTTCTATTCAATCAACTGAAAATGTTGGAACAGAAGTTCATTTTACACTCAAACTGATTTATAAAGCTCAAAGCATGTTGAAAATTCCTGAAGAGTTTTCCAAAATAAATGTTTTCGTTCATATGAAAAATGAAACTAATTCAAAATTTCTTATTCAGAAGTTAAAACAGTTAGAAACTAGTGCATATACTTTAGATAAAGATAACCCAATTGGCTCTATTCAACCAATGATAGTAATCACTGATTATAGTGTAAGTAGTATTAAACCAATTAATAATTTATTTAACTCAAATGAAATTTTTCCTAAATGGATTTTTTTGACTGATAAAAAATACAAAACAAACAGTGAAGAAATTAATTTCTTCAGTGATATTATGAGAAAGCCTCTAATAAGAACTAATCTCATTAAATCACTAAGCTCAGTTCTAAAGGTAGATACTCTTCAAGAAAGTCCTGAACAGAAGTCTAAAAAATTTGATCTAAACATGGCTGTTTCTTTTCCTTTAAAAATTCTACTTGCAGATGATAATGACGTAAATCAAACGTTAGGTAGTTTGACTCTTCAGAAATTAGGCTATCTTCCTGAAATCGTTGTGAACGGTGAAGAAGTTATTTCAGCCGTACAGAATGAAAAATTTGATTTAATTCTTTTGGATCTACAAATGCCAATCATGGGTGGAATGGAAGCAGCTAGAAAATTGCAAGAACTGATTCCTGCAAAAGACCTACCTTATATTATTGCACTCACTGCTGATGTCACACTGGAAACTAGGCAAGAATGTTTAGAAGTAGGAATGAATAGCTATCTAAGCAAACCCTTCAAGGTCGAAGATTTGAAAGATCGTTTAGTTGCTGCTTATCATTTTATTTCAAAAAGGAATCCTAGTTTAGAAAATGCTCAATTTTGAATTATTCCAGTATAACGACAGGTTCGTCTAATTTATTGGAATTTTGTATTGACTAACGAACACCTTCGGAAATGATGGTATAAAATATTTTGGAGAAAAAAATGCCAAGAAACTATAAACCAGAAACTATCGCTCTTCATGGGGGTCAAACTGTTGACCCAACAACTACATCTAGAGCAGTTCCACTCTATCAAACTACTTCCTATGTTTTTAAAGATACGGATCATGCAGCAAGACTCTTTGGTCTCCAAGAGTTTGGAAATATATATACTAGACTTATGAATCCTACAACTGATGTTTTGGAGCAAAGAGTTGCAGCGTTAGAGGGTGGAGTAGCAGCACTTGCAACTGCATCTGGTCAAGCAGCAGAAACATTAGCTATTCTGAATATTGTGGAAGCAGGACAAGAAGTAATTGCTTCTGCATCTTTGTATGGTGGAACCTATAACCTATTCCATTATACTCTTCCTAAACTTGGTATCAATGTTCATTTTGTGGATCCAAGCAATCCAGAAAACTTTCGTAAACCGTTCAATGATAAGACTAGAGCTATATTCATTGAAACATTAGGAAATCCTAAATTAGATACAATTGATATTGAAGGAGTTGCTAAGGTAGCTCATGATCTTGGTGTTCCATTACTAGTAGATAATACAACTCCTTCTCCATATCTAGTCAATCCAATCCAACATGGTGCCGATGTTGTTATCCATTCACTCACTAAATTCTTAGGAGGACATGGAACTTCAATTGGTGGAATCATCATTGATTCGGGAAAATTCAACTATGGAAATGGAAAATTTAAGAATTATACTGAACCAGATCCAAGCTATCATGGTTTGAAATTTTGGGATGTGTTTGGAAAATTTGAACCATTCGGTGGAGTGAATATTGCTTTTATCATCAAAGCAAGAGTCCAAGGATTAAGAGATCTTGGATCATCCATTTCTCCATTTAATGCGTGGCAAATCATCCAAGGTGTTGAAACTCTTCCTCTCAGAATGGAACGTCATTCAACTAACGCTTTAAAAGTTGCTGAATATCTTTCTAAACATCCTAAAGTTACTTGGGTTAATTATCCTGGTCTTCCTTCTGACAAAAACTATAATATTGCAAAAAAATATTTCCATAGAGGATTGTTTGGAGCGTTAGTCGGTTTTGGTATTAAGGGTGGAGTTCCAGAAGCTAAGAAATTTATTGATGGACTAGAATTGTTTTCACTACTTGCAAATATTGGTGATGCTAAGTCACTCGTGATCCATCCAGCAAGCACCACTCATTCACAATTAACTCCAGAAGAACAAGTTTCCACGGGAGTAACACCAGATTTTGTTAGACTTTCAGTAGGTCTTGAGAATATAGACGATATTCTCACTGATCTAGAGGAAGGTTTGAAAAAAATATAGATGATTCTACTTCCAAAACCCTTCAAAGGGTCATTAGCGGGGTTGCCACCCCGCTCGCCCCGCATAACTCAATATAAAAGCAATACTCATTTATTCATTTCTATTGAAAATTTTTCAATAAAATATTTTACTGGAAATAAAGTTATAAATGTCTAGAGCATCAATCGGTATTGTTGAAACTAAAATTGCTAATCTTGGGGAAATAGTATTTGAAAACGGATCTAGTATTCCCAATTTAGAAATTGCCTATGAAACCTATGGAAGTCTAAATCAAAATAAATCCAATGCAATCCTAGTTTGCCATGCCCTTTCAGGAGATGCTCATGCTGCTGGGATTCACTCTGAAAATGCTAAGCCTGGTTGGTGGGATGAATACATCGGACCTGGAAAAGCATTTGATACCAATAAATTTTTTATCATTAGTTCCAATGTAATCGGAGGATGTAAGGGAAGTTCTGGTCCTCTTTCTATTAATCCCTCCACTGGTAAACCATACTACTCTTCTTTCCCATTCGTATCGATTGGCGATATGGTTCTTGCACAAAAAAAATTAGTTGATTCCTTAGGAATTGAAACCCTTTATGCAATTGCAGGTGGTTCTATGGGAGGCATGCAAGCTCTTGAATGGGCAGTAACGTATCCCGATCTTGTAAAGAAATGTATAATACTTGCTTCCACTGCAGAACATTCAGCTCAACAAATTGCATTCAATGAAGTAGGAAGACAAGCAATTATTTTTGATCCCAATTGGAATGATGGATTTTATGAAGAAAACTCTTCACCCAAAAAAGGTCTAGCCCTTGCTAGAATGGTTGGGCATATCACTTATCTTTCTGATGAGTCTATGAGAGAAAAATTTGGTAGAAAACCTCCCAGAGGGAATATTCAAAATACTGATTTCGCAGTTGGTAGCTATTTAATTTATCAAGGGGAAAGTTTTGTAGATAGGTTTGATGCTAATTCTTATATCTATGTAACAAAAGCCTTAGACCATTATAGTCTTGGTAGAGGAAGGGTTCTTGCTCAGAATCTAAGTCATGTCAAGTGTGAATTTTTAGTAATCTCCTATAGTTCTGATTGGTTGTATCCACCCTACCAATCTTTAGAAATTGTTAAAGCACTTGAAGTAAATGCTATCCCAGTAACTTATTGCGAGATTAACTTCTCTAAGGGGCATGATTCATTTTTAATATTCAATGATGAACAACACCATCTGCTCTATCATTTTCTATCTAAAGAAGTGATTAATTATGAAATCTAGAGTAGATTTTCAATACATATATAATCTCATTCCCGAAAACTCTAGGGTTTTGGATCTAGGATGTGGTGATGGTAAATTACTCTTTGAACTTTCCAAAAAAAAAATTCGTGGGCAAGGAATTGAAAAAGATGAAGATAAGATTTACAAATGTATCGAAAAAGGTGTGATCGTACATCATGGGGATCTGGATAGTGGACTCGATCATCATCTAGATAAAAGTTTTGATTATGTAATTCTAAACCAAACCATACAAGAAACTAGAAATCCCGGAAATATTTTAAAAGAAGCAATTAGAATCGGTAAAAAAATTATTGTGGTATTTCCTAATTTTGGTCACTGGCAGATTAGACTCATGATTCTAAGAACAGGTGCGACTCCAGTCACTGAGCTTTTACCATATCATTGGTACAACACTCCTAACCTACATTTTCTTTCCATCACTGACTTCCAAAGTTTTGTAGAAAAACATAATTATAAAATTGAAAACTCAGCATTCTTTAGCGAACATAAGAGGATTTATTTTAAACCTAATTTTTTTGCAAAGCTTGCATTATTTGTGATTAGTTGATAATCAGAATTTTTACAATTAGATACTAACTATTCAACTTAGTCCAAGTTATACTGCTTTTTTAGATTGTAATTTATGAAGCATAAACCAGATTGTACTGAATTCAAATGTAAGGGGATTATTACTTTGAGAGAATCCATTATACAATCAATTAAGGCGAGAGAAATTTTAGACTCTAGAGGAAATCCAACTGTTGAAGTTGATGTAACACTACTAGGAGGAGCATTTGGTCGTGCTGCTGTTCCTTCAGGTGCTTCCACAGGTGAATATGAAGCAGTAGAACTCAGAGACAACGACAAAAAACGTTATCTTGGCAAAGGAGTTCAGAATGCAGTTAAGAATGTAAATGATAGACTCACCAAATTACTCATTGGTAAAAATGCATTAGAACAATCTTATCTAGATGAACTCATGATCAAAGAAGATGGATCTCCTTCCAAAAAGAATCTAGGTGCAAATGCAATTCTTGGAACTTCACTAGCAATTGCTAAGGCTAGTGCAAATTATACAAGGCTTCCTCTATATCGTTATATAGGTGGGAACTCAGCTCGTGAACTTCCAGTTCCCATGATGAATATTTTGAACGGTGGAGCACACGCTGATAATAACATTGATTTCCAAGAGTTTATGATTCTTCCCGTGAGTGCAAAAAGTTTTAGAGAAGCACTGAGAGTTGGTGCTGAAGTATTTCATAGTTTGAAATCAGTTCTCAAAAGCAAAGGACTAAATACAGCTGTTGGTGATGAAGGTGGTTTCGCACCTGATCTTAAGTCTAACCAAGATGGTCTTGAAATTATTATGGAAGCAATTAAAAAAGCAGGATTCAAACCTAAAGAAGATATTCTTCTTGGACTAGATGCTGCTGCTAGTGAATTCTTTGATAACACTAAGAAAAAATATGTACTTGGAAAAAAATCTAAGAACAAAGCAGATGTTCAAGAAAAAACTTCTCAAGAGATCATTGAATATTATGAAAAACTTGTGAAAGATTATCCAATCATCACTATTGAAGATGGTCTTGATGAAAATGATTGGACTGGTTGGAAGTCACTCAGTGAAAAACTTTCCAGTAAGATTCAACTTGTGGGTGACGATCTATTCGTGACTAACGTTGAAAAACTTTCTAAAGGTATTAAAGAAGGAATTGGAAATTCAATTCTAATCAAAGTTAACCAAATCGGAACATTAACTGAAACGTTAGCTGCAATTGAAATGGCTAAAAAAGCAGGTTATACTGCTGTAGTAAGTCATAGAAGTGGTGAAACTGAAGACACTACAATTTCGCATATCGCTGTAGCAACTAATTCTGGTCAGATCAAAACAGGTTCTCTTTCTAGAACTGATAGAATTGCTAAGTATAATGAGCTTCTTAGAATAGAAGAAGAACTTGGAGTAAGTGCTATCTATAAAGGAAAAAATACTTTCTATAATCTCTGATGAAGAGAAAATTTAGACTTACACAGTTTTTCCTTTTAGCCCTGCTTTTTTCTTTTTTCTATTTTGCGATCTTAGGAAAAAGCGGGGTACTAGAAAGAATCTATCTTGAAGAAAAGTTAAAACTAATCACAGAAGAAGTAGAAAGATTAGAAACTGAAAATCATAATTTAGAACATAGACAAAAAGCTCTTCAATCAGAAGAAGCAAAACTTGGTGAAGCAAGAAAATACTACTTGCTAGATGAAAACGCAAAGATAATTAAATTTAAAGAATTTGTTGAATTGGAATCTGAGGATAAGACCTTTCAAACTACTGTTCCACTTCCCAAATTTAGAAATAAACAATCCAAAAACCATGAAAGCACAATGAATTTTTTGAAAGCTGCGTACCTAACGTTAGTTGGCATTGCGTTTGTATATCAATTTTATAGAAATAGTCGGTTGGAAAAATAGGGCAATATCTATCTAAATCCTAGTCATTCTAATTCGATTTGGGGATTTTGGTTTAATTCTTGTCTTGCTATTAACTTCCCACTGTCTGAATTATCTTTCTTTTCTACAGATTCTATCGTTGTAAATAAAAACTTTCAATTTTTCCACTTTACATGATTTAATTACTCTTACACTAAGTAAGAATCAATGAAATTATTTTTTATTATTACACTTCTTGCCACTAAACTTTTTTCAGAAGATTGCTCTGCAGCAATCAATCTTGGGGATGATTTAGTCTCTCTAAAAGGTGGTTGGCTTTTTCAAAGAGGGGATGTTATCGACTGGAAAGACACAAATCTAGACGATTCGTCATGGACTAGAAAAAGCCTACCTGATTTTGGAAAAGATAAGAATGTGGAAACCTTCGGATTCTACTGGTACCGCTGTCATATTTTCTTTCCCGAAGGAACAACTCTTCCCACTTCAATTGCGATTAATCTTGGAAAACTCAGAGATGCTGATGAAGCTTATTTTAATGGAAATAAAATTGGTTCCACAGCAAGTTTCCCCCCTGAACTTACAATTGATACAGAAAGAAATAGAATTTATTCTATTGCTGATAGATTCATTCTCCCTGGAAAAAATGTTCTTGCAATCAGGATATATTCCATTACTCCAAGTTTTGGGGTAACTGATGTCCCACAATTGGGTAAAGAATGGAAGGTCAATGAAACTAACGTTAAGAGTGAAATACTTCCAATCTTAAGTGGATTCATCTTTATTCTTATGGGTTGTTTTTTTGGACTTGGCTCAATCGTTAAAACCCCTAATAAAAGTAATTTGTTCTTCAGCTTATTTTCTATATTTCTTGGTTTTTATACTCTTTGTAGAACCAGCTATCGGTATCTAATCTTTGAAGATTTTATTACTTCATATGAAGTTGAACTTCTTGTTTTATTCTGTCTTCCTATTTTATTTATAAATTTCTTTACTCAATTTCTAAATATCAAAAGAAACAAATATACTTTTGCTTATGATATCTTTCAAGTGATTCTGATTTTATTAGTGTTATTCATTGGAAGAAATCCTAAGAGATGGGTATTTCTAATTGATACTAATATAATTTTTTTACTATTGCCTGTGGGTTATATCATCTATCTTATTAGAGAGAATTATAAAAAGCACAAGAAAAGGCTAAAATTATTTTTCATTGGAACTCTTGGACTTTTTCCTTTTATTCTAATAGATGCACTCAAGGCTATTGAGATCATAAATATTCCAACTACACTTCATATTGGTTTTATGTTCTTTTTGATTACTATTTCCATTCAAATCTCTGAAGAGATGGTAGATAATTATAAGAACTATCAAAAGCAAGAAGGTGAACTTGTAAAAATGGAAAGAGTTAAAACAAATTTTCTTTTCAATGTTTCTAGTGAATTCAAATCCTATCTTGATCGCTCTCAGATATTGATTCGTGAACTTATTGTAGATAAACCAAAAGAAAAGATTGTTTTAGAAAGATTAAATGATCTAGAAAGTCTTTCAGGACTAATGAAGTCAATGATTCGTGATGCGATAGTATTGACTCAACTAGAAAATAAAAAGTATGATTCATTTACTGAAAGATTTTCAATAAAAGATTTAATAGCAGAAATTTTGCATCTATTAAAGTCAAGACATAAGGATAATAGAAATTCACTAGAAGTTGTTATTATTGGTGATGATTTTGAAGTTGCTCAGAATAAAGAACTTGTGTTTTTAGTTTTTTATCATCTTTTAGAGAATTTATTTCTATATACTGAAAAGAAAACTAAAGCTAGCCTAAAGCTAGAAAATATAAATAAGTATTTGATTGCTGAACTCAAAGATTCTGGAGAAGGCATCCCCTATGCTGAACAATCAGATATCTTTAAAAAATTCGTTAGAGGTGGAAAAGCCTTAGAAGAGGATATTCCAGGTTCTGGAATTGGATTGACACTTGTGAAAACAATTTGTAAACATCTAGGTGGAAACCTAAAACTAGACAGTAGTCCAGGAAATGGAACGAACTTCTATATTCAATTTAAGATAAGCCCATACTCATAATGCAAAACATACTCACTCATAATCTTTCAAAACTAAAACTACTATCGAATAGCAACTTAAAAAAGCTAAACCTAATTTCTACAATTAGACTTATATCTTTTCTCGCATTTGTTAGTTTCTGTATTCTAGCATATATTTATCCCAAAGGAATTAATTTTATTTTTCTTGGAATCTCATTAACAGTTTTTGGGTGGTTTGTTAGAGAATACACAAGACTCAGTCATTTTCAAGAAAGACTATTAAGTTTACAAACTGTGTTTGAGCGAGAAAAAAATCGTGCTGATATGAATATGGAAGTTTTATATCGAGGTAACCCGATTCAAGTAGAATCACTTTCTAAAAATCATTATCATAATGACCTAGATATATTTGGCAAGAACGGACTATATTTTTATTTAGATACAACATTTACTTTAGGTGGACAAGAAGCTTTTTTTTCAGAACTAACTAGAGAAAATTCTCCCACAAAAGAATCTATCTTTCAAAGACAGAAAGAAATTTCTGAGCTAGGAAAAAGAAGAAAAATTACTTATAAAATCTTTCGTTATTTAAATGAAATTTCTTTGAGTGGGGGATATGCGAAGATCAATTGGAAAAAATTTCCAAGCGGAAGTTTAGAATTTTTTCAGTCTTATCCATTTCTGCCTTATTTGTTTAGGGTTTGGATTGTTTTTGCATGGATTTATTTTCTTGTTTCTTTTCTATTAGAACTTCCCAGTTTTTTTGCACTCTTTGTTCTATTCAATTTAGCAATCACAGCGATTGGATTTAAGAAAAAAAACTTAATCTTACAAAAGTATAAAGAAGTATTTGAAAAATTTTCTCAACTAGAATCTCTTTTTGTTTATCTTCATAAGACTAAGTTTAAAGAAGAAAGTCTTAGTGAATTTTTTCCAAAAAAAAATCTAAGCAAAACAAAATTTCTTTTTAAGAATCTAAATAGAATCGTTGATAAACTTTCATTCACATCATCACCTTTGCTTAGATTTATTTTAAATTTCTTTTTCCTTTTTGATCTTTGGATACTATCTGAAATTAAAATTTTTGAAGAGAAGTTTGGCAAAGAACCAGAGAATCTTTTTAGAAATCTGGAATATTTGGATAGTATCTTACCCTTTGCAAATTTTCTAATTCATAACGAAAAGAACAGTTTTCCTATTTTTAATCCTAAACTGGGTTCTATTGAAGCTAAAAATATTTCTCATCCATTAATTCCCAAAGAAAAAAGAATATCTAATGATCTTGAGAAAACTCTTTTTGGCGAAACTGTTCTTATCACTGGATCCAATATGTCGGGAAAAACAACCTATCTTAGAACGATAGGTGTCAATGTGGTTCTGGCACTCGCAGGTTCTTCTGTTTGTGCTGAAAGTTTACAACTTCCTGTTTTAAAAATCCTAACTAGCATCAGAAACGAGGATTCAATGCTGGAAGGAATTTCTTTCTTCTATGCTGAGGTTAAACGAATTGCAAATATATTAGAGAAATCTAATATACCAAATGAACCTTCCTTGATTTTAATTGATGAGGTATTAAAAGGTACGAATACTAGAGAACGATTAATTGCTTCCAGAGCTATTATGAATCAGATTGCTAAGACTAAATCGATTTCCTTTATTACTACTCATGACTTAGAACTAGCTAAAAGAGGGAAAAAATTAAAGCTGAAAAATTTCAGTGAGATTGTGAAGTCGGGTAAAATTGATTTTGATTATAAAATTAGAAATGGAGTTGTTAAGTCAACCAATGCTCTAAAGATCCTCAGTTCCGAGATTCCTACTCTTCGTTTCTAAAAATAGATCTCTTTCTTTCCAAGTCATCTCACCATTTCCTAGAATAGGAAATTTTTTGAGCTTTGAACCATCAGGAATTGGATTGACTAAGAGTTCAATCAGTGCAAGATTTCTCGCTAAGAATTCTCTTGCTCTATATCTTGTGGAATCTCTATATGATCTTTGGTCAGACTCTAGGGAGCCAATTTCCAAACCAAGTCTTTCTGCAATAAAAGTTGCTCTAGGTTGGTGGAATCTTTGAGTCACAATGATCGCATCTTTGATCTCAAAAATCAATTTTGCTCTAAGCATTGTATCATAGGTTCTGAGTCCATAATAGTCTAAAAAAATATCTTTGGAAGCTACATTGTTCTTCAACATAAAAGAAAGCATTGGCGTTAGTTCATTGTAAGATTTCATTTCATTATCTCCTGAGAGGAGAATTTTTTTTACTTTACCTTTCTTATAAAGTTTGAGTGCAAGTTCAAGTCTATCTTTCAAAATAGGAGAAGGTTTAGATCCATATACTGCTGCCCCTGGAACAATGGCGACACTATACTTCTTCACGTTATCAATGGAACTTGTGTTCCAAGTATCTCTGAATAGGTAGCTAATTTCAAAAGAAAGATCGATACAAATAAATAGAAACAAAGAAATAAAAATAACTCTTAGTATGAATCTAACCCAGAGTATGACTGTTTTTAATACTTTAGTCATTAATTTTTTTCTCAATATTCTTTAACATTTTAAATAGAAATCTATAATCCCCTTCTGAGATATTCCTTTCCTCTAGAATTGTTTTGAAACGTTTAGTAGCAAGATTTTCATTTCCATGAAATTCATTCATCTCTAATTTTTGAAAGATTTCTTTTGCAAGCTCATAAAATTTTTTCTTCTCTGAGCCAGAGATTGGCTCTATAGCAATAAATTTTTCTTTAGTTTGGTTTAGGTTTCCAAGAACAAATGCAACTGAACTTGCAAGATTCATAGACTTTTGTTTTCCTGTAAGTTCGAAGTCTAGAATGGAGTCACAAAGAATCATCGTCTCTTTCCTGATTCCAATATCTTCCCTTCCAAATAGAATTCCAACATTATTTCCAGAAATTTTTTTTTCTAGTTCCGAAAATCCAATATAACGACCTCGATCTTTTCCATGAATCATTCCCGTTCCAATCACAAGATCAAGCCCCGAGGATAAATCTTCAAAGTTATCACAATATTCAATAGAATCTAATTCATGCGTAGCGTTATGAGCCATCCACTCCATTTCAAATTGATGGGTTCTTCTTTCACCTAAAATTCTAAGAGCAGGAAGATCAAAATTTGCAATCAATCTGCAAATCATTCCAATATTCCCTGAATATTTTGGATTTTCTAACAGTATCCTAAACTTGAATTCCATTCTTGGACATCATTCTTAAGTATCTAGTTACAAAAAAGTAAATTTCTTCTTCACAATTATATAACTTAATTTCAAATGTATATAACGAGTAGCTTTGATTATGCAAATGATTGAAATAGATGAAGAATTGAGAAATGAAGCAATCTTTATTTTGAATCAATTTTTTAAACAAGTGAATTCTTATAAATCAGATGGACTATTTAAGGTGAAGCCTAGAGCAAGCACGAAACTTGTAGATTTGTTTTTGAAGTTGAAAGAAAGTAAAAAAGTTTTTTTTTATGGAATCATAAATGAAAAAAAACAAATTCTATCTATGTTAATTGCTAAAGTAGAGGAAAGACCATTTTTAGAAGAAGAAAAGATTGTTTATCTAGAGTATGCTATTACTAGGAAAGGTTTTGAAAAACTAGGACTTATGAAAAAACTTTTGGCTGAACTAGAAAAATGGACAAAGAAAAAATCCATTGCAGTAATTGAACTTAGAGCCTTATCAGAAAATGTGGAGGCAGTTTCATTTTGGAAAAAACAAAACTATACAGACTTTTATGTGAGGTTTAGAAAAAGAATATGAGAGAAGAACTATTCGATTTAATGAAGAAATATGTTTATCGATACTCTGAACAAGAGTTCACACTTGCTTCGGGAAAAAAATCAAATCATTATTTCAATTGTAAGGAAATTCTTTTATATCCCGATCGATTGGATAAATTGGCTAGATACGTAACAGAGGTTTTTATTCCAAACTTAGGAATAGAACCAGAAGCAATCGGTGGATTAACGTTAGGTGCTGACCCAATTTCTTATTCGGTTGCTCTAAGCTACTATCGTCAAAAGAAAGTAGTCTATCCATTGATTGTTCGAAAAGAATCCAAAGATCATGGAACCAAAAAAGAAATCGAAGGAAATCTTTCAAGCGTTAGTTCCTGTCTAGTTGTAGATGATGTAATCACAACAGGAGGTTCTACAATCAAAGCAATTGAAGCACTCAGACGAGCAAATATTAAAGTAGAAAAAGGAATCTGCAT
>JANRLP010000034.1:0-7434 GCA_033762425.1 Leptospiraceae bacterium
ACCCTTGTTATCAGCTATTGGACTACTGCTCTAATCCAAATGGGACTTTCACCCATAGTCATTTACCATGCACGGCACACCTCTCGTTAATTTTTTGCGTTCACAAAAAATTAACGCCGAGTCAATCCCTGCCGCATTCCTTAGTCTTAGCGCTCATGTGTATTGTGAATACAAGACCCTCATCCTCTATTTAGCATGAATTGTTCTGTAATAGTTCTGACATCTTGGATTAGTGGTGTATTATCTGTTCGTGTTTGATTCAACGTTTTCGCTCTGGTAGATAAATTTGCCTTTAGGCGTAAAGATTTTTTTGTGTGTTCACCAAACAAACAATTATTACAAAATAAATTATTGATAAATTAATAGTTATTACAAAAAAACTGATTTTAGTTATTACATAGTCAAGAAATTTCAGAAAAACAGTTATTACAAAATAAATTATTGATGATTTAATAGTTATTACGAAGCTCCAACCACGGAAAAGCTCTCGCAACTAGAGCAACCAGAGAAGTGTTTTCAAAACAAAAGAAAAATAACCTGAACACAGCAACCACACTAAAACCCATACGATGTAAACACCAAAGCCCGCGTCCCCGATCGAAGCGTGGTAAATAAATTTCGCACTTCGATAAAATTGCTTCGCAATCACTCAGTGACCGAAATTTATTGACCGAAGCTGAGAGCGGGAAAAGACGCCCAAGAAATGACTAAGTAAATAATTAACCCAAGGTCTTTTTAGATAAAATCCTTATACTGAACTTACGTTATTAGCCATTGAGTGCAAGCATCCCACAAGCACCGTGAATGTCTTTGCCAGGAGATCTTCGATTCATGATGGGAACATTAGCAGGAGAAAGTAAGTCTCTAAATTGAATCATTTCAGTCTCAGTTGGTCGTCTCCAACCATTAAATTCAGTGTTTAAAGGAATTAGATTGATTTTACAATTCACTGACCTAGCAATCTTCACAAGCAGGCTTGCATTCTTTTCACCCATGTTCACATCGGGAATCATGATATATTCAAAAGTAATTTTTCTGCCTAACGTCTTAGTGAACTTTCTAGCTGTTGCAAGCAGATCATCTAAAGGAAATTTAGAATCTATTCCCATGATTTCTTTTCTTAGAAGTTTATCAGGATGATTCAATGAAATTGCAAAATTGTATGGCTGTTTTTCTTCTATGAATCGTTCAATAGAAGGAATCACACCTGCAGTAGAAATTGTGATTCTTTTGGCTCCTAGGTTGAATGTTTCTGGATCGTGTAGAATATGAGCTGCATCCATCACATTTTTATAATTATGCATTGGCTCACCCATTCCCATAAAAACAACGTTAGTGCATTTGTCTCCGACAATCTTTTCCAGTATTAAAATTTGCTCTAAGATTTCCCAAGTTTTTAAATTACCTTTGAAATCTAAAGTTCCAGTTGCACAAAATGCACAGGATAGCGTACATCCAACCTGTGAAGAGATGCAGATTGTTTTTCTACCAAGATCACTTGGAATCCAAACTGCTTCAATGATCTTATCCTCTGCAACCTCCAGACTAACTTTATGAGTTCCGTCAATAGACTGAAGATGTTTTACGATTTTTAAAGTTGGAAGATATGCAATTTCGACTAACGCTTCTCTAAGTGATTTTGAAAAATCTGTGAACTCTGAAAAATCAGTATTTCTATTATTGTATATTCCCTTATAGAGCTGTTTTGCTCTATACTTTTTTTCCCCAATGGATAGAAAAAAATTTTCAAGCTCTGGTAAACTTAGAGACTTAAGATTTGTCTTAGTCATAAATCCCAAGCATTGACTTTGCATCCTCAGATGCCATGAGTTTTGGATCCCATTTAGGAGTCCAAACAATCTCTACACTTGCAGAGTTCACACCATCGATTCTCATAGCAGCAAGTTCTGTCTCCGATTTCAAGAATGGTCCTGCGGGACAACCCATGCTAGTAAGTGTCATTTTAATATTTGCAATACCTTCTTCATTCAATTTAACATCATAAATCAAACCTAGTTCAGTAATCGAAATATGCAATTCAGGATCCTCAACCTTTGAAATTGATTCAAAGATTTCTCGTTCTTTTTCCGTTGGCTCATTCATACTCTAACCCCTTTTCTAAAAGATTCCATGATAACATAACACATTTCACTCTCATTGGAAAATTCTTGACAATTTCCAAAACCTTCAAGTCTTTTTCTAATTCATTAGAATCATGCATAAGAAATTTTTCTATGTTGTTCTTCAAATTTCTAGCATAAGATATTTCTTTTCCATAAAGCAAATTAGTCATAAGTGATGCAGATGCTCTACACAATATACAACCTGTAGCTTGGAAAGAAATTTCAAAAATTTTCAGCGAATCAAACTTCAAGAATAATTCCACTGAATCTCCACAAAGAGGATTATTCTTTTTTACAACCTTATCGGGATTCGATAGTATAAATTCAAATCTAGGGGAATCTGAAAGTTGGACTAGTTCCGCAGTATAAAGATTATTTTTTTCTAACACGGGAAAATATCTCCCTTACCTTTTTCACACCCTTAACAAGTAAATCAACTTCTTCAAGTGTGTTATATAGATAGAAACTTGCTCTACAAGTTCCTGATAGATTCATCCTTTTCATATATGGTTGGCAACAATGATGACCTGCCCTAATCGCAATTCCATCTTCATCCAAAATGCTTCCTACATCATGAGGATGAACTCCATCAATGTTAAAGGAAACAACACCACCTCGATTCTCTAAATCAGTTCCATAAAGAATAACACCTTCTACTTTAGAAAGTTCTTGAAGAGCATACTTAACTAATCCTTGTTCATGTTCATGAATATTATCAAGTCCGACCTGTTCTAAGTATTCAATTGCAGTTCTGAATGCGATCACATCAGCTATATTAGGAGTTCCTGCCTCTAGTCTTGCGGGAAGGTCAGCATATTCTGTTCTCTCCATAGTAACATCAGAGATCATATCTCCTCCACCCATCCAAGGTGACATCCTTTCTAGAATTTCTTCTTTCCCATATAAGATCCCAACTCCAGTTGGTCCAAGCATCTTATGAGCCGAAAACGCATAGAAGTCAAAATCTAGCTTTTGAACATTGGTTTTAAGATGACTTGCACCCTGAGCCCCATCCACTAGAATGATTGCTCCGACTTCCCTAGCACGTTTAGTGATTTGGGATAGATCGTGAATGGTTCCCGTTGCATTAGACATTTGAGAGATTGCGACTAACTTTGTATGAATTGTAATTACATCATTTATATTAGATAAATCTAATGTAGAATCAGGATTGACTTTGAAAAATTTAACTTTTGCATTTTTTTCCTTTGCTAGCATATGCCAAGGAACAATATTAGAGTGATGCTCTAATTCAGTGATTACAATTTCATCACCTCTGCCAATATTTTCTTTTCCCCAAGTGTTAGCGACTAAATTGATTCCCTCAGTTGTATTTCTAGTGAATATTGCAACCTTTGCACATTTAGCACCAATAAACTCAGCAATTTTAATTCTAGAAATTTCATAGCGCTCAGTGGCTTTTTGTGAGAGTTGATAAACACCTCTATGAATATTTGCATTCTCTTCACGATAGTATTTATTGATAGTTTCAATTACTTGGATTGGTTTTTGAGAACTTGCTGCACTATCTAAAAAGACTAATTTTTTTCCATTCACATTAGTGTCTAAAATTGGAAAATCTTTTCTAATTTCTTTAACGTCAAGCATTAGTTTGAAATCTCCACTTCAACATAACCATCTTCAATTCTAGTTGGTAAAATCTGCAATGGCTCAGTTGCAGGCATTGTAAGTGCTTCACCAGTTTTTAAATTAAACTTGGCGAGATGTCTTGGACAAACGATACAGTTATTTTCAATCTTTCCGCTAGAAATTTCTTCCCCGTCATGAGTGCAAGAATCTTCAAAAGCAATTACTTCTCCATCAATCAAAGTGATTGCTATATTGATAAATTTTGCATTGATGGAATAGAGTTTACCCTCTTGAATTTCTTCTAGTTTAGCAACTCTTTTAAACATTTGCTCCCCCCAATCTTTGTAGAATTCTACTTCTAAGCTCTTGTGACACCGCTTCATGAGTCTTATCTACTAGTTCAGTGATAAATCCTTCGATGATTAGTTGTCTAGCTACTGGCTCAGGAAGTCCCCTTGACTTTAGATAGAAAAGTTCATCTTCAGTTACCTCACCTACTGTCGCTCCATGAGAGCATTGAACGTCTAACGCAAGAACATCAAGCTTTGGCATTGACTCAGCTCTTGCAGTTTTATGGATCAGTAAGTTATTATTCACTTGACTTGCACTAGCATTTTTTACTGATTTAGGAATTTTTAGATTCCCAGTAAAAACATGATGAGATTTATCTTTTAGCACAGCTCTAAATTCCAATTGGCTTTGGGTCTGGTTTCCTTCATGAAAGATGGAATATTCTATGTCTTGTTTTTCTCTATTTTTTGAAGAGCCTACCCCAAAAGAATAGAGAGTGGATCCAGTACCCTTTAGATGAGTGTTGATAAAAGTTTTACCCTTGAATCCACCCAAATTAAAATAGCCAAACTTAGAGTTAGTATCTTTTTGTAATTCTTGGTGAATCATTCTAAAATGATAAGTTGAGTCTGTAAACTCTTCAATTAAGCTTAGGTCAGAACTAGCACCCTCTTCTTCTTGTATAAAATTAAATCCAAGGAATAGATGGTCTTCATCTGAATGAGGTGCAGTAATTTTTTCTAGGATATGAACCTTACTGAATTTTCCTACTCTCAAGAATACTAATGGAATTACAAGTTTTGTGTATTCTCTAAAACTAATCTCTAATTTTACTAGTTCATCACTTGTAAAGTTATCAGGAATATCGATATAAGAAAAAGAATTATGAAATGCTATCGAGAGCATAGGAAAGTAGTCTTGAGAATAACTAGAAATTAGTCTTTCTAGATTTGATTTAACAAATTCAGTTTCCACTGAATCTAAGTCTTCTAATTGTTTCCATTTAATTCCCGATTGATTTTGCAGGATTCTAGTAGAAATCACTTGTTTATCTTCTTTTTGAAAAAAGGATTCAGGAAAAAAACCACTCAATGAAATTTTTCTGAATGATTCATGACTTTGATTTGGTAGTTTTAGTTTCGTCCAATGAGAGTATGCTTTGCTTCTCAAATCATTCATCCAAGAAACGGATTCACTTGCGATTAGAGAATTGAACTCTGATTCTAAACTATTTTGATTAACTAACCCAATCATATCCCTGCTCTTCAAGTTTAAATGCTAAGTCTTTGTTTCCCGTGAGAACTATCGTTCCATTTACAAACACATGAACATAATCAGGTGTGATATAGTTTAACATTCTCTGGTAATGAGTAATGAGTAGAATTGCATTAGAATCTTTTCTAAAACGATTGATTCCTTCACAAACAGTTTTGAGTGCGTCGATGTCTAGACCAGAATCTGTTTCATCTAGAATTGCAAGTTTTGGATCAAATAGGGATAGTTGTAGAATCTCATTTCTTTTTTTCTCTCCACCAGAAAATCCTTCGTTTAAGTATCTTCCTGCGAACGAATCATCAATTTTTAGTGCACTCATTTCTTTTTTGAGTAAAGCTCTAAATTCTTTGATTGGAAGTTCTCTTCCTAGTGCTGATTTGAGTACAGTTCTTAAAAAATTAGCGACTGTTACACCGGGAATTGCTGTAGGATATTGGAAGGATAAAAACATTCCAAGCCTTGCTCTTTCATCAGTTTTTAATTCTAAAATAGATTGCCCGCGAAAAAAAATTTCACCTTCTGTAATTGTATAGTTTGGATGACCCATGAGTATATTGGATAGAGTGCTTTTTCCAGAGCCATTTTTGCCCATGATTGCATGAACCTCTCCCTCGTTGATTGTTAGGTTCACACCTTTTAGGATTGGCTTTTCACCAATATTTGCATGAAGATTGGACACTTTTAATAACTCAGTCACAAAACTTACTCCTTATACCAAACTTTCTAGTGAATAGACTAGGGTCAATAAAGTAATAATTTAGAATTATTCTAAAAAATCAAGCAATGAATCTTTGGAAAAAAATCTTTCTGTACAACGTTTTAATTTTCTTGTGAATTAGTAAGTTCTGAATAAACGCTGCATCCTTTAATCAATTTGATTCACTAATAGAAGAAAAAATTTATTGAAGTAAAACCAAATTAAATAATCTTGCTTGCAAAGGTATTTAATGAATCGATATATCCAACAATCTATAATCCTATTTTTATGTTTTACACTTTCAATCTATTCTGAAAAAAATTCATCAAAAAATGAATTGTATCCACTATTTACTGTCACAGTAAAGTTAACTAAACCTGCTGAAAAAAAATTAAAAGAGAAGAATAGAACTGTATCAGTTAGTTTTGAATTTGGGAACGATCTAGGTCCTGACTCAGAAAACTCAATTTATTTAAATCATGAAATAAAGGGAAATTCTGGTGGGACTTTCTCTACTAAAGAACTTAAACTAACTAAAAAACAATTAAAACGAATTGGTACCAATTATGATGCAGCAGTTGGTGGATTCTCTACCCATAAAACAAAAAATAGTTTAAACATTTTAGATTGTAGCATTGAAACAGGGTCTTACCAACCACCTACAAACAATATTAAGGATTATTTAAATAAAGAAATAGTAATTCTTTGTGATCTACTAAAAGAGAATTAGAATATCAATCCTCGTAGCTTGAGGATAAAACTTCTTGAATATTTTTGTTAGACTTCTACTCCTAAGAAAGTTTAATGTCTTAAGAGGATAAAATGAAATTCTGGATTTATTTACTTCTTGCACTAGGTTGTGCAACTGTAGAAAAAAAAGAGGGGCTTAAAGTCGCAACAATTGCCCCAATTCTGGATGAGAGTATTTTTTCAGAAGGAAAAGAGAATATCCCTTCTTATGACTATAAATATCGCAAAGTAAAGAATGAATATCCAATATACTCATTCTATCCGATCACTTACCCTGAATCCTTTCCAAAAGAACTCAAAGAATTATTCAAAGAAGAAATGGTTCAACTATGGAATCGAACTGGTGCTAGATTTGAAGATGTTAGTAAAGAAATTTTCTCAGATAGAAATAAATTATTATCAGTTTCTGAAAAACTTCAATTAGATGCTTTCATTCGTTGTCTTTGGAAAGAAAAAGAAGGGGTTTATTCAATAGAAGAAGAAATCGTAGATCCTATTACAGAAAGGGTTTCAGCAGTTGTTTCCTTCCAGATTAAAGTTTTAAGACCTAAAAAAAATGCAAAAAAAAATGAATGGTTGATTTACAGAGGAAAAGAAACTTTTACAGTTCTTGAAGAAAAAACTTCCCCAGAGCTTAAATTTGTTTCCTTGCCTACAAGTGATACTTTAAAAAAAGCAATTGATTCTAGTTTTTTTGCAAACTTAAAT
>JANRLP010000035.1:0-7353 GCA_033762425.1 Leptospiraceae bacterium
TCCTAGCCTATTCAAGAAATTAAATTTTTATGAGAAACCGTTTCACAGTTGGTTACCTGTTGATTCAATAATAATTACTCTAGCAGAATTCAAAGAATTTCTTGAAATGAAAACAGATGAAAATTTACTTTATGTATATGGTAATGAAAGCTTGCGAGATAATTCGACTTCTATACTTTCTTATTTAATTAACAAAAAAGGTCATTCAGCTGATAAGGCTGAAATCCAAAAATTTTATAAATTTCCTAAAGATGAGTTTGATAAAATGATTGAGAAAATGATCAAAGCTGAATGTATATTTGAAAGAGCGGGCTATATTATTCTAACGTTAAAGGGTTTTGCAGTTGCAGATTATGGTGTTTATCATGGAGTAAGTAATGAAATTTCTATCTAGTCTTAATTTCGTTACTAAGTATCTTTGCTTAATATAATACCCAGATTTCTAAAGAGATCGAAAATGAAGTAACAAAATAAAGGATGAATATTGAATTTAATTCTAACTAAAAGTTAGCGGGCATGGGCTGCAAGCCCATAAGTGCCACAGGCTCCCTGTATAGTTAGAATGCTAATCGAGCAATAGCGAAATTAGCTTTCTGAGTAATAATTGCTAAGCAAAGTATTTTACTTGCAATGTGAAATAAATTTTTTAAATTTACAAAATGAAAGTTTATATAAGAAAAGCATTCATCTATATAGCATCAATTTTAGTAGCTATGATTGTGCTGCTCATTTTATTTTTAATAACAACCAAAAAGAAGATTGAGCCTGAAGCATTTGATCCCCCAAATAATTCTGGTCTAGTAGGGGCTTGGGCAATAAATGATAAATTAGAAAAAGCAGAGAGCATTTTAGAAGGAAGACTCATCGGTCCTGAGGCAATTGCAGTGGATAAAGAAGGAAATTTATTTACTGGAACTAGGCAAGGGTGGGTAGTAAAAATCTTTCCAGATGGGAGAATGAAGAATATAACGAATACAGGTGGAAGGCCATTGGGTATGAAGGTTCATCCTGATGGAAATTTGATTGTTTGTGATGCAATTAAAGGCTTATTAAGTATTGATGAAAAAGGTAAGACTGAAGTTCTTTCTACAGTATCGTCTAGTGATAGCATTCCTTTTAAATTTACTGATGATCTTGATATAACTATGGATGGAGATATATATTTTACTGATGCGAGTTATAAGTTTGGAGTTGATGAATATTTATTTGATCTTTTAGAAGGCAAACCTTATGGAAGACTTTTGAAATATGATTCATATACTAAACTAACAACAACCGTCCTAAAAGATTTATACTTTGCAAATGGAGTTGCAATTTCTTCTGATGAAGATTTTATCCTAATCAATGAAACATATCGTTATAGAATTCGAAAGTATCATTTAAAAGGAACAAAGGTGGGAAAATCGGAAATTTTTATTGATAACTTACCCGGTTTTCCTGATAACATAACCTCCAATAGAAAAGGTGAGTTTCATCTAGCATTATTTACAGTTCGAAATTCAATGATGGATGCTCTTCAACCTTTTCCAAGCATAATTGGTCAATATTCTAAACTCCCTAAATTTCTTTGGACCAAACCTAAACCCTATGGACTTGTTGCGACGTTAGGCGAAAAGGGAGAAATCATTAGAACCTATCATGACCCAACAGGTAAGGTTATGAAAGGAATAACTTCAGCGATAGAAAGTGATGGGTTTTTATATTTTGGATTTTTATATGAAGAAAAGATTGGAAGGTTGAAATTAGAATGAAGCCCGTTTTCACGGGCAGGTGTTTATTTTTTTGCTAGGGCTGTTTTGCAAGCTTCTGCAAGCGATGCTTGGTTATCTTTGAGGCATTTGATAATTCTTCCGCCTCCTAGTTGTACATCTTTACAGAATTTTTTTCTATCATCTTTGCATGCGTTAGCAAACTCCTTGTTCTTTGCTTTAACTTCGGCAAAATGAGTACTACAAGCCTCGGATAATTGTTGTTCTTTTTCCTTCAAGCATTTGATGATTCTACCTTCACCAGGCTTTACATCGGCACACAATTTCTTTGCATCTTCTTTGCAGGGTCCTTTTTTCCCATGAGTTTCTTCCTCTGATTGAGCAAACAGAAATGTTGCACAGAAAACTAGTAAAAGTAAAAAAGTTTTTCTCATAAATTCTCCCGAAATAAATTATCCAAAGTTGGATTGGCTAAGCAAAATAACCAATGATTCTTTTCTGTCAATGATATTTTATTGTCTGCGAGAAAATTTTTCGATGAGCAAAGTCATGATGATAGCAGTTGGAAAAATTATATAACTCAGAAAAACGATTCCCATAAAACCAAAAGCAATTGATCCTTCTAATTTATCCCATAAACCATAGTTTTTATCTGAAAATACTCCAAAAAAATTTAGATACGCACTTTGAAGGATTGCAGATAGAATTGCGAGTAACGTTCCTAAAACTAACATAATGATTCTTCTGTAGTTCTTTAGTTTAAGTCCAACAAAACCCATAACCAAAGAAGAACAAAAAATTGTAGCGAAAATCGTAATATTAAATCCAAGAGTGTTAAATAATTCAAGAATAGAATCGTTTATGATTGCAAATAATAAACCAAATACTATTCCAATGAATCCAGAAATTGAAAATGATTTTTGCTCGAATGACATATTGTCTCCTATATATCTGTGATTATTTTTTGAATCTCTAAGATTCCAAGATTACTTTTGATTGATGATAATATTATCGTTAAATGAGAGTATTCTACTAGTAGATCTTTGTTTTCTTGTTTTAATTGATCTTTTTCTTTTTGATTCAATTTATCCACCTTTGTCCTAACAAGAATTGGATTAATTTGATTTTTATAGGCTGTTTCGATCATTGCAAATTCATCGTCGGGTAGAGGTCTAGAGCCATCACATAAAATAAAAAGAGTATGAAGAGTATCAGTCTCATTTAGATATCCATTGACAGCTTCAATCAAATAATCTCTAACAGAATTGGAAGCTTTCGCATATCCAAATCCAGGAAGATCCACAAGAAAGGTTCGTTTGTTTAGCAGAAATAAATTAATTGATCTAGTCTTCCCTGGAGTCGCTGAAACTTTTACCAAATCTTTTCGTCCAACAATCGCATTGATTAGACTGGACTTGCCTGCATTAGATCTTCCACAAAATGCTACCTGAGGCATAGATGAATTTTGAGGAATTTTTTTGAAATCATTATGAGCTGAGTGAAACTCAATTGACCGAATAAGGTTCGTTTGCATTGTTTACTATTATTCATGTTGACAGAATGAATTCAATAGAAATTTTTATATATAACTATGAACCAAATGATTCTAAAAAAAATTTTCTTTTCCCTTTTAGTTTTTGTATATTTTAGCCAAAGCTCTTTTGCTGATGAAACAGAGAATATTCCCAAAGTATTTACTTATAGCGAACCAATTACTCTTCGTAATTCTGATGAGATTTTTTATTTCATTGGTGAGGCTACAAAAGATCAAAAAAAATCTATGAGTTCTAAAACTTCACTAACAAGTGATTCATCCGAATCTAGTCCAAGTGCTTTTTATAGACAAAAGCTACTTCCATATTATGTTGTTAAATATAATATTGCGTTTTATCAATTTCAGGTTAGGGCAAGTCATATAAGAATTTGTAAGGTTGCAAACAATGATTGCAAAATAATTACTAATCTTGGTGGCACGATTACTTCACTTTTCGTACCTGTGAATAAATATGGTTATGCTAAGAACCTGAACGAAGCTTCAGAACCAGAGACAAAGAGTCCAGCAAATTTTTTTCTTTTAGAAACAGAGTATTCTGATAAAGAAAAAGGAATTCAAAAGGTTTTGCATATAACAGATTTAAAGAATGTAAAAATTAGACTCACCCCACAAAATACAAGTTTCACTTTTTTCAAAATTGATGAATTCAATCCATACATTTATTTCGGAACCATAGAAGATAAAAACAAAGATGGTAAATTTGATCTAACAAATGATAGAGAGACAGTTTTTAAAGTGAACTATAATAAACCCAATGTTGTTATAGAGATTTTGACTGAATCAGAATTAATGGATATAGTAAAATGAATCCAATCAATCTAAGAAAAATTGATTCTAAAACAAATGATTTAGTTCTTCTTGAAGGTTGGTTACAGATCAGAAGAGGAAACAATCATGTTCAATTCTTACAAATTAGAAACTCAGGAAGAATCATCCAAGTTGTTTGTGAGAAAGAAAAAATTGGCGAAGAACTTTTTGCTTTATGTAAATCTTTAACACAAGAAACATCGGTAAAAATTGAAGGAACGTTAGTCGCAACTGAAAAGTCTGAGCTAGGTTTTGAAATATTATTGAATAGCATTTCAATTGTAGGAGAATCTAAGGACTATCCAATCACACCCAAGGAACATGGAATTGATTTTTTACATAACAATAGACATCTTTGGCTTAGGTCTAGAAAACAACTATCAATTCTGAGAGTGAGAAGTGAAGTCTCTCAAGCGATCAGAGATTTTTTTTATCATGAAGATTATCTTTTATTGGATTCACCAATCTTAACAGGTTCAGTAGGAGAGAGTGCGGGAACTCTTTTTGAAACAGAATACTTTGATGAGGGTAAAGCATATCTTGCTCAGACTGGTCAACTCTATCTTGAAACGGGAATTTTTGCTCATAATAGAGTCTATTGTTTTGGTCCAACATTTAGAGCTGAGAAAAGTAAAACAAGAAGACATCTAACAGAATTTTGGATGTTAGAGGCTGAGACAGCTTTTTTCGGGAATGAAGAAAATATTAATTTCCAAGATAAGTTTATTAGAACAGTCGTTCAAAGAGCAATCCAAACTTGTGCAGAAGAACTAAAGGTATTAGAAAGAGATATTTCTAAACTTCAATCTTATATAGAACAACCATTTCAGAGAATCAGTTATTCAGATGCAATTGAGCTTCTAAAGAAAAAAGGAGAATCCATAGAATGGGGAGAAGATATAAATGCTGAGAGAGAAAATGTTATTACTGAAACGTTAGGCGGCGCTGTATTTATAAAAAATTTTCCTAGATCTATTAAGGCATTTTATATGAAACAGAATCCAGAAGATAAGAATACAGTTCTTTGTGCTGATTTAATCGCACCAGATGGAATTGGAGAGATCATAGGTGGATCAGAGAGAGAAGAGAGTTTAGAAAAGATACTAGAGAGAATTAAAGAAGAGTCTCTAGATGAAAAAAGTTATGATTGGTATTTAGACCTTCGTAAGTTTGGTTCTGTTCCCCATTCAGGATTTGGACTTGGACTAGAACGACTTATCGCTTGGATTTGCGGACTACAACATGTACGAGAGTGTATTCCTTATCCAAGACTTATGGGAAGACTCAATCCTTAGATGAAGAAGTTCTATTTAATTATTTTCTTACTCACATTCATCCTCACAATGATTCTAGAAAGTGGGGTCTTAAGAAAACAAAAAACAGTGAGAGTTCTAGTTGGTGGGGATGTGATGTTTGCATGGGGTCTCAGAGAGATTATGGAAAAAAAAGGTTTCTATTCCCCTGTTGAAAACTTACAAGATCTATTTAATGAAGCTGATCTGAAAATGGTGAATTTAGAGACTCCAGTTGCAGACAGAGATGAGGAGATGGATAAGGATAAATCTTATGTATTCAATGCTAAGAAAGAAGAATTAAAACTTCTCCAGAAGTTAGATATACAATTAGTTTTTTTAGCAAACAATCATACGATGGATTATGGAAAGATTGGATTAGAAGATACTTTTAAGAATTTAGACGAAATGAAGATTCAATATGTTGGTGCAGGAAACGATTTACAAGAAGCATTCAAACCAAAAAGAATTGAAGTATTTGGACAGAAATTTCGCATAACGTCAGTGAGTGCAACAGGAGAAACAAGACTGTTTGCTACAAATAAAAATTCTGGTGCAGCTCCTTATGACTTGAATCGAATTCTGAAGATACCAAACTCAGGTGAGGTTGGTGATTTAGATATCGCAGCAGTGCATTGGGGAAGAGAGTATAATCCCGAGCCTACAGTCCAACAAGTGAGAGATGCAAGAGCAATGATTGATGCGGGATATATTGCTGTGGTTGGACACCATCCACATATTCCAACAGGTGTGGAAAAATATAAGAATGGAATCATATTCTATTCATTAGGAAATTTTTTGTTTGGAAGCAGACATCAATACTTAAATCATAATATTTTAGGCTTATTGCATTTTCAAAATCAAAAATTAGTTTTATGTGAACTCATTCCCATTTTTGGAAAGTACCAAACAGGTGAGCACAAAATCTATCCACTTGAGGGTAAGGAAGCAAAAGACTTTTTAGAAGAGATTGCTTACTTATCTTCCAAACTAAATACAACAGTTGAGATTAGAAACGATAGGGGTTATATTTATTATTGAAGTGTTGATGGAAATTTCTATCAAAAACTAGATTTATAAATTCCTAAAAAGAATTTTGTTCTATGTAGTTATCGAAATTTTTTCTGCTTGTAAAATACTGATATTAGTATAAATTTTAAGAATAGAGATTACATAATGAGATTCAAAAAAATAAATCTTAAACACTATCTAATGAATCTATTATTAATTCTGAATATATTTATCATTTATAGTTGTTTGCAAACAAAACATGATTCGATTCCTAAAGCTGAAAAAGGTGTTCTCAACCTGCAAAACTGGGACTTTGAAAAAAATGGTGTCATCAAACTAGACGGTGAATGGGAATTTTATTGGGGAGAATTTTTGCAACCAACATCCAATCCGGTAGGGGAAACATATATGCGTTTACAACCGGGGAATGAAATAAATTACATCAATGTTCCTGGTAAATGGAATGATTTTCTATTTAAAAATCAACCAGTGGGTGCAAGAGGTTATGCAACTTATAGATTGAAAATCATTTTACCCAATTGCATTTCTACTGATTGCAAAGATCTAAAAGATAGACTGAATTTGGAAATCAAATTAGTCGAGATAGGCACAGCTTATAAGTTTTGGATCAATGGAGTTTTATATTCTAAGGCAGGTAAACTGGGAATCAGTGAAGATTCATCACAGCAAGGATTCAATCCTAAATTGCTTGCATTACAAAGAGAAGATATTTTGATCTTACCCGATAAAACTAGAAAGATTGAACTTATATTTCATATTTCTAATTATTTTCATAGGTCTGGTGGGATTTGGTATTCTATAAATTTAGGCAACTATCCCACTCTTTACGATCAAGAAAAATTAATATGGATATTTGATTTTTTTCTTTTAGGTTCTATATTAATCATTGGACTTTATCATCTTGGTTTGTATTTACTAAGAAAAAAAGATCAGTCTCCCTTATGGTTTGGATTGAATT
>JANRLP010000036.1:0-63182 GCA_033762425.1 Leptospiraceae bacterium
GATACAAAAGATCCAATCTATCAACTAGAAACAGAGTTCAAATCTGGTCTAGAAGGTTTAGGGGTTCGTGAGACAGAGACTAGACTTAAAAAAATTGAAGCGATCATGCAAACTCTCTCTGAGGGGAAAAAGGTATATGGACATAATTTTGATGATATATTGAAATTGAAGTATCTTCACCAACGTTATACGAATTATCTAAACTGGGCAAAATGGAAGAATACTTAAAAGAATTTTTTTCAGAAAATCGAACTCTATTAAATGATGGATTTCATCTTGCGAAGTATCATTATCCTTCCCTTGGTCAAGAAGATTTCCTAAAAACTCTTAGAAGTTTTGTATATGAACTTTTTTCTGAGAATATTCCTAAAGATAAACTATTTTCTTCCCTTAATACTCTTTATGATTTTGTACTACAACTGAATGGAAAAAAAATTACTGGTGAGTATTCCTTGTATCCATTTTTTGAAAAAGAGTTCTTGGTTTTACTGAAAAATTCTAATGAGTATGTACTAAATAATTTTTCTACTCTTTTGCCTATGCTTGCAAATTCAATGCTTAGAATAGGAAAGTTCTCCTTTGATAAAATAACTTATTTCAGAGAAGGTATAGAAAAAATATCTAAATTAAACTTAGAAGTAAATTTATTTCTGAATGCTAGTTTTGTATTAGCTTGGACTCTAGGCTTTGCTAAGAATCGAAATCATTCAATAGAAATCTTAGATCAATTTTCACCCGAGTTGATCCAGATACTATTTTCAATCCAATGTAGTTCAAATGAAATTGTAAGTCTTCAAAACTATCTTAGACTTTCTGCTTGGAATCATCCTAAAAATTTTAAAAATACAAAATTCAATTATAGAAAAATTCATCTTACTTCCTTTGGAAGTTTTCTTGGAAACAAAGGAGAGTTTATTTCTCCACCCATAGTATGCAATTCAAACGAGGAATCATTTTTATTGTATGATGGTAATAATACTTTTGAACTATATGCCGATTGTTTTGGTGTTTTTCTTGAGGAAGTTGGAAAAGAAATTCCTGATTTAGAAACCATAAAACCGACTAACTTCAGACTCAAAGATACTACTTTGTTCTATAAAGATTTGAATATATCAGTGATTGATTTTCCTTTAATTAAGCAGGTTCTGGTTGAAATGAATAATACTTGTATCATTTCCTCTCCATATACTCATTCAATTATGATTGCAGGAGTTTCCCGTGAAAGCTGAGAACTTAAGCCAAAAATGGCTTCCAAAATGGGAAGAAGCAATTAGACTTTGGAGCAAGTATCTAATGATACGTACTCCTAAGTTCATCAAAAAAAATAATGAAAAAAATGAAGGAGTAGAAGGCTCCATTGCTCTTATCAAATTAGATACTCATGAGGTTATGATTTGTGAAAAACAAATTGAAGACTTTGGACTAGAAGAATTTGCATTAGAAATTTTTGCTCATGAGTTAGGACATCATATTTTTTATCCCGGAAATCTAACGAACCAAGGAAAACTTTTATTTAAGATACGTAGGGGTTTAGATTTTGCAAGAATGGGATACCAAGCTCCAATAATTGCAAATCTATATACTGATCTTTTTATTAATCAAAAACTCAAAACTGAATTTGGATTAAGAGTAGATGAAGTATATCAAAAGTTAAACAATAAATCATCCACAAGTAAGCTCTGGGCATTTTATATGAGAGTATATGAAATCATGTGGGGGTTAGAAAAAAATACTCTTACTTCATTTGAAATTAATGAAATCATGGAAGGTGATGCAATTCTAACTAGTAGAATCATTAAAAGTTATACTGAGGATTGGTTAAAGGGGGCAACTAAATTTGCACTAATAATTCTTACCTATCTACTTGAAGATAAAACACTGCCTGATGAAATCAAACCGCATCTAGACTCCCTAAAGCCTGGAAGGTCTAATGAAATTCCTGATGGTCTTATGGAGATGGACCCCGAAGACTTTGAACCATTAATTCACCCCGCTTTAGAAGTCGATGAGACTAAATCTAAATCAAAGGAGAAAGCTAATCAAAAAAGTTTTAATCAATCTTCAGGTCAAGCTAGACAACCTTTTGAGATCGGACAAATTCTCAAAGATATGGGAATTCAGTTTGATGCAACTAGTATCACAATACGATATTATAAAGAAAGAGCAAGTGGTTATCTTATTCCGTTTCCAAGAACAATGGTGATGGAATCCAAAGAACCACTTATGGAAGGTTCTGATGTTTGGGATGTTGGTTCTCCTATTGAAAATATCAACTGGTTTCAAAGCACAGTAAGAAGTCCAGTCATAATCCCAGGATATACAGTACTTGAAGATGTTTATGGACTAGACTCTGGTACTTCTCCTGAGTTTGAAGCAACAGATCTGGACATCTATGTTGATTGTTCAGGATCTATGCCCAATCCTTCAGTCAATCTTTCCTATCCCGCATTAGCGGGAACGATAGTCGCAATGTCAGCACTTAGAGCTGGCTCTAAGGTTCAAGCCACACTTTGGAGTGGTGCTGGTCAGTTTCATAAGACAGAAGGCTTTATTCGAAATGAGGCTGAGATTTTAAAAGTAATCACGGGATATATCGGAGGTGGAACTGCGTTTCCCATTTCTATTTTGAGAGACACATATGAAGATGGTCGGATTCACAAAAGAAATATACATATACTGATAATTTCTGATGATGGAGTCACTACAATCTTAGATAAAGATGAAAAAGGTAACTCTGGATTTGAAATTGCAAAGAAAGCTCTCGAAAATTGTAAAGGTGGAGGAACTATGGTTTTACAATTATATTCTGAAATACATAGAACCAAAGGTTTAAATTTTCTTAATGAGCAAGGCTGGAAATTGCATAGAGTTAGCAATTGGAATGGATTAATTCAATTTGCTGAGAAGTTTAGCAAAGAACAATATGGAACTAAAAATGCAAGAAGGTCCTGAATTAATTGAACTTACAAATTGGCTCCTTAACTTTCCCAATGAATATAAAACTCCTATTTGGAATTCTAAAGGAAAGGCAGATTTTGCAACTGGTCAGATTCATCATTATGCAATTTATGGTGATATGATCAGACATGTCACTGGCATGTATCCAACCTCAAATGAATTTAGTTCCATCTTGAATCCTAAATTTTTAAACTCTAAAAATCTTCTTGGACTAACGTTACTCGCAAGTTATCTCTTGTTTCATCCATGGTTTAAAGATCGAAAAGGTTTGAAGGTTTTGATTCAAAAACTAATCAATTCAAAATTTGTTCCTTATATTGATCTAGTTCCTTGGGAAAATTTTTGGAAGGATTCAGAAAGAAGAGAAGAGTTTTCTAGATTCTGTCTTTTTTATCTTGACTTTTTTCCAAAAGGTGAAGACGAAAAGAAAGCATTGAATAGATTGCTTACTGTGGATTCGGTAGAGAGAAGAAGAGTAATATTAGAAACAAAAAAAGCTCAAGAAAGGGCACAAGCACTCAGAGAAGAACTTGCACGAAAAGAGGCAGAGGAGGCTGCTTCCAAATGGACAGGAGAATAAAATTTTCAGAGATTACTACTGAGCTAAGAGCTAGAATTCCACTGATTCAAGAAGAAAATCTTGCTCTCTTGAATGAACTTTCGTCTCACGAGACTAGTCCCAACTGGAACTATGAGTGTGGGGATAGAGTTACTCAATTGGATTTGAAACCAATCAATGAATTTGCAGAAGAACTTTTTTTGAAAAGAGATTTTAATATTGAAAGTCCCAATGAAAAAATAATTGAATTTTTGAATAGAAATAACAATTACTCTTCTTACTTTTCAAGAACACTTACAAGAATTGATATTGAAAAAAACTTCTCTCTTATTAGTATCATGAAACGAGAAGATATCGCAAAACGATTAGTGGATATTGTTCCATATTCAGCAGATCTTTCTAGGGTTATTGTAAACCCTACTTCTGGAACGACTGGTCATTCTATCCTTTGCCCAAATCATCCTTTAACTATTGCTTGTTATTCTCATATGATACTTTATGCATTAGAAAAGAATCATATTCACCTAAATCTTAACTCTAAAGAAGCTGGGGTGATGATGGTTAGTTTTCAAGAAAAGACTGCAATGTATTCTACAGTAAAACCCTACATGAAAGGTTCAGGATTTTCTAAACTCAACTTAAATCCTAATGTATGGAGAGATAAGACTCATCCTAGTTCTTATTTAAATTTTTTTAAACCAGAATTAATCACTGGAAATCCAATTTCATTACAAGAACTTTTGAATCTTAGTTTAAGTTTTTCTCCTAAAGCAATTCTATCTACAAGTATGGAGTTGAGTGTAGAATTGAAACATGAACTAGAAAAAAAATTGAATACAAAGGTTATCAATTTTTATTCATTAAATGAGACTGGTCCGATTGGATTTAGCGATACTGATGATCCTAATTTATTTTCAATACTTCCTCATGATCTATTCTTAGAAGTTACTGATGAAGAAGGTTACTCATTAAACTTAGGTGAGGTTGGAAACCTTACCATTACTTGTTTTAGAAATCCATTTCTTCCTCTTCTACGTTATGCGACAGGTGACAAGGCAAAACTCATAAAAGATGAGTCTGGTAGTCTTAAATTCATGCTTCTAGATTCTAGAAAACCAGTTTTGTATAAAACACCTAGTGGTAAAAAGGTTAATCCAATTGATATCAATCAAATCATACGAAGGTATCCAATCCTTAAACATCAAATAGAAGTTCTAAGCCAAGATAAGATTCAGTTTAAACTAGAAACTGAATCAGGGTTAATCTATTTCTTCGATAACCTAAAAGAGGATTTAGTTGCTCTATTTAATGAAGAAGTGGAAATAGAAATTTTATGAACGGGCTAATTTTAGGAAAATTCTATCCATTTCATAAAGGACATGAATTTTTAATTACAGAAGCTTCAAGTCAAGTAGATAAGCTCACCATATTAGTATGTTCTTTGAAGAGTGAAACAATTTCGGGAGAAATTAGATTTCAGTGGGTGAAAAGAAGATTTCCCAAACTCAATGTAATCCATGTTCAAGATGAAAATCCACAATATCCTCAAGAACATAAAGACTTTTGGAATATTTGGTTGAAAACAATCTATGATCATCATCCTGAAAAAATTGATGTCCTATTTACTTCTGAGGAATATGGAAATGAACTTTCTCATCATTTGAATGCAAAGCATATTTGTATTGATATAGAAAGAAAGAATTTTCCGATCTCAGGAGCAATTGTAAGAGAAGATCCAATTTCTTCCTGGGAATTTTTGCCCGAGGTTACTAAACCTTATTTCTTAAGACGAGTTGTAATCACAGGTCCTGAGTCTGTTGGCAAAAGTACTGCTTGCAAAATTCTAGCACATGAGTTTGGAACTATTTCTGTTCCAGAATATGGTAGAACATTCTTAGAAAATAAAAATGATGAGTTAGTATATGAGGATATTCTCGAAATTGGAATGGGTCATAAGGCTACGGAAGATACTTTAAGTTTTTATGCTAACAAATTACTAATCTTAGATACTGATCTAATCATCACTAAATTGTACAGCAAACTCTATTTTCAAAAATATCCCGAATGGCTAGATAAAGAAATTCAAAAGAGAAAATATGATTTGTATCTTATATTTACAGATGAGGTGGAATGGGTTTCTGATTCATTAAGAGACTTTCCTGAAAATAGAAAAGAATTTCTAAACTCAGTTATAGAAGAAATAGAAAAAGCCAATGGACATTATAAATTGATTTCTGGAAATAATTATTCAGAAAGGATTCGTTCTGCAAAAGCCGAAATTCAAAATTTATTTTTGGCCAATAGATAGTAATTTTAAAATTGCTGAAGTAAATTCATGAAAAAATTCTAATTCGTCTTTAGCAAATTCTCTAACAATCTTTTCAAGAGAACTAACGTTCAAAAATAATAAGTCAGAAGAAACTAAAGCTAGTTCAGGATTTTTTTCTTCCTCTAGTAATTGTTTAAAATAAGCATTATTAAAAGTAAATGGATCTTGAGTAAAATGTTTTCCTTTAGATTTACCAAGAGTATGAGCTCCTGTTAACGCAATGATTTCTCTATCTAAAAATCCAAGTTCACTGAATCGTTTCATGATTGAGTCTAGAGTACTCGTTTCCATGGGAAGATCCCAAATTCCTTCGGTAAACTCAGCATCTTTTCTTCCTAGTCCTACTGAAAACCTAGGCAGTCCAGATTTTTCTAATCCGACGGAAACACTTAAAGCAATTAGATCTGTTTTAGAAACATTTAAGTTTGTTTCTTGATTCCATTTATGATACCATTCTAAAATTTTTGTAACAGTCTTTTCTAGACCTTCATTTTCTGGTAGCGAATAGAATTCAGTTCTAAGTATCTGAGCTTTAAACCCACCCTGATTTGTTTGTGGATCAAAACTGCATACATCATGAAATACTAGTCGTAATAGTCCAGGTGTATCTGTGACAGATACTTCTTGGAAAAGAAATTCTCTGAGTTTATTTTCCAAACTTTTCTCTTCTTTTACAATGGAAAAAACTTCATAAACTTTTAGAACGCTTACTTTACCTTTTAAATTTGCATCCTGAGTTTTTCCAGTTTGGATTTTTTCTTTTAGAACTTCCTGTACTGATTCAGTGACTAGTAAGTTTGTTTTAAGTTCTTTATTGTATGATTCCACTCTGCTTGCAATGTTTACAGTGTCGCCTATCGCAGTGAATTGCATCTTACTATTATGACCAAGGTTTCCAATTACACAGGTACCATAATGAATTCCAACACCAATTTCGAATTCTACTTCAAAGTTTTTTTTAAGATACATATTAAAATTTTTCATTTCAGAGATCATCTCAAGGCCTGCGTTAGTTGCATCATAACATGCTAATTTTTTTCTAGACTCTTCAAGACCAAAAATTGCCATTAGACCATCACCAATATATTTATCAATATACCCGAAATTTTGAATCACTAGGTTTCCCATAATTTTAAAATATCGATTAAGAATATGTATTGTATCATAGGCTAGTGCTTTTTCACTAAAACTAGTATAACCTCTAATATCTGAAAAAAGAATTGCTAGTTTTTCCTCTCTACCCGAAGTGCTTGCCCGCTCTGAAACTGCAACCTCTATATCATTGGTATCATGAACCAGTCTTCTAACCTTTAGGTTCGATTGTGGAATTGTTTGGCAAGCAAGTCTGATATTATTCTCGAAACCTTTTTTCCGAGCAAGAGTCATTTCCTTTTCATTTCTTTCGGGAATCGATTCAATACCTTGAGTGATGATCACTCTACAAGTAGAGCATCTAGCTTTGCCACCACAGGCTTGGATATGAGGAATCGAGTTTGCATTCGAAAGTTCTAGGATTGTATGTTTTTTTGTTTCATCAAAGGAAACTAGTTTTTCGTGTTCGTATTCGATCGTTGCCAAAATATACCTTTCACCAAACTATGAATCTTAATTTACTAGTCAAAAAACTTTTTTCTTAAAGAATATTTGCTTGAAATGAGTCCGATACTCTAATAGGGTAAATGTATGGATAAGCTCAAAGGTCTTTTCTTCGAAGAAGAATCCAAAATGGATAGGGATGAAAGAGAAAAAGTAGAAGTCATTGGTGAGTCCATTGATGAATGTCTAAGACTTGCTGCAAAACATCTCAACAAACCAATTCACCTTTTAGAGTATGAAGTTTTAAAACGTGGAAAGAAGGGCTTATTCATGACCGAGCCTTTTCAAATTTTGGTATATCTTGCTGATCCAGAAGATTCCTTAGAGGATCTTGCTTTGCTTGACGAAAAACTGGGAACCGATGGAAAACTAGTGTCCAAGGATCTCAAAGACTTAATTACCCCTAAAGACGTAGATGGATATTTTAGAATTAAGAATCTTCGACATGGACTATACCTAGCTTGTTTTCCACCTGTGGGAGCGGGCAAACCAGTTCGTTATGAAGACGTAGTAAAAAAATTAAACATGCGTGGAATCATGATTCCACCAGAAAAAAGAATCAAAGAAGTCATTAGTGAGATCACTGAGGAATACGAAAGACTAGCAGATAGTAAGTTAAAACCATTTGCAGAGGCTGCAATCAAAATTGAACTTTCTCCCGACAACATGAAAGCATATGCAACCTTTACACCTCCAAAGGCGGGGGGAAGGGACTTAGAAGTTCAGGATGTTGTATATGAACTCAAAAAAGAAGATATTGCCTATGGTATCAAAGAAGAAGATATTCGCTATTTTTTAGAAAATGAAATTTATAATGAACCAGTAGTAGTTGCTGTGGGAGACCCACCTGTTAGAGGAAATGATGCTAAGATCATCTATCATGTGAGAACGGAAAAAGTAATTCGACTCAAAGAAGATAGTTCGGGTAGGGTTGATTTTAAAAACCTAGATTTAATTGAAAACGTTGTTACTGGTCAGTTGCTTGCAGAAAAGATTCCCGCTGGGGAAGGCAAATGGGGTAGAGACCTTAGAAATAGTCCACTGGAAGCTAAGGATGGAATGGACTTAGATCTACTTCCTGGTAAAGGAACCATACTCTCAGAAGATAAAATGAAGCTAATCGCAGATGTGAATGGTCAAGTGATCTTTGCTGAGGGTAGAGTGAATGTTGAAACTGTTTATAGAGTAAACGGTGATGTGAACAATAAAACAGGTAATATTACTTTCTTAGGCTCAATTGTGATTACGGGTAACGTTGAAGATAATTTCCAAATCAAGGCTTCTGGTAATATTGAAATCTATGGCACTGTTCAAAAAGCAATTGTGGAAGCAGACGGTGATATCATCATCAGACAAGGTATCACAGGAAGGGAAGAGGCTAGGATTAGTTCTTCTAGTGGGAATATCATTTCCAAGTTCATCCAAGACGCGAATATCTTTACAGAAAAGGATGTTATGGTCCAAGAAGGTATCTTAAACTCAAATATCAATGCAGGTGGTAAGATTGTTTGTAATGGTAAAAGAGGACAGATAGTAGGTGGTAAACTTAGAGCAGGCAAGATGATACTTGCTAAGAACTTAGGCTCTAAGGCAAACCCAATTACAGAACTTATTGTTGGACTCAATCCAAAACTTTTGAAGCAAGTGGAAGATTATGAAGAGAAGAAAAACCAATCGAAAGAAAAAGTAGAAGCACTAATCAAAACTCAAAAAACGATTGTTGCAAGAAAAGAAGCAGATCCTGCCTCATTTACAGAGGAAAACGAAGCCTATTTACTCAAAGTAGAATCAGGAATCAAGAAACTAGAGAAAAGAATCGCTGAGTATGAAAAAGAAATTCAAACTCTAAGAGCTTATATGGAACAATCCGCAATCCAAGGTAAGGTCTATTTTGAAAAGAAAATGTATCCTGGTGTTTCTGTAATTCTAAAAAATTCAGAACCATATTCTTCTAAAATGGAAATTATTTCCAAAACTCTTTATTTGGAAAATGATAAAATTAGACAAAAACCTTATTCTGATCCCGAGTCAGAAAGGGCAGAGAAACCAATTAAGAAGAAAACAATCAAGACAGGGGACTAGATTGGAACTTCTTGCATTAGTACTAGTTAATATCGTTTTCGGTATCATCTTATACTATGCTGTTTCGATAAAAATTGCGAACACTTCTCAGGACTATCATATCCAGAAAGTAAAAAAAGAAATCCAAACTCAAACTTTGAATTTTTATAAAGAATCAGAAAACTATCTTGCTCTTATGGATTCAAAGATTACTGCATTTAGAAATCTAATTGCAAAAGCTGAGTCCTTAAATGTAAGTTCTATTAGTCTTGATGATGATTCAGAGACTAAAGAACAATTACAATCCAAAAGAGAAAAACTTTTAGAAGAGGCTGCTAAATATCATGAAACGATAGTATCTGATAAAGATATTACTCCCAAAAAAATCACTCTGAAGAACGCTGAATCAAATTATTCCAAAAATTTTCAAGATACAAAAGTTAAAATTGAAACGGTCAATGAAAATGAGTTTGGTTTTCTTGCGAGTCTTGGAAGAACTTTTAAATCAATGTTTGGCATGGAAAGTAGCGAAGAGTTGCTGCCTTCAAAAATAAAGCAAAACCCAATTGCAAAATCAAAATCTGCACTAGATGTTTCCGTTGGTGGAAATCCTCTATTAGAATCCAATACTTCTAAGTCCAATCAGGATGATTTTTATTCTTTCTTACAGAAAAGTTTTGAGAAAGATAATAATTCTGTAAAAGAAGAGAAGATAAAATCTAATATTTCAGAGGTTTTAGAGGAATTACCAGAAAATTCAACTAAGATAGAAAAGGTAGTGCATTTAATTAGGGCAGGTTTTTCTCATTCTGAGATTTCTGATGAACTATCAATTGGTATCCCTGAAATTGTTCTAATTGAAACTATCAAGCTTGAAAGAGGACGTAGGGTTTGAAGTCCAGTTTCGGGCTGTTAAATATTGGCTTTTCCAATGTTATTTTGAAAAATAGAATTGTTGGAATTATTCATGCGGATTCTGCTGGTGGGAAAAGACTTAGACAAGAAGCTAAGAATTCAGGACATTTAGTGGATGCAACTATGGGCAAGAAAACAAGATCAATAATATTTACCGATAGTGGACATATTGTGCTTTCCACTTTAAGAGTTGAATCTCTATATAGGAGAATTGAGTCCGGAGATAATGAAACTTTACTAGAAGAAGAGGAAACAATAGAAAATGAGTAGTACTAATAGTAATTTATATATAATATCTTCAGTTGCAGGTGGGGGAAAATCAACTCTGATCTCTTTACTTTTGGAGAAACATCCTGAAATTTTATTTTCAGTTTCTTGTACATCTAGAGAGAAACGGTATAGAGAAGTTGAAGGAAAGGACTATCACTTCGTTGATAAGCTCGAATTCAAGGAACTTATAGATAGTGGTTATTTTTATGAATGGGCAATGGTTCATGATAACTATTATGGAACTCCCAAAAAATTCATTCTGGATAATCTTGGGCTTGGAAAAAAGATAATCTTAGATATTGATGTTCAAGGTGCTGCTAAAGTAAAACAATCTTTGCCAACCTCAGTTTCCATCTTCATCCTTCCTCCAAGCACTGAAATTTGGATGCAAAGACTAAAAAATAGAGGTACTGAAACCCAAGATTCTATTGAAAAAAGAATTAAGAATGGGCTTAGAGAGCTTTCCGAAAAAGAAAAATTTGATTATAGAATTGTTAATGATGAACTAGAAAAAGCACTTGCTAGGTTAGAGGAAATTATTCTCGATAACAGTAAGTAAATAGATTTTGTCCTATAAAAATACTCTTTATCAAGGAAATGATTTTTACAGGAACTATTTCACTATTTGTTCAAAATTATTTTTTTTCTGAAACTGTCTCATTTACTTTAGCTATTTTTGCTCTTAAAGTAGTGCAATATCTGGTTCCAACCAATATATATGTCCAACTTTCCTCAATACTTAATTCAATCATAACCTCATCAAAGGATACGAAGTTCATTAGTTTTCGATATGCTTTTCGAAATCTAGTATTAATTGAAACAGGAAACAAGATTAAGATATGACTTCCACAATCTTCTGCTTCTAGCATTCTAGTTTTTGATGCATCATAATTTTCAGCTAAAGGTAATTTGGCGGGGTCATGTAACTCGACATAACCACTACTACAATTAAGCAATGATAAAAGAATTAATATAGTGATAAAAGTTCTTATTCCCATGTTAATGCCTCCCCTTTAATTGACATACAACGAACAAATCCTAGAGCCCAAAACCAGTCTTCTTTGATACTAATTTTTGTGAGTGCCTTAGCTTTAGGTGCTTTCTTTAAAGCGTTTTCATAGGCACCTTCAACTCTATCATTCAAAAAAATTGGAATAAAGTTATAGGCTGTTGGGCCTCCTAAAAGCATTCCACAACTAGATTCGCCCTCAACCATTCCCAATGACTTAGCATTCTTTGGTGTAGCTTTAATTATCTTCACTTCATCAGACTGACAATTGATGATAGTAAGATATACTAGCAAAATGTAAATAAGTTTCATACTTCCTCCACTTTTATTGAATTATTAGTATAATTTTTGTCAAGAAAAAGTAAATCAAATAATTAATGTTGGTAAGCAAGAGATATGGTTTTTTTGTGGAAAGAAATTTTTGGGCAATAATTAATTCAAAGGAGAATTTACAGCTAACTAGCTAAAATCAAGATTTTATAGCTTCTCCACCATGATGGCGATAAAGCATATTTCTCAGAAATTCTTTGATATTCTCTTTGAAATCAGTTGGTTCATCGTTTAAAATATCAAAAATTACTGGCATCACTTTGGGATCATTGATCCTATCTAAAGAGGAAAGCATTTCTTGTTTTAAAGACTTATCTTCATTTCGTTTCTTCAATGCAGAGAGTAGAGCAGGGATTGCTGACTTTTCTTTCAATACTCCAAGGGTTCGGGTGATTTCTTTTTTGACATTGATTGAGCTTTCTTTAGGTAATATAGAAATTAGTGTAGGAAGCACTTCCCTTGCAGAGAGAACGCCTGTAATTCTAGCTGCTTCTTTTCGAACTTCTTCGTTAGAGTCATTTTTCACGGCTGAAATTAGACCTTCTCCACCACCAGAACTTTTCATGGTTACAAGACAATTCATCATTTTTAATTTTAATTCTGAAAGTGGCTCAGTGACAATTGCCTTAGATACTGATTGAGAATATGCTGGGTTTTTGAATAGGGAGATGGAATCGATGGATGTTTCTCTAACCTCGGCATGAGTGTCTCTCAAACCACCTTGAAAAATATCCATCCTGCCTTGGCTTTGGTTTTTAGCAAAGATCGTTGCTGATTTTCTCACTTCATAGTTTGAATCATTTCTAGCCATTACAAGAACAGTCTGAAACTTTTCTTTTATTTTTAGTCTGTCTATAACTGCGATTGATTCCATTCTAATTGCGGGACTTGGGTCCACAAGAAGTTTAGGAATATGGATTAAGGCTCTTTCATCATTAATATATCTAAGGGATTCTAAGTAGTAAAATCTATAGATAGCCTGTTCTGAATTACCAAGTTCCAAAATGTAGGGAAGAATTCTATCGTCTTTGACTACAGAGAAGTATTGAAAGGCACTAGTTCTTACATCAGAGTTTCTGTGGGTGATTAGCTCCCCGACTGCAAAAATGAACTTCCTATCCTTCCGATTTTTCATGGAAGTTGTAAGAAGTTCCAACATTTTGTCTTCTTGGCTATGACTCATGATCCATTCATAGTCCTCTAAATAGTCAGGAAGATAGGTTTCTAATTCATCCCCATAAGCCTCATAGAGGGAAAGAATTTCAGCTACTAAGGTTTCACTGGATGAATTTGATTTTAATTCTTTGGATACAATAGGCAAAAGGTCGTGAAAACCCGAAGATTTGAGGTTTCGAATAGCTAAAATTTGTTTTTCACCCGAACTGGTTAGGTTGGATTTGATATCCTCTCTAGATTCACTGGAAAGTAGTGGGAAAATACCCAAAAAAAGGATTGAAAAACAAATTTTTTTCATGAAATTTCGTGACTACTTACATAAAACCTGATTCCAACAAATCTGTCAAGCTCATCTTAGCCCCGATCTGCCCTGAATGCTATCCTCGTAAGATGCTCTAGCTGCTCGTTTGTTATCAAATGCCTCAGTAAATGATGGATCCTGATCAATTGCATTCTGAAACTCTCTCATCGCTTTTTTGTATTCTGCGTTTTTATAGTAGCAAAGTCCTAGATAGTTATAGGCTTGAGCTGCAATTTTGGGCTTAACCTCTGAACGGGTAATCGCAGTGAGTTCGTCTATTGCCTTTTCTCTATCCATAAGGGAATTAGAGTCAATCAAAACTTTTGCAAGAACCAATCTACTTTCCATATCTTCGGGGTCAATATGAGAGCCTCTGTATGCCTCATCCTTAGCTTTGGATTTATTCTTGGGATCACTTTCTGAGTAAACTAGGGCTAGTTTTCTATGAGCCTTTTTGATTTCAGTTCCATCTTTTGAATTATTCAAAACATAAATCAAAGACTTTTCAGCATTATCAAAGCTCTTAAGCTTGAAGTATGCATCTGCAAGTTTTAATTTTATTTTATAATTGTTTGGATATGCTTTGGAGATAGATTCAAACTCACTAGCAGATTCAAGGAAGTATCCCGCCTCATAGTAGTAATCTCCAATGACTTCTTGATTTTTAGGTTCATTTGGATTTAAAGCAACAGCCTTTTTCCAAGCTTCCAATGCCTTAGTGGGTTGACCAGCATGTTTGTATGCTATCCCGAGATGATAGTATGCACTATCATTTTTCGCATTTAGATCTACAACTTTTTCAAAAGCATTAACAGCTTCAGTGAAACGTTCCATATCATCTAGAATGATCCCTAGATTGATAAGAGCATTTTCTGTGTTTGAGTCTCCTGGAGTGTTCTTAATGATTCTTCTATATAAGTCTTCTGCTTGGGATAGATTACCTCGGTTATAGTATAGATCAGCTAGCTGAAACATTGAATCTACATCATCAGGTCTTGTCCTCAATGCTTTTTCAAGAGCAACAGCAGCATTATCATACATTCTAAGAGTTTCAAATGCCTCTGCAATAAACCTAAAAACTTGAGGATCAGTGGAACCTGAATCAATTGCTTTTTGAAAAAAGGAAATTGCATCCTCAGTCTTTTTCTTACGCATTAGAATAAGTCCAACATTATAAAGATACTTAGACTCGTTTGGACTGATTGCTAACGCCTCACGATAGTGATGTTCAGCAGCTTCTAAATCATCTCTATGATAATAAATTGAACCTAAGTATGAATGGGATAATTCTGCAATTTGACCTGAAGGATTTACAAGAATTGCTTTTCTGAAATTTTCAATTGCCTCAACTGTGCTCCCTTTTTTCTTATACTGAGTCAAGGCTAGATTATAAAAAGAATACCCATCATTTGGAGAGGCTTCAATTGCTTCTTTATAATTTCGAATGGCTGCGTCTGGATCATTGGTTTCATTCTCAATATTACCCAGTAGATTTAGGATTTTAGAATCATTAGGGGCTACTGATTTTGCTTTTCTTAGAACTTTTCTTGCATTGTCTTGTTCACCATTGTGTATATAAGAAAGTGCAAGATCATAATAAGCATATACATTCGATTTATCATAGTTAATAGCTTTTAGTAAATTTTCAATAGCAAGATCATACCTTGCTTGTCCATCATAGATAGCACCAAGTACTGTGAGTGCGATTGATTTTTCTGTATCTTCCCCAGGAGAGTTTAAGAAATCTTCACATTTAGTTCTAGCTTCTTTGATATTACTAGATTTGTAGAGGTTGATACAATTTGCTAGTTTAGGGTTTAAAGAGGACTCAGGCAAATAGGGTCTATCTAAAATTCCTAGTCCAACTTGTTTGTTTCCAATGAGTTCAATTCGTTTGTCTTTGTTAGCAACAAGCCCATTTTGGTTAGTGTATATATAATACCCTGCATAACAAATTGCTAAAATCAGAACAATGGAAAGGAAAATCAGGAAAATGTTAAAACTAGAACTCTTGGTTCCTTTCCTTTCATTGAGTGAATTGTATTCTTCTGTTTCGTATTGTGTTATGGAAGGATCGAAATCCTCAACTTCTTCCATTCTCATTCTATTCTTCTTCACTGGTTCCATTCAAAGTTCTCCACTGATTCGGGCTAGGTCATCCTTATAGACTGAATCTAAAATACCATTTACAAAGCCTACAGATTCCTCCGATTCAAACTCTCTAGTGAGTTCAATTGCTTCGTTGATCACAATCCTGCTTGCAAGTTCTCTCATGTTAATAAGAGAAAATATGGACAGTCTGAGAATGCATCGATTCACAATCGAGATTCTATCAAAGTCTCGATTCTTGCTATAGGCTTTAATTATACTATCGAGTGTTTCCCAATTTTCCACAACACCTTTAATGAGTTTGGTGCTAAGTTCTTTTTCATCTTCTGAAATAGATTTTTCGTACCAGCGATAACTTAGAACCTCATCTAGATCCACATTTGCTAGCTCTATCTGATATAGTCCTTGGAGACAAATTGCCCTAGATTTATGACGAGATGACATATTAAAATTGCTTAAAAAGATTTACCATCTCTATAGCAGTTGCAGCAGCCTCTGCACCTTTGTTTCCCGCCTTAGTTCCCGCTCTTTCAATTGCTTGTTCTATTGTGTCTGTGGTTAGGACTCCAAAAATGATGGGTATAGAGTGGGCAAGTGAGATGGATCCTACTTTTGCAGATTCTCCTGCTACATAGTCAAAATGAGCAGTGGAACCCCTGATCACAGCACCTAGGCAGGTGATTGCATCAAATTTCTTGGTTCGGGCAAGTCTATCAGCAGTAACAGGAATCTCGTAGGCTCCAGGAACTCTAACAACTACAATGTTCTCTGAAACCCCATGTCTAGAAAAACAATCCAACGCACCTTTCAGTAGGCTTTCAGTGATAAACTCGTTGAATCTAGAGACAATGATGGCATGGGTTTGGTTTTCACCATTCATGTGTCCAATAATTTCCTTTACAGTCATATAGAAAGAGAAAAAATTTTAAGCAAAAACGTAAAGAAAAAAAGTTATTTTCAATATTAAAAATCTTTTCAAAACTAATATTGGTTTGAATTTAGTTGTCACTAATGATTTCTAGTCGTATCTTTATCTTACTATTTCTTCTAATAGCTAATTCTTGCTTAGAAAAAAAAACAAAATCTTTTGTTAAAGATATTCAGGGTGTATTCATTTATAGCAAACCAGAACTTTCTTCAACTATTCTATCTAGAGCATTATATAGAGAAGAAATCAATTTGATTGGTGAGTTGGAAAATGGGTGGATAAAAATTGAATATCAGGTTTGGAAGGGTTTTGCCTATCTCCCCAATGTATCTGAATCCGATCCTGAAGCAAAATTCTATGTAGATAATTTAGAGGGTGCAGAGTTTTATAATTCTAGTGAAGATAAAAGAGAAATCATTGCACTACTTCCACATAAATCAGAGATCAAAGTTTTAGGAACTTATATCCAAGCAGATAAGTTTCTCAATGGAAAGATAGAATGGGTTAGGGGGGAAGCTCAGGGCATGAAGGGTTTTCTTAGATTAGAAACATTGAGTCCTGTTCCTAGATCCCATTTTTTTGCAGTAGTTGCCCCAAGAGTTTATTTAATGTCCAAACCAAATTTTAAATCAGGAGCATTACTCGGTGTTCCCCAAAATACAATTGGTGAGATGTTGGAAAAATCTGGTGATATAGTATCGTATCGCGGTACTAAGGGTTATTGGTTCAAAACAATTTATAATAATAAGTCTGGCTGGATTTTTTCTGGATTCACTGTAATTTCTACTGATAAAGCATACCTAGAAGACAGGGATTATATTCGTAATGAAGAATGGTTTTTAAGATACTTAGAAAAAGCAAGTCCTGTGGAGGTTTTTTCTGGTGAATTAAAAGTTGGGGATTCAGGTGCAATTGAAAAAACTGAGGTAGCGGGCTATACCGTTCTTTCTGTAAAATATGGAAATCCTGAAGATGATTGTCTTGTAGAAACCAATTCTAGAGTTGTTTTTATCAATAACAAAACAAAACAATCCTATTCAATTCAAGGTCTTTACAGTGAAGATTTAGTTTCTATTGATAAACCATTTTCTGGAACTGTTTATACTAGCTATAATGGTTGTAATTGTTGTTGTCCTGATACAGGTAATTTATTATACTTTTTATTAGAAGATAGAGTTTTTTATATTCATCATAAGTCTGAGAACATTAAAGGTTTTTGCTACTATGGTCCATCTGAAGGATTAGAGTTGGAAAGAGAAAATCGTTATGATGCAAGTTCAAAAACGATACTAATGAATTTAAAACTTCCTGTATGTGAACCACCAGAGTCACAGGAGATTTTTAAGAAAGATCCAATTGATTTTCCACACACACTTTTTGCTGTTTTAAAAGTGGAACAGGATAAAATAATTATAGATCGATTCTACGATAGAGGGATTCCTGAAAAGTATCGTAAACTTTGGGAAACTGCTAGCAAATAGCAATTAGCTATCAACCAGCCCTTGACCTTCAATCATTTCGTCTTTCAACTCTGTTCCTGTTAGCTCAAGTCTATTAGCCTTTTCTAATAGATACTTAGTCTTGATTGCTGCTTCCTTGAATATTAAGCCTTTTTCTCGAATATTGGAAATGCAGTTTCGTTCAGAATCTTTTCTACCAGTTTTTGGAAGGTAAGTAATATAAGCACCCATACTATCGGGACTCGATAGTCCAGGTCTTTCACCAATAAGCATTAGAGAAAGTTTTGTCTGAAGAATTTCACCAATTTCGTCTCCTACTGCTACCCTTGCATAGTGCACAAGGAAGAGTTTAGAGAGTTTCCAATTTTGGTCTAGGATTGGGATCAGTTCTTTCAAATAAGGAATGCACTGAGTTTGGATAGCTTTTGCAGAAAGCCCATCTCCTATTATTATTGCTAGATCAGAATTTTTAGCTTCCTTGCTAAGAACTTCTTTAGATATGTCGTCTAACGTTCTACCAAGATCAGGGCGTTTTAAGTATATTGATTTAGAGTTTGCCTTTGTCTTTATCATTAGATGTTCTAAATTTAGATTGTCTAGTTCTGAAACTAATTTCTGAAAGTCTAGCTCAGTCTGGACGGAATCTCTCGCTAGTGCATGGTCAAGTCTAAATCCTAATTCTTCTTTGGTGCTGATCCTGCTTCCAGAATTAGTTTGAGCAATTCTTGCATCAGTCCAATTTTTTAGATCAACTAGAGGGTTTCTACTTGTGATAGAAGTTTTGTTTTCCATTTCAGACTTCCTTTATCTTTGCTCTTCAACCTGCTCTTAGTATCGAGTATGTCCATCTTTTCTAACCAATCTTGAAACTCAGGGGCAGGTTTTAGACCAAGAACCTCGCGTATATATAATGCATCATGAAAAGATGTGCTCTGATAGTTCAACATAATATCGTCAGCTCCAGGAACACCCATGATAAAGTTACATCCCGCTACAGAAAGCAAGGTTAATAAATCATCCATATCGTTTTGGTCTGCTTCACTATGATTCGTATAACAAATATCACAACCCATTGGGAGCCCAAGAAGTTTACCACAGAAATGATCTTCCAGACCCGCTCTAATGATCTCTTTTCCATCATAAAGATATTCAGGTCCAATAAAACCAACAACTGAATTTACAAGTAGAGGAGAAAATTCTCTAGCAACTGCATAAGCTCTTGCTTCACAGGTTTGTTGGTCTAGTTCAAAATTTGCGTTAGAGGATAAAGCACTACCTTGTCCTGTTTCAAAATACATTAGATTATCGCCTAACGTTCCTCTCTTAAGACTTATTCCTGCTTCATATGCTTCTTTCAAAATTGATAGATTAACTCCAAATCCCTTGTTAGCCTCTTCAGTTCCAGCTATTGATTGAAAAACAAGATCTACTGGAGTTTTTTTCTCAATTAGTTCGATTGTATTAGTAACATGGGTTAGAATACAACTCTGCGTTGGAATTTGATATCGTTCTATAATATTATCGAGAAGTGATAGTAGTTCTGTAGCTTTGGGAACATTGTCAGTAGCAGGGTTGATTCCAATTACTGCATCCCCAGAACCAAGTAGAAGTCCGTCAAGGATACTTGCAATGATTCCTTTTGGAGAATCTGTTGGATGATTTGGTTGAAGTCTAGTGGAAAGTCTTCCAGAAAGTCCAATTGTATTTCTAAACTTAGTGATGACTGAACATTTTTTTGCAACTAGAATCAGTTCAGAATTTCTCATAAGTTTAGAAACACCAGCTACTATCTCAGGGGTTAATCCATCTGAAATTTCTTTCAATTGTTTGGACTTTGTTTTGTAGGAAAGTAAATATTCTCTAAACTCACCTACTGTTAGGCTAGATATTTTTTGAAAGGATTCTTTATTATGTTGTTTATGGATAAGTCTTGTGACCTCATCTTCATCATAAGATACAAACTCTTCATTTAAAAAATTTTTCAGTGGAACATCGGCTAAAGTAATTTGTGCAGCAACTCTTTCTTCTTCAGAACTAGCTGCAACTCCAGCAAGTTCATCTCCTGATCTTTTCGGACTAGCCTTAGCAAGTAACTGCTTTAAAGTTTCAAAAGAATAGACATTACTTTGAATTGTAGCTCTATACATCTTTTCTTCCAAAGAAATAGAAAATAAGAATGCCAATCAAAAAGATGGAACCAAACGCTAAGAATACCTGTGGGTTATAAAAAGCGACTGCAATCAAACAAATGATTCCAGAAATTAGCGCAACGATAGGCGTTATTGGGTAGAATGGAGTAAGATATGGTCTTTCTAATTCAGGCTCGATGATTCTAAGCCTAAACAAACTAATCATACTAATGATATATAGAACTATTGCCCCAAGTACTGAGAAAGAAATCAGTATATCAGTTTTTCCTACTAAGAGTGCAATGATTCCTACCACACTTCCTGCAATACAAGCTAGATAGGGAGACTGGTATTTTTTACTAAGGATTGCTAGAATCCCTGGAAGATACCCCGATCTAGCAAGTGCAAAGATTTGTCGTGAATATCCAAAAATGATTCCCATAAGGGATGCCATAATTCCAAAAAGTCCAAGATAGGAAAAAATTTTGACTAAAACTGATTTTCCATTTTGTGAAAAACTCAGAGCTTGTGGAAGAGGGTAGTCTATCTTAGAAAGAGTGTCCTCGATTCCAAGACTAGAAGTGAATAGAACGATTAAACAAGCAAATAGAACTAACGTTCCCATTCCAAGCCCATAACCAATGGGAATATTTTTCTTTGGATCAATTGTTTCTTCAGCTGCAAGTGCTACTCCTTCTACAGCAAGATAAAACCAGATCGCAAATGGGATTGCAGCAAATAGTTCACCAAAATGAAATTTTTCTGTTCCAGATAAAATTTTCTCAATACTAACGTTTGGTGATAATAATGCTAGATATAATACTAGTCCAAGACTTGCAATAATTGTAACCACAAGCTCAATATTAGCAGTTTGTTTAATTCCAAATAGATTAATTATGGTAAATAAGATTATAGAAAAAACTGCTGCATTTAAAGCTGGGATTTCTGGAAATAAAAAATTGACATATGCTCCAAATGCAGATGCAATTGCAGGTGGCGCTAGTAGGAATTCAACTAGTCCTGCAAATCCTGCAATAAATCCGCCAATTCTACCAAGTGCTTTTCTGGAATAAGCAAAAGGTCCACCGGCATTAGGAATTGCAGACGTTAGTTCAGTGAAACTAAATGCAAAACAGATGTAGAATAGGCTTACAAATAAGATTGCTCCAAAAAAACTATATTTACTAGCTACAGCATATCCATAGTTCCAGCCAAAATAATCTCCAGATATTACAAGGCCTACAGAGATTGCCCAAAGATGGATTGGTTTGAGTGTTTTGTTTAAGTGTGTGATGACTATTCTCCTGGGCGAATGATAAAACGAATTGGATTCCCTTTTCTTTCATGAAGATTCTCTAGGCAATCATTTACCTCTTCTAATGGGTGCATTGAAGTGATTGATTTTTTTAGATTCAATTTCCCTGAAGCAACCAGTTCAATAAGTTCTGGAACCCCTCGATGGTCACAACCAAGTGATCCTGTAATACTAATCTGCCTATCTACGATCATCATAGGAAATGTTATATTAAGTGAATTTTTTCCAATACCAACCATTACCATTCTTCCGCCAGTATTCATTGCCCTAAGACTATCTTCAATATTTTTATAGTATCCTGAAAAATCACAAAGCACATCAATTCCGCCGCTCTCTTCTTTCAGTGCTTTTCCAATATTCTTAACATTTTTTGGATTGATGAGAATATTCGCACCATAACTCTCTGCATTTTCTAGAGCACCCTTATCTAAATCCACTGCTAAGATCTTGCTTGCACCTAACGTTTTGGCAAGGGCAACCGCATGAATTCCAAGTCCTCCACATCCTATGATTGCAACAACATCTCCTGATTGCATCCTTCCTTGGTACTTAAGAGCATGGTAGGGAGTAGAGACCGCATCTGCTAGAATTGCTGCTTCTGTAAAGGGAATTGTTTGTGGAAATTTGATTACTGCTTTTTCTTTCACTACAATAGACTCTGCAAATGCACCATCCACTTCAAATCCTAAAACTCCTCTTTCATCACAATAATTTGGTTGTCCTGAGATACAATGTTTGCAATGACCACAACTAACGCCAGGTTGTAGTATCACAGAATCGCCTTTTTGGATATTCTCAACTCCTTCTCCAATTTCTGAAACTATACCCGAGGCTTCATGACCAAGAATTCTAGGATAGTTTTTTAGTGAGACTTGTTTATGTACTGTTATATGTAGATCAGATCCACAAACTCCACAACATTCTATCTTTACTTTTATCTCTCCAGGCTTTACTTTTTTTTCTGGGACTTCCTCAATTTTTAAATGAGTTTCATTTTTATATAGAACTGCAGCTCTCATATTAAGGTCCTTTCCTTAGTCATTAGATGTGGTGTTGAGTTGATAAATTCACAAAAGAATTCATTCTTTTTATATAAGATTTTTGTAATACTAGTATTGCAAATAAGAGGAAGAAGTTTTAGCTCAGAACCTTCATGGATACCTAAAGCATGGGAAACTAAAATCGAAATTGGAGTTCCTGAACTGAACGCAAAAATCCTAGTTTTGGATTTTTCATTACAAATAGTATCGTAGAACGATAATATATTAGTTTTAAATTCAGAATATAGAGGATGCTTTGGAATCTTGCCGCCATCTTTCCAGTACTTTAGAATTCTTTCAGTAAGATCAAAAAAAATGATTCTAGATTGTTTTGGGTTAGCCAGTAATTTTTTTTTATATAAATTATATAGATTTGAAAATTCTGGCTTTATTTTAGAGATTTCTTCTGCAGAGTCTTTCCAGAATTCTCGTTTGAATTCATTAAGAGAAGATGACTCAATAATTTTTAAGTCGGAAAACGACTTAGAAGTTGACTTTGCTGTTTCTTTTTGTCTTACGAGACTTCCTGTAAAAATTTTATCGGGAATGATTTTTTCATTTTGGAAATATTCAGCTAACTTCTCTGCTTGTAGTTTTCCTTTATCAGAAAGAACATCGTAGTTATCCTTGCCAAAGGATGCTTGTCCATGTCGAATGAAAAAGATTTCAATCATTCTTTTCCACTTAAGAATTTTGGATTGGAAATTTCCAATTTCTCTCTTAAAGTTTCTTTCACTGCCTCCCAGATTTTTTTATCTTCAATGGAAATTTTTTCTGACTGAATTTTTTTACTCAAAACTTGATTTAATTCCCTAGTCATTTCCTGAATCTCAAGATAAGTTTTGGATTCAAGAGAAACTGATGTTCCTAAGGTTGTGCTAAGTCTAGTTAATTCTTTTTTAAGATTTATTTCTCCAAGCTTTATTTCTCTACCAATGACTCCAAGCATATTCCAACTCACTAAGGTTTTGTAGGAAAGAAGGTCATCATTTTTTACAGCAGGCATCACATCTTTTATGAGGAAATCAGCAATTGCTTCTAGAAGTTCATTAGCACTTGGTCTATCTTGCATTTATGTATCCTCAGGTTTTTGATTTTCTTTAACAGGGTACCATAATAAAACGGAAACATATAAAAAAAGCAACCAATGACCCGAAAAGCCACTTGAAATTTTTGATTTTAAATCAATATATTCTTCCATTGTGATTTCTCTTTTAGGAACATTTCTACCAGATATATAAAATTTTCCGTTTTCAACAACATGAGGAACACCGTTTCCAACGGAACCAAGGGAACTAAAAAAATTAAAAACAGCGTATAAGACTAGAATGCCACCAAATGTTGTAAAAATGGGTGGAATTCCTTCAAAGACTCCATTCTTTTCTTTGGATTTATTCTGAAAAAGTTTTAAGAAAAGCCCAGATGCAAAAAGTAGTATAGCAAAAAAATGAATTGAATAGAACGCTTCTGGAAGAACAATTCTGAATTTAGAAGCAACATGAGTGCCAAGACTAATTAAGAAGAGAATGATTGAAATAAAAAAGACGACAATCTTCATAGCATGAGAACCTAAATTGTTAGGTCCTCATTGTAAAATACTTTATTTCAAAGTATTTAGAATTATTTTTTCAACCAAGTTTGAGTTCTGAAAATACCAGTCCAGTGTTTACCTCTCACGTTCAGTTTTGAACCTTCTGCCCAAATTGAGCATTTATATTCATTTCCATTTTCAGGATCCATTATGATTCCACCCGCATATTTATCGCCATCAGCACTTAGCCCTTTAATTATTTCAAGACCAACCACTGGCTTGTCCTTATCTGAGCCTTTACAAGCTGTACAAATCTTAGGTTTTCCATTTTTATCATTTGGATCTTTTAAAGAATTAATCTTTCCAAAAATTTTTCCACCTTTTTCGAAAATTTCTACTGTAGATTCTTCTACTCCTTTCTCATTTACTGTTCTCCAAATTCCAGTAACAGGTGCTGGATCTGCGATTAAACTGCTTGTGAAGATTAAAATGGTAACTAGTAAGATTATTTTTGTTTTGTTCATTTTCCCCCCTAAGGAATTGAGGTTACTAATTAGAATAAAAATAGTATTTTCGTCAATCAAAAAAATGATTCAATCTAGGAATTAATTTTGATAAAAAATTTTTTGAGTTAGTCGATTCAAAATAAATATCTTCTAGTCTTGTTGGACTAGAAGATAAATAAATTTACTCCACTTCTTTCGTGAATTCAATTTCGTCCAATTTCATCGTTTTAGGAGTAGTTGGATCGGGCGGAGTAGTGATTTTGAATTCTTTTGTTGTTTCTTCACTAACAGCTTTAAGTGTGTCTAGTGTAATTTCAACAGCAGCATCGGTCATCTTTGGTAAGAATTCAGCTCCTGTTTTTCCAAGAGGAGGAGTTGTAGTAATCTTACCTTCCTCAGTGATTTCAATTGTGCCGATAGTGGATGTCCATTTACCAGCATATTTTTTTTGGTCGGGAGTAAGTTCAATTGCAAGTGATTCTTTTCCTTGTCCGGGAATTGCTTGTTTTTGTTTAACTCCACCATCTTTTACTAAGGAAAGTGAAAGTTGTGGGAATGAAGTAACAATACCCAAACAAACAATGAAAATCAAAACAAGTGGCATCACAGATTTGATCACTTTGCCAAGAGGCTCTCTGAAAATACTCGAAGCTACGAAAAGGTTTACCCCAACTGGTGGTGTGATGTATCCGATTTCTAAGTTCACAATCATGATGATACCAAAATGGATTGGATTGATTCCATAATGAACAGCCATAGGAGCAAGTAGAGGAGCTAGTACTAAGATTGCACTCATAATGTCCATCACGCAACCCACGATGAGTAATAAAATATTTACTCCTAGTAGGAAAGTGATTTTACTAGAGATTAATTCAGATAGCTTTTCGACTAACGTCTGAGGGATGTGTTCAAATGTCATGAACTTATTCAAACTCACTGCAAGGAGCAGGATAAGGAATAGGGTACCAAGCATTTCAGCACTTTCAGTTAATATTGTAGGAATTTTTTTGATAGATAAATCTCTATGCACAAAGACTTCGATGATAATCGCGTACAATACTGCAATAGCTGCAGATTCAGTTGCAGTAAAAAATCCTGTATAAATTCCACCGAGGATTACACCAGGCATGAGTAATGCAAGGATACCTTCTTTGATAGAAGTAAGAATTTCTTTACCATCCCATTTGCCTCTTGGCATATTCCATCCTTTCACGATAGAATAGATAATTAAAGCTGTGAGCAAAAGAAGTCCTGGACCTACACCTGCGATGAAAAGATCCATCACCGAAACACCAACCATGATTGCATAAATAATCATTGGAATACTGGGTGGGATGATGATACCTAAGGTTCCACCAGATGACAAGATACCCATTGCAAAGTTTTGGTTATAGCCCGCTTTTTTGAGTGCTGGATACATGATTCCACCAATAGCGATTAACGTTACTGGAGAAGAACCAGAGATCGCAGCAAAGATACCACAAGAAATCACCGCAGCAACTGCAAGACCTGAAGGAATCGGAGCAGTTAAACTACTACCGAGTCGAATCAATCTTCTTGCAATAGAACCATGAGTCATTAGGTTTCCTGCTAAGATGAACAAAGGGATTGCAAGCAATATTTCTTTATCAGCAGCATAGAAAACATCTTCAATAATACCTTTGATATTACCATCTCCCATAAAGAAGAAAGAATATGCAGTTACGGCACCCATGATAACAAACAATGGTTGTCCGAATAAGATTAATAACATTAAAAGGATAATAAGTCCTAGTGCACCCATTATGCTCCCCCTTCTTTCTTAGAAGCTTCTTCAGCAGCTATTGCTTCTTTAGCAGCTAGAGCTTCTTCTGCAGCTAATGCTTCTTCAGCTTCATTCAAATCTTTAGGTCTGATATCAGCAAAAAGGAAATATACAAAATGTCTAAGCCCCATAGAAAATAAGGAATAAGGAATCACTGCTTGAACCATCCAAAGTGGGATATCAGTCACAGGATTGATATCACCTAGCTTATTACTTTCAATTACAAATTCAAAAGCAAAATAGCCGAGTCCAAAACAGAATATAGAAATAAAAAGTTGTTCTATTGTTTTTAGAACAGGATGTAGGGATTGAGGCCAAATCTTATCTGCAATTTCAGGTCTAAGATGACCACCCTTGGAGGAAGTCAAGGCAGCACCGATGAGTCCCGCCCAAATCATGAAATAAAGAGAGAGTTTTTGCGCCCAAGGAATTCCCTCGTTCATTGCCTCTCTCTTTAAAATGTCAACAACCATGAGTAATGTGAGTGCAGCGATACATATCGCTGCAACCCATTTTTCAATAGTAGTTAGAATAGTTAAAATTTTAGAAACGAGGTTTTGCATTTCTATTTACCGCAGGCTGCTTTGCCTTCTTTAATCTTACCAAAGATCATAGAAGCTTTACCACCAATCTTAGCTACCATTTGTTCCCCAACACCAGAAGTGAGAGCCTTAAATGCACCTTTCTCAGCATCAGACAGTTTGTTAATCTTAACAGAATTATCTTCTAATGCTTTGATTAGTTGTGCACTCAATCTTCTAACTGCTTGTCTAGCTTTTGGAGCCATTGCATTTCCAGTACCCATAAGAATTTTTTTGTTCTCATCAGTTTGTTTATTGAAAAAATCTTTACTATAAACAACAACTGCTGGTTGGTAAATATGTTCAGTTACTGTATAGAACTTAATCGCAGTCTGCCACTCAGCAGCTAGAGTCATTAGAGCAGTTTGGTCGAAACCGTCCACAACTCCAGTTTGTAGAGAAGGAAGAACTTCAGGGATAGCGATAGGAACTGGACTTGCGCCAATTTTTTTCCAGAATTCAAGATGAATTTTGGATTCTTGGGAACGAATTTTCAGTCCTTTTAAATCAGCAGGTGACTTAACATCTTTTGTTTTAGTGCCAATGTTTCTATAACCATTTTCAGCCCAAGATACAAAGATGAGTCCTTTTTCATCAAATAGAGTTTTGAATGGCTCCAAAAGATGATTGTCTAGAATACAGTCTGCTTGTTTTTGACTGTCAAACATATATGGAGATTCAAGAATATCCATTTCAGGGATCACTGATGCAACGGCTCCTGCAGTGAGACCTCCCCCTTGGATTCTACCTTTACGAATCCCTTGTAAAATTTCATTTTCACCACCGAGCTGTCCTCCAAGGAAAATTTTCATTTTGATTCCTTTGTTACTTTCAGTCTCAACTCTTTTTTTGATTCCATTCAGTTCATCAGCCCATGGAGTTCCTGTAGGTGCAACAGTTCCAAGTTTCAGTTCTACCTGAGAGAATATGCTTTGCGTTGTTAGTACAAACAATGCAAGTATAAGGGATTTTTTAAGTGTGAACATATGATCCTCCATTAGTCAAAGTTCCTAGAGTCTATATCTTTCATGAATTTTTTAGCTTTCTCTTGTTCTATGATTTGCTCAGGAATCCATTCTGGTTTACCAAGAATCTCAGGTTTGTTGTTCAAAGCAAAATTCAATTCTTTAGTAAATAGGTTTTTATCTAGTTTTTTACTTGCCCAAACATCAGCATAGAGCACATGATTTCCGAAGAAATTATTTTCAATCTTGATTGCTTTCTCAAAATTTTCTTTACCTTTAGCCATATTACCTGTTGGGGAAAGTGTTTCAGATCCACCATAGAAACGATAAACTGCACCAAAGAAATAGTTAGGCTCAAGAGCTTCAATTCTTTTCACCATTTTTGTAAATTTACCTTTGTTTTGAAGAAGAGTACCTGTTCCCTCTAGTCTTGACCAACGAGCAAGAGCCGCATATCTCCAATAGATTGCATCAACATAGTCTTTTCCAAGTGCATCAATTGCATCTTCGAATTTTTCTTTTCCATCCACCACTCTTTTACGAAAAGCGGGATTCAGAGTCATTGCTTTTTCTGCATATTTGATGGATTTGTCGTAAACAACTTTTTGCTCTTCTTTTATTTTAGCTTCGTTGTCTTCATTTATTTTTAAAAAAAGATGACCATCTCCCATAACGTAGTAAGCTCTAGAAGCAATAATCAAATATTCATAACTGTTAGGGTTATCATTCACTAATTGATCAATTTTCTCGATTGCTTTTTTAAGATCAGCCTCTACATGTCTTTTTTCCCAAAGTGCTTGAACATCTTTAGGAAGTTGCCCTGGAGTTGCACTCCTATCACCACTGGAAACAGTCATTTCCCTTGATGTTCCACAAGCTGCCATTGTAAAAGCAACTAAACCTATCCCTACAAGCATTTGAACGCGTTTAAAAAAACTAACGTTTTGTTTTTTCATGTTTTATCTCCTTAAGCTCAATTTAGATTACTGATGATTTAATTCAAGAGAAAAAATACATAAATTAAGATTCATCAATTAAACTTCGTTCATTTTGCTCTTGAGTAACTATAGTATAAAAATATAACTTAAAAAATTACACTAAAGCAAATGACAGAGACCGACTTTATTATTAATCAATATCACTGTCTATAATTTTATTTATTTGCTGTAAAATTTTTGTATAACAAATGTTATAAAACAAATATATACTATTGCAAATTACACTTTTTTGATTCTGCAGTGAGTTTATTATATAGAGTTAAAATAAATCTTCTCAGTAAATTTCAAAAAAAAAATTATTGAGAAGTTGGCAATAAGTATGGTTTTCAAAAATCAAGTTTACAAATCTATTCATAGTTTATACAAATTATGAAAGAAATTATTTCTCAAAATTTCCAAGAGTGGAATTATGGAAATAATTTCTTTCAAAAAAAATTCTAGAATCTGATTTTAATCAATTAGTTGAGTGAAGATTTTATATATTGTCCCATTCTAAAGAATAAAACTCTTTTAGTCTAGCCTCAAGTCTTTGTTTATAATATTCTCTGATGGTATCATTATCTAAAGTCTTGAATAGAGCTAAAGAAATTTCTTTGGAAACAAATTCTTTGCTAATTCCTGATTCTTCTAGAATTTCACTATAGGTTTTATTTTCAAATTCATTGTAAATAATCTCAATTGACGATAGTATCCAGTTTTCCATAAGTCCTGAATTTTGAACATGTATCCAAAAACCAGGAATCCTATCTAGGAATTGAAAAAATTCTTTTTCAGGAACTAGAGTAGGTATGTCTTGGAAAGAAATTTCTGAAAGAAAGTTCCAAAACTCTTCTAAGATTTCATTCGCCTTTCCTGAGTCTAATTCACCATTGATTAATTTTTCTGACTGTTGAATTCTTCCCGATAGATTAGCCTGAATAAACTCTTCAGCTTTTTTATCAAAATTACCTTGCATTCCAGGAAGATTGTTTAGAAAATTTTCTCCCATCTTAAAGAAAGAACCTGCTAGAGGATTTTTAGCGAGAGGGTTTTCATTGATCATAAAATCTTTAATAGATGCAAGAATGATTGAAGAGATCATTCTGGAATATGCTTTAGAGTTAACTGCAAAATGAATGATTCTAGTTCTAAGTTCTTTTAATCCAATAGAATCATTAGCGAGTGCAAAAAATGATTCTTTATTTAAGACAGAATTGATCTTAGAAGGATCTTTAGTAATTTCAGTTAGATGGAGTCTAATTAACTTTTGAATGAATAAAACTGATTTTTGTTCTAGTTTTATTTCTTTGATCTTAATCTTTACAAACTCTTTAAGTTTTTCTTTAGGTAAAACCTGATTTGGTTTTTTTGTGAGAAAAAAATTTAGATATTCTTCTGTTTCTATCTGTATAGTTTTTTCTAAGTTCTGAGATTGAACTTTCTTAAGTTCAAATTCGATATGAGCCTGTAAAATTTTTTCTTTTTGTTCCTTGCTAATCAAAAAGTGTATCCCCCGTTTGTTTCAATTTTTTAATATAAGACAAATAATCATTCATTTTGAATTTTTTTCTAGTTGAGTCTGAAGACATATACCTTAGTACTCCCAAAACATTTCTTTCTGGAAACCATGGTCTATCAAAAAGACCAAAACACCAAAGAATTCCAGTATAAGAATTTGGATTTCGTCCATCATATGCATACTTATTATTGAACTCTTCCATGAGTTCGAAAGCTTCTTCATAAGAACTAGACCATTCAATTAATTTTTTTCCCCAAAGCATCCTCATATAGTTATGCATTCTACCAGTTTGAACAAGTTCAGTTTGTGCTGAATTCCAAAGTTCATCGTGGGTTCTGGAATTTTCCCAGTCAGATTTTGAATATTTAAATTCTCTTTTATCAGATTTATGTTTCTCTAGATTTTTTTTTATCCAATCAGGTAATGAACTCAAATCTTTTCTAAATTCTTTCTTATCCCAAAAGAATAGATATCCAATATCTCTCCAGGTGATTAATTCATCCAGAAATAAATTTACAAATTCTTCTTGATGAAAAAAACTAGCTCTATCCCCAAACTTTTTGTTCTTTAATTGCTCTAGACTCCATTCAGTACCAAAATTCAAAACCTCAGTGATAATTTCTTCAACACTGATATGTCCAAAATGAAGATAAGCAGACAGCCCCGTCACAGCAGTTTTTTCGGGAGAATTTGGGTTCGATCTATCAGTGCTATATCTTGCAAGTTTTGTTTGGATAAATTCTTTTAAAATTTTTTGGGCAACACTCGTTCCCCCATGAATTCCGTCCACGCTAGAAACTGAGTTTTGGAAATTAATTTTACCTAATAGTTCTGTGAAATTTCCTTTGTAAATTGGAAATGGGCAAGAAATCTTTTTTTTGGGAAGTGATTGAAAATTTGGTTTTGAAGCAGACTTAGATTCATAACCTGCCGCAAATAGTTTATGAATTCTTGGTCTTAGGATTCTTGCGGCACTTGCAAAGTTCCCATAAGCAGAAATAGGAATGATTGAATTACCATCAATTGAGACTAGTCTATGGTCAATTTTTTTGGATAGAGATTGAGTTTGTTTTGGAATAATAAAACAGGGAAAATCATCAGTGACTACTGTATGTGCTTTTTCGGAAAGTTTTTTTAGGATTCCATGTCCTTGTTCTGTTTCCGTTTCTACAAATGGAAAATAATTTATTTCATATTTTTCCGCTAGCTTACGATTCTCTTCCATACCTTCTAAAATAAACTTATGAATTCTTTCAGAGTTCCAAGGATAATCTTTTCTTAGACCTTCATAGATCACTAGAGGAAGTTTGGTTTGAATGGAAAGTTGAATGGAATAGTCCAAGGAATGGTTACAGTGAAGCCTTCTATACGCTTGCATCCAATATAGAATATATTCCCCTGATTCATTAGGAGGTTTTTGGTTTACTTCTCTAATCCTCTTCGATGAAAACTCAGCTAGGTTCATTGCCCACCACCAGTGGACTGAGATAGAATATTTAATCCAAGTATATTCAAATATACTGTGAGCACAAAAGGTGCATTGAATAGATTGAGATGTCTTTCGCCTTCCGTATATCTTCTTGCCTCTCTTAAAGTAAGGGATGCATCGCTGGATAGATCGTAAATATTATTATATGCTATATCCGAATGAATGAACATGGGAAGAGTGCCTTTTCCTGAATTTAACTTATAACTAGTTTCTTTTAGGTTTACCACAATTTTGCGGAAATCTTTTTTATTCTCATCTAGAACTTCATATGCACTAGAAAAAAAATCATCGTAGTATCTAGCAATTGGGGAATGGTCACTTGGGTTCGCTCCTCTTGCATAAGAGGGAGTGAAAGAAGAACTTTCCTCACCTTTGAAATTTCCCGGGTCGATATCGATACTTCTACCAGAAAATGCAGTCTTTGCTTTGAACTTAATGGAATAGTTATCCCAAAGAGTGAGTGGTTGTTTCATCATTAGCGTTAGTTCTACACCTTCTTCTTTGCCATCTTCAAGGTATCTATCGTCGGGAAATTCATTCCGTTTAGCTTGTCTGATGGATTCAACCTTTCCAAAGGGTATGCCTAAAACAGTAATTTCTGTTCCTGGTTTAATTCCCTCAGCTCTTTGGTAGTATAACTTCATCTTGTATGGAAATAATTTATTGGTATTCTCTTTTTCAATTATTGTCAGATAAAAGAGAATTGCAAGAGCTCCGAAAAAAGATGTTCCAACTAAAACATATTTCATTTTTATTCACTATAAAAAGGGATTAGAATTCGTCAACATCACTGAAAAAAACTTGTCACTGAATTATGCAATTAAAGACTGACTGTATTCGGGCCTTTAGCTCAGTCGGTTAGAGCGGCAGACTCATAATCTGCGGGTCGAAGGTTCGAGTCCTTCAGGGCCCAATCTTAAGGCTTAGAAATAAATTGACTCGAATAGAGCTTGCTGTTCAGTAAGAACATGGGAAACCCCATGTTCGTCTGATGCGAGACACGGATGTCGAGCAAAGCAAGCGAGGGGGTCGCACAAGCGAGACAGGAAGTCGAGCGCAGGGTGACCGAGTCCTTCAGGTCCCAATCTTAACAAGTTTGGTATTAATCCTTTCATTAAAGTTTTTTGACTTTGTAAATTTTTTATCAAAAATTTACTTCAGTCACCAAGTCGGCTTAACGGCAAAAGTGCCTACCGCTTGTAATCTCGCTTCTCTTCGAAGCTGCGATTTCCATTCAGGGCCCAATCTTAAGGCTTAGAAATAAATTGACTCGAAAAGAGCTTGGTGTTCAGTAAGAACATGGGAAACCCCATGTTTTGACTTCGTAAATTTTTTTTCAAAAAATTTACGAAGTCACCAAGTTCGCTTTCTGCTCCGCAGGCGACTTGTAGTCTCGCTTCTGTTCGAAGCTGCGACTTCCATTCAGGGCCCAATCTTAAGGCTTAGAAATAAATTGACTCGAATAGAGCTTGCTGTTCAGTAAGAACATGGGAAACCCCATGTTCGTCTGATGGGTGGACTACCTACTTAAAAACCGACATGATTTCAAGCTGCTCGTTTGTAATACATTTTCTTGAAATCTAATGGATTAATAATTTGAATGCAACCTATTCCTATTATAAAATATTTCAATAAAATAGAATAAATCAGTTCTTGCTCCTTCTATTGAATTGTATATTTTATGATATACCCTCTCTACTTTTAGTGTTTTAAAAAAGTTTTAACTCATTAAATCTTGCTTGTTATTTTTAAACAATAGTTTATTCTTTAACAATGAGTATAGGTTTTATCATTTCAGCTATAATAGTTATTTGTTGTGGTCTATTCTTGATGCTAGTTGGTCTTTCGGGAATGATTCGAAAAGGAATCAAAGAAGACTTAAAAGAACTTCTCAAGAATAAATGACTAGAGATCCATTGCTTGCTTTACTTGGCTCACTTCTGGTAGCATCTGCAATTGCATTAGTTTTAAGTTATGAACCATATAAATTTTTTATCGATCCTTTCATGCAAATTTTAGCAATTGCAAGTTTTATCTTTTCAGTTTGGATAGCTTTTAATGAAGGAAAAGGTAAGAACTAATTTGACTGAATGATTCACAAAAGCTGAGTTGATGCTCCAGAATAATTGATTCACAAGACTTAATGTGCGGCTCACTCAAGAAGCTGCGAAGAAGTATTTTTAAGTCTCATTCAACAACTTATTCATTTGTTCTAATTGAGGTTTTCATCTTCGCAATTCTTTTTCAAAGAACTGTGTAGATGCCAAGTCGGCTTAACGGCAATTAGAGCTACCGCTTGTAATCAACCGCAGCGACCTTAGGGAGCGAGGTTATGACCATGCAAAGCATGAGTCAGTACGCGTTAGCGTAAACCTGACTAGAATTAATGATTCACAAAAGCTGAGTAGATGCTCCAGAATAATTGATTCACAAGACTTAATGTGCGGCTCACTCAAGAAGCTGCGATTTCCATTCAGGGCCCAATCTTAACAAGTTTGGTATTAATCCTTTCATTAAACTCAGGTGCGGGTTGTGAATCGCGGACAGATGCATCCGTTACCTCAAAATCTTTTTGACAAAGTTTATTTGGATTGTTCTTCCACTCTTCAGGAGTTTCATCATTTTTGATTTGTTCCTTTTCTTCTTTGATACGTTCTTTGAACACCCAAACCGTTTTAGCATCAGGTAACTTATCCCCACTTTCTAGTCCAAGAAATCTTTGAAAACTAAGCCTATCTACAAGATGAAATTCCATTTGCTCATCTGATAAATTATACAATCTTTACAAAAATATTATTTTGAACATAACTACAGGATCATAAGGAGGACGACCACCTTTCCCATTTTCATTTTTATACATTGACTCTAAGTCTTTACGAAAAATTTCCTACTCAATCATTGACTTAAACTTTTCAAGGGGATTGTTTAATTTGTTTAGTCTGGCAACCCTATCTTCTTCGCTGAATAATGTGAACTGTATCATGATTCCACTTTTAGAATACCCTAATATTTTGGGTACAAATTTATAGGTTTATAGAGGTTACCATAACTTATGTATATAATTTTTTATATAGGTTTGATGGAACTTTTGAAAAATATATTTGATCATAAGGTTCACACGCATGTTATCATTGTATCGAGGCAGAGAAGATGCTTGTAGTCTCAGTCGCCAAGATTAGTGTAAAAATTTTCATTTCTCTTCTCCATCGTTTTTGGTAATTATATCTTCTGAACCACTAAAGCAACCCCGGAATTTAATATGTTTTGAACTTCAAAGTCCCGAAGGATCTATTATCCTTCCCAGACTACCAGAAGAACTGAACTGGTTCTTATTGTTTTTGAAAAAATACGACGGATTCTAAAATCAGTCATTTTTTTGCATAATGATTGATTGGCTTTCCACTTGTTTTTTGTATCTACTTGATTATTTTGGGCAGAATGAATTGTGACCGTAAATTTCTATCTTCTATACTTGGGAAAAATCCGGTATGACTTGGGAATCCGCTTCTAATATGGCTCGGATAGTGGCTACCTCTCATGTACTTTTACTTGTAGGGCTTCTTGTCTATCGCCTTCGTTCACTCGAACGATTGTATTCTATTTTTATAGGACTCGGAGGTGCATCCGCTTTGCTATTTCCGATTCTTTATAAGCAAGAAGCACCAAATTTCGTATTTCTTCCATTTGTAGCATTGCAGAGTGGTGCCAGTTTTTGGTTTTGGCTCTTTGCAGTAAGTCAAGGTAGAGAAAACTTCCAACCGAGCTGGAAACACTGGTTACTCCTTACAGGCAAAATTCTACTTACAATTATCTGGGGTGCAAGGTATCGGACTTTACTGCTTCCTATTGACCCCGAGCAAGATTTTGTATGGAGAGCTCTTCTGCCCGCCGCCCTCACTTTGGGGTTTGTTATAGCTGCTGTATGGGCTTCTGCCAATCATATAGAAGACGAACTTGTGGAGAATCGACTGAGTATGCGTCGCATAACAGTATTTTGGGGAGCAGGAACTATTATCGCTGTTATGGGTATAATTTTGCTACTTCGGGGACCTGTTCTTAGTGAAATCGGAAACTGGATTTCTTCTATACTTGCAATTAGCATTTGTATTCATATTCATGTTTGGCTTATTAAAAGCAATTTTTCGGTTCTTGAATCCACAGTTCAAAACTTTGTGGAGAATCCTGAGCTAAAAAAAATAGCTCAAAATATTCAAGTTTTCATGAAGAAAGAAGATTACTACTGCACGGAAGGTCTTACCATTAGTCAGCTTGCTAACGATATGCAAGAAAAAGAATATAAGATTCGTCGGGCAATCAATGGAATACTTGGCTATCGAAATTTCAATGTATTTCTCAATCAATACAGAATAGAAGCCGCTAAAAACCGTTTAGTAAATGAATCGGATCTTCCTGTGATTCGACTTGCAATGGATTTAGGCTATCGTTCTCTTGCCGTATTCAACAAAGCATTCAAAGAAACAACCGGTCGTACTCCTACAGATTTTAGAAGAGCAGAAAAACCCGACTGATTTTGGAATCCATTATATTTTTCTTAAATTTATTAGATTATGATCTCATTTTCCTTTATGATGGGTTCATAAACAGTTTAGGAGAATAGTATGGATTTTATAAATTTAATGCAACCAGACAGTAGTTCATTCGTTCCGAGAGTTATAATAGGAATCACCTTTACCATGCTTATTATTGCGGAATGGGTATGGTCACAGCAGAAGAAAAAAAATATTCATGATGGAAAAGAAACTGCCGCCAATTTTGCTGTACTGATAGGAAATCAAATTTCAAAAGCATTGTTTCTAAGTTGGCAATTATGGATCCTAACCTCAGTCGCTAATTTTAAAATTCTGAGCTGGGAACCAGGTATATTATCATTTATTGTAACTTTTTTTCTAGTAGATTTTTTCTACTATTGGCAACACAGGATCATGCATGAAACGAAATTCTTCTGGGCATTTCACCTTGTCCACCACTCGGGGCAAAAAATGAATCTCTCAACATCCTTTCGATTGAATTGGTTGAGTCCCCTAGTTGGTGCATTGTTTTATATTCCGGTTGCTCTTCTTGGTGCACCTACAGCTTTTATTTTATTGGCTCAGAGTTTAAACCTTTTCTTCCAATTCTTTTTGCATACCGAGTCAGTCGGTAAGCTAGGTTTCTTAGAAGGAATCATAAATACACCTTCTGCTCATCGCGTTCATCATGCTTCGAATCCGGAATACATAGATAAGAATTATGGTGGTTTACTTATGATCTGGGATCGCCTGTTCGGTAGCTATACCCCAGAGACCACTCCTGTTCGATATGGAATCACGACTGGTCCTGTTGGATACAATCCGTTTAAATTGGTCTTTCATGGGTTCTACGATCTATTTCGCGGAAAACTAGACTCTAAAGGATAGCATAATGAATAAAAAGAGAATTTTAATTGTTCTAGCAGTCATTATACTAGCGGGAATTTTCATAAGGTCAGGATTACCATTCGCAATAAAAAAAATGGGTTTGCACCCTGAATACAATGGTCAGCGATACCTGCTTCCTAATGGAAAGGCTTTAATTATAACAACCAGTCACGATAGGTTAGGAGTGAAAGGAGATGAAACTGGTGTATTTGGGTCTGAATTCACAGCACCATACTATGAATTTTTGGATGCTAGAATGTCAGTAGATGTAGCCAGTATCAAAGGGGGAAAAATCCCAATTGATCCCATTTCTTTTAAGAGGTTTGTTAAAAGTGAATACGATGAAAGGTTTCTTTCAGACCCAAAATTACAATACAAGGTTCAAAATTCTCTTCCCATTGACCAAGTCGATTTCACACAATACGACATCATTTTTCTAGCCGGAGGTTGGGGAGCGGCTTATGATCTTGGTTATTCTCAAGTGTTGGGGCAAAAGATAACTCAAGCTAACAAAGCAGGAAAAATCATTGGAGGCGTTTGTCATGGTTTACTCGGTTTATTATTAGCCCAAGACGAGAATGACCAACCACTTCTCAAAGATTTAAGAATCACAGGAGTTACAAATAAGCAAATTGAGGAACTAGGAATATCCATAACTCCCCAGCATCCAGAAAGGGAGCTAAGAGCAGCAGGAGCAAAGTTCGAAAGTGCTACTGCTTTTCGGGATATATTTGCCAATCATGTTGTCATCGACCGACGCATCGTCTCCGGGCAAAACCAAAATGCAGGCGCAGAAGTAGCTAATAGGATGATCAAACTAGCGGGAGGAACTAGAAGATGAAAAATTTGTTGGGAAATAAAATTGTAGAATCTACCCTAAGAGTTTTATCAGGTGGGGTTGGGTTTATATTCCTTCTTATGGGATTTGGTTTTCTTATCATTCCTGAAGTTCTTGCAATGAATCTTTTTTTAGAACCTTCTCGTGCAGTGGGGATCAACTCTTTAAGAGGTGATTTAGGTGCTTTGTTCCTTGGTATGGGTCTTTTTAGTTTGTTGGGTACATTTTCCACTTTTCGAAGGTTGTTATTTGTTCCCATTGTTTTCCTTTCTTTAGTGATTACTGGTAGATTGATTAGTTATCTAGTTGACGATATTCCGGTCGTGCTTTTTGGCACTCTGATTTCTGAACTTGTATTTCTGACAATATTGATTTTAACAATTATCTCTTACTCTATAAATGCAGAATCTCAAAAAAATCGACTAGTAATGAGTACATTTTTTAATAAGAAAATCCTCATTCTAATCGGAAGCATTATTTTTCTTATATTGAGCGCATTTAAAGCGGAACGTTATATAGGAAATTTTTTATGGACTAAATTTGTAGGTAGGCAAATGAAACAAAGTTGGATCACTAGTCTACCAGATGGCTTGCATGTTGGTTTGGCTGGTACCGGTGCACCTTTACCGGATACAAAAAGGACAGGAGTTTGTACTTTTGTGCTTGCGGGAGAACATTTATTTATTGTTGATACCGGACCAGGAAGCACAAAAAACTTAGAGCTAATGCGGGTACCCTTAGGCAATATAGAAGCAGTCCTATTTACCCATTTACACTCAGATCATATTGGAGCTTTAGGTGAGTTAATGCTAAAATCATGGACTAGTGGAGCAAGAAAAAAACCTCTAAAAATTCTTGGTCCCAAAGGAATTGACACTGTAGTGCAAGGATTCAACCAAGCATATTCCATTGATAAAGGGTTTCGGTTTGCCCATCATGGAGATTCAGTTGCACCATTAGAAGGAAATGGAGGTTCGCCTGAAACAATTGAGGGTTTCGATGAAAATAAGGCAGTAGTTATTTTCCAGAAAAATGATTTAAAAGTAACAGCATTTTTAGTCGATCACTCTCCAGCAGATCCCGCTCTTGGGTTTCGATTTGATTATAAGGGGAGATCAGTTGTTATTAGCGGGGATACTTTACCAAGTGAATCGTTACGAAACAACTCGCAGAATGTTGATTTATTGCTTCATGAGGCTTTAGACCCTGAAATGCTTGGGGTTCTAAATCTGGAAGCAAATAAAAACAATCAAAAAGTATTGGAAAAAGTTTCTGTCGACATATTGTCTTACCACACATTTCCGGAAGAAGCAGCAAGAATTGCTCAGGATGCAAATGTTGGTCATCTCGTATTTCACCATATCATTCCACCAACACCCATAGCTATTTTACATTCTACTTTTTTAGGTGACTCAAAAAAATACTATAAAGGACCTATCACTTTTGGAGTTGAAGGAATGTTGTTCAGTTTGCCACCTAATTCGAAGGAGATATTAAAAAAATGGTTTCTAAACTGAGTTTTAATACCGTCAAATTTTATGGTTTTTGTATTAGCATTTTAAATCAAAAGCGAAAACTTTATAAATCAATAAACACTCAAAGGGAGTTTAACTAAAATGAAAAAGTATATATTCATTATGATTCTACTATTATCGTTAGGATTATATCCTGACGATGGAGGTCAAATTTTATCGGTATGTAAAAATGACATTGGAGAGTTATGCTCTAAAAATTCTGAAAGTAACATTAGGATTATTCAATGTTTATTGGAAAATGAATCAAATCTCTCTTCTAGTTGTAAAAATGGACTTAAAACCTCATTAGAAAAAATCAGAAAAAATGGCTCAGAGGATTGTAAAAATGATGTAAAAAAGTTTTGCAGTTGGACAATTCCTGGTGGCGGAAGAATTATCAAATGTCTTTTAAAAAATGAAAAGAGTTTATCAAAACAATGCAGTAAGAAATTAAATGAGTTCTAATGGACTAACTACTATTTTTCGGACATGATTTTAATCTCCTTAAAATGGGATTAAAATTTTACACAGGAATAAAGAAAACCAATTAGAGTTTAGTTTAATGAAAAATTTCTTCAATAACTTTTTCTGATTATTAATGAAAAGGAGTCAAACACTTCATCAGTTACAAAAAAAATCATTTGAACTTTTCCAACTCATTGTGAAAGTTTTTGATTTCACTCCATTTTGTTATCTTATAAAATTTCTTTTTCAATTTCTTCTGATAGTATTTTTCTGTTTTGAAGTTATATATACCTTCATCATATTCAAAAATAAATTCGAGAAAATCTTTCTGAAAGTTTGAATTCAAATCAGAGTGGAATCTATCATAGAATAATTCATTATTGGTAGAATCTTGAAGTTCATTTTTTGTTATCTTACTCAAAACGATAAATCCTTTATAGACAATGACGTTATCTTCAATCACTATGAAATTTAGATATTCTAAATTCCAATAAACACCTCCTTCTGCCCCATAAATTTTACAGCTATAGATAATAACATTCTTGTTTAAAAATATTCCGGCATAAATGAATTCAAAATTGTATTCACTATATTTCAAACCTCCAGATTCGTAATCATCTCCTTTTAATGTACTATAAAATCCTGATTCAGAAATATCTCCTAAACTTTGTGAAACAGTTTCTTTTAGATAAACAATATCCTGATATTCACTTAACTTATAAAGTGATCTAACCTTAGCTTGATAACAAATTTGGCCATTGAATATTTTAGCACAATGTTTTATAGGAGTTGCATAATTATAAGAAACATAAACTTTTTCATTCTCAATAGAAGTTTCTAGCCATACGAAATCATCACTTGCATTTCTATTAAAATAATATTTGTAAGGCTGAACGATTATATTGGTTACATAAATTTCTTGTCCTAATTTTTTTTTGAGAATTAATCTGGAAAACTTGTTTGGCTTAGCTCGAATATTGACTATATCTCCAGTAATTATATACCACTCGTTAGCTGGAATTTCTCTCATTGTGTTAGCTGTTTCTTGTTTGTAAGTTATTAAATTTAATTTCAGTAAATTTTCTTTATATAGTGGTTGATTCAGTTCAATAGATTTTTCTTGTGAAGTGTTGCCTTGTTTGCTTAAACTACAGTTTAAAATAAGTAAAAGTAAAAAAGTAGTGCAAAACAATTTTTTCTTTGATCCATGTTTCATGTTACCATCTTATAATTTCTAAAATGAAAATGTCATCTTATTTTCGTATAGAGAAAAAAATGTAAATGACCCTACTGCAAAAACCCTTAATAGGTTTTTTGAGTTCTCCTCCTCAATTGTGAAGTTTATTGAATTCGATCAATTTGTTCAAAGACTTTCAAGCAAATTTTTTCCAATAAAACCATTGACTTAGAACAGTTTTATTAAAAAGATATATACTTGTCTTATAAATAATAATTTCCATTGGTTGAAAGCATGCTAGCAAGATTTTTTATATTCATTATCATTTTCTTTAAACCAATTTGGGCAATAGACACGATTGATATTTCCTTGGTTGAAGGAAAATCTATTGGGAAACGTTTAGAAATCTATGAAGACAAAACTGCTAAGCAAAGCTTTGAGGATATCTTAAAAAATGAAACTGATTGGAAGAAATCAAATGAGGAAATTCCAAATTACACTTTCAGTAAGTCAAGCTATTGGGTGAGATTTAAAGTTAAATCAAGTGAGGCAGAATCAATCATCATTGAACTTTCTAATTCACTTCATGACTACGTTAGTTGCTATATCCAAAAAAAAGATTCAGAGTTTGAGGTTATTAAAACTGGGGATCGAATGCCAGTTTCTACAAGAAAAAGGTTTCACTATCATTTTTTGTTTCCAACAACGATTAGTAATTCTGAAACTAAAACTATATATTTCCAATTTAATTCTTTTGATGGATTGCAAGAACCAATTCATCTTATTCTTTGGAGAGAAAAAGAGTTTGAACGATATGATCTAATTAGAAATTTTTGTTTGTTCTTTTTGTTAGGTTCAATTGGCGTTATGTGCATATATAACCTAATGCTTTTTTTAAGTCTGAAAGATAATAGTTATCTATTTTTAGTACTTTTTATCATTATAGTAATTAACTTTTTATTTGCATATTATGGAATCACACCTTTATTTTTTTTAACGGACAACCCATGGTTAGTAAATCATATTCACGGTATGATTATTGGGTTAAAGTTAATCACATTAGGGTCTTTTTCTAAGAAATTTTTAAGAACAAGTGAATTCTATAAAAATTGGGACAAAGTATTAAATGGAATCATCATTCTCAGTATTATCATTTTAGTTCTAAGCTTTATACTACCGTTTTCCGACTTAATGAGATATGCAATCGCCCTTTCTACTACTTCTTATTTCTCATACTGTATTCTAGGTTTTGTTGCCACATTTAGAGGCAATCGATCAGCTAAATTTTTTCTATTCGCTTTTTTTATTTATTTAATCGGTTCCATGATTTTAGGAATGAAAGGAGCTTCCATTCTACCAACCAATATAATTACTGAATATAGTATTTTGCTTGGTGCATTTATAGCAGTAATTCTTTTTTCCTTTGCACTGGCAGATAGATTCAATGAATTGAAAAAAGAAAAAGAAGATGCAGAGAAAAAAACTTTAGAGTTAGAATCAGAAATGAGACTAGCAAAAAAAATCCAAGAATCTTTCATTCCTAAATCTCCTCCACAAATTGAAGGACTAAAAATTAACTTTAAGTATAGAGCTATGGCATCCGTAGGAGGAGATTTTTTAGATTTTAGAACTGATGGAAAAAATTTAGGAGCATTAATTGCAGATGTATCGGGACATGGACTTCCTGCATCCATGATTGTTTCTATGGTACATCTAGCATTCTGGTTGCAAAAACAAGATTCACTATTTAAGCCTGAGCTAATATTAGAAAATATGAATAATATACTTTTCAAAAACATCGGTAAGGAGTTTGTTACTGCATCCTATTTATACTTTGATTTAGAGAATAGAAAATTATTTCTTGGAACAGCAGGACATCCACCAATTATCATCTGGAATCATGAAAAAGAAGTATTTGAAGAAAAAAAAGCGATGGGAAGAATTATTGGTTTTGTACCGAAACTCCATGCAACAACAGTAGAACTTCCATTGGAAAAAAATTCTACAATACTTCTATATACTGATGGTGTGACGGAAGCAACCAACTTTAATGACGAATTGTATGGAGAAGAAAGGCTTATCGATTTCTTGAGGAGTAGGAGAGGTTCTAGCTTAAATCAATTAAGTGAAGAATTGATTCAAGAGCTTGTGAAATGGTCAGGTGGGGAAACTAAGATCAGTGATGATATTGCTTTTGTACTTTTTGAGGTGAATTGATTGTTTTTAGCTTTGAATATGGCGATGACATTGGATGGTAAAATAGCCCGACCTGATGGAAAATGGTATGGTCTATCTTCGAGAACAGATAAAAAAAGAATGGATAGGTATCGAGCAGATTCTGAGATACTGATTCTAGGAAAGAATTCAATCCTGAATGATAATCCTGTAATCCAGATACGTTATGTGGAAAAGGCAAAAAATCCTAGACCAGTGATTCTTATTAGAAAGGGAAGTCTTCCTAAAACCAAAAGAGTATTCTTGAGCGAAGAAAAACCAATCATCTATTGTGTGGATGAAAACTATTCGGAGGTCAAAACAGAACTTGAAGAATGTTCAGAGATTGAGTCCCTTGGCAAGGAGCTACTTCCTGATAAGGTTATGGAAAATCTAAAGAGTAGAGGCTACAATACTGCATTACTAGAAGGTGGTGGAACTTTGAATTATTCTTTTTTTAGTTTGGATTTGATCGATAGAATCTATTTAACGTTAGTTCCTTTTCTAATTGGAGATTCTAGTCTTCCAACAATCGCAAATGGAAAACAAGAGATGATCGATTTTGATCAAAAAAAATGGAGTCTAAGTTCTTGTGAGAAAATTGAAGATGAAGTTTTTTTCCAATACGATAGGTTAAGATCGTGAAATATTTTATTATATTCATCCTATTAACGTTAGTTAGTTGCAAAAAGAATAATGCAATTAGAGTGGAGAATGATCGAGAATCAGGCTCTACTATCACAATACGAAACTATTCCCGAGAAGCTTTCAACCTAAAGGGAGAATTGCAATGGACTTTGAAAGCAAAAGAAACCTATGTATATTCTGGAGGTGAGTTTACTAAATTATATACAATCTATGCAGAAAACTTTGAGAAAGGAAAGAGAAAATCTTTTATTACAGCAGATAGAGCAGAGATAGATAAAAAAGAAAATAAGATGAAGGTTATGGATAATGTCGTACTAAAGACATTAGATGGGAAGAGGGTAGAGGCTTTAGAATTAGTATATGATATGGAAAAGGAAACGCTTCATTCGGACAAAGATGTGGTCATCACAACCAAAGGCACGGTTCTCAGGGGAGAAGGGCTGGAAGCAGATAATTCCATGAATAAATATAAAATCCTTAAACCCAAAGCAGTTACCAGTGAAGGAGAAAATCCACTCAAGGATAAATGATTCTATCTTTTCTTGATGGAAATCTTTTTGTGAAGATTCTTTGGATTTCCAATTTGTTCGATCATAAATTTTACAACACTAGAGCGGGAAATTTTAGGTCTAAATGCTCTAGTGAAGTATTCACTAGTTTCAAATTCTTCTTTTTGAGTGTTATTGGTTAGTTTTGCAGGTCTAAAAATGATCCAATTGGAATTGCTTTGCACAATTAGATTTTCGTTTGTAGTATGAGCTTCTACTGATTTTTTAATGATTAAGTCCATAATAATCTTTTTGGAAAACCAATCCAAACAATCGCGACTATCGCTAACTCCCATTGTAGATAAGTAAAAAAATTGTTTCGGATTATTTTTTTTAACTGCGGAAACAATATTCTTTATTCCTTCCATAAACTCTGTGCTTTCTTTGGTTAGGCTCGTTGGACCAAGAACAGAAATAACAAGATCTTTTGACTGAATGGCTAAATCAATTTTAGAACTTTCCTTCAACTCACCATTCACAATATGCAAATTTTCATGATTGAATTTTATCTTGGAAGGATTTCTTACATATGCTGTTACTTCATGACCAAGTTTTAACAATTCTTCAGTCAAAATTTTACCGATTAGCCCCGTAGAACCAAAAATTACTATTTTCATGATAGCTCCATTGATAGTCTAAGTATTAGTTTGTTTCCCCTCAAGCTCTTTTTCTTTGGGAATTGGTTGGTAAATATCCTTTTCCTCGGGTTTACGAAAAAACCAAACGGTAACTAGCACGATTAAACAAATGGCTGCTGTTCCTTCCGCCCAAAAAAATACTAGGTAATCGCATAACGCTCCTATGGGGGGAACTCCAGGCTGTGAATTGCGAAGAGCGGGTAACGCAAAGATCATTGCACTCATAAACGCAAAGGTTCCCATTTCAGCTTTTCGTTTGTTGATAATTACTGAATACAATACACTCAACATAACTAACGTTATGAGACCAATCGCACTCATGACAAAGATGGAAAAAAATTTCGCAGTTTTAGTACGACGAATTGTAAATTCTAACTCTAAAACTCTTTGGTTTTCTTCCGCATTGATTCTTTTTGATTCTACTTCAAATTCAGTGATAAAACTTTTGAATTCTACAGTGATCGGAACATAAGTTTCTTTTTTTTGATTCTTCCAAATCTCTGGATCGTAAACATAAGCCTTCAAAGATGCTTTATATTCATCAAAAGGATAGTGGATGGATAAACCAGAATCAATCTGGGTTACCACAAGAACAGGCTCCAGCTTTCCCGTGCCCGCTTTTAGTTCAAATTCTTGTCTGCCCTGTGAGTTTTTTAGATAGAGTCTGAGGCTTCTTGCCAGTGTATTATCGATGCCGACTAACGTTCCTCTGTAATCAGGATTCACCCTAAGAAATAGATCCCCTTTCAAAGCATCAAAAGTGTTCAGTCGAATTTGAATATCCACAGATTCAGTTTCTAAGTCTTCAGCCTCTGAAAATTCTACCTCTCTTTGCTCTGTTTCAGCCTCAAACACTCTTAGAACTTTTGCATAAGAAACTCCAAAGATTATTAAAAACAAAATTCCTATACCAATATTAACTAACGTCTTCTTTTTTTTGATAGATTCTATCATTTTTTACACTCTTGTTTAATTTCTGCTAGAACAATTTTTTCTTTTTCCAACTCAGGAGATTTTAGAATCTCTGTAATCTCAAGAGAATCTTGAAAATACTTAGCTGCCTTACAAGGCTCTTTCAAATGGTTCTTATAAATCGTTGCAATTTTTTTATAGGTCAGTCGTTGTTCTTCGGAAAGCTCTAGTCCTAGTCGATTACGATAATCAGATGAGATTTGAAAGTGTTTCAATGCTTGTTCCCATTTCCCCAACTCTTCTTGGATCAGTCCCATTTGGAATTGGGTTTCGATATAAGATTGATCTGTTTGCCAATAAGCTTCCTTTTCTTTACTGACTTTTTGGAAAATGACTAGTGCATCTTCTGGTTTCTTGTCTTCTTTTAGGACTGTTGCTTTTTTGATTTGAATTGAACGATCGTCATTATTTTTTATGCCATTCTTTTCTGCAAGTTCTAGGTATCTTTTTGCATTTAACAAATCGTTTTTCATTCGATAGACGGAACCAATTTTGTATTGAACCATTGTTAAAATTTCTAATGCATTATATTTGAGTGCAATCTTTTCAGCTTCCAGATAATATTTCAATGCATCATCCCATTTATTCCAAAGGAAATAATAGTTCCCAACTTCCATTAATCCAATAGCATATTCTTTGCTATAAAAATTTTGATCCCAACTAGAAGCTAGACTTTGAGCTAATACATTTGCTTTTTTTTGATACCGAATTGCTTCTGAAAAATTGCCCATTTTAAAAAATACATTTGCAATTCCTATTTTTGCAAGTCTCTCATTATAAATGTCTTCTTTTCCTTTTTGATATAAAGTAATTGCTTGTTTGTACAAATTTATTGCATCTTCATACTTTCCTTCTTTACTCTTAATGTCCGCTATTGAATACAGATTTAGGCCATACATTACATTACTTTTTCCATTTCCATATTTTTCAGAAACTTTGTTAGATTCTAAGAAACAATTAATTGCTAAATCATAAACTCCCTGTAGGCTATATGTATAACCCAATACATGCAATACTCTAATTTTAGTTTCCCAATCTAAAACTGATTGCTTATCAAGGTGGGAAAGAAATAATCTTGCAATTTCGATTCCTTTTTCGTATTGCCCATTTACTGGAAATGCATCTTTTAAAATATTTAATACATATAAATACTCTTTACTCTTTTCTAAGCCTAATTTTTCATATAGGAATTTTGCATTTTCAAGATTTTCCAAACCTTCTTTTCCAAAACCAATTCGATGCAATATAAATCCTTTATTAATCAATCCATCTGCAAACTCTTTACTTTCTTCTAATTTTAAACTTTTGAGAATATCAAGACCTTCTTCAACTTTTTCAAGAGACTTAGTGATTTCGCCTAACGCAAATAAAACCTTTGCATTCTCGATACTATTTTCTTTTCCAATAACTTTATAAATCCTATTTGCTTTTTCTAGAAAAGATTGATTGGATATTTCTTTTCCAATCTCAAACAATAGATCAGCATAGGTTTGAGAATAGGTAAAACCTAAATCATCTAGATAGTAAAAAGCCTGTTTGGAAAGGCTTATAGCTTTTTCCTTATTTCCTAGTTTAGAATGAATCTGAGAAAGATACCAATAGATAGAAATTGTTTCTTCACTTGTTCTATCTTGCACATGCCAAACGAGTAGGGCTTCTTCATATTCTTGTATCGCTTCTTTATCCTTTTCTTCCAAGTGATATACCCTTCCCAGTTTAAAAGCAACATCCGAAAACACACTGGTTTGGTGAAGATTCACATCTCGATAGATTTTTTTTGCTTTTACTAAATAGGATTTAGCTTTATCCAAATTTTTATTTGCCAGCTCTATGTTTGAAAGCCTAGTGATTGTATCCGCAAAGCTCACAGAATCCTCCATTCCAATTCTTTCCTGCAAGTCTTTCACTTGGAGTAGAGTTTCCTTTGCCTTGACCTCCTCATTTTCAATAGAATATAAGCCTGCAAGTTCTCGTAAATACACTGCATAGGTTTCTGTTTGGTCTAAGTTTGCAAGTTTCATCTTTTCTAATTGCTCTAATCGAAACTTCAAAGCATTTTCTTTTTGATTGATTAATACATAAGTTTTACTTATATCATCCAAAATAGAGTAATAGAAAAATATCCTATCCCAATGCCTTTCTTCTAGAGTTTTTTTTAAAGTAAAAATTTCTTTCAAATATTCTTCTCTATTATTAGCAAATAGTTTACTACATCGAGCAGTATAGAACACCACTGGAATATTATTGGGATATTTACTTTGTGATTTTAGAAGATTTTCACATAATTTTTTACTATCGCTTTCATCAAGATCTTCTGGAAATTCTTTTGCTTCATTAGCATTTGAAAAAAGAATCTTTTCTTGGATTTGTTTCTTAAGCTCATCGTTGTTGATTTGCAATTTTAAGAATAATTTATCGAGCAACTCTTGTTGAAAGTTTGCAAAATTTTCTTCTCTGCCTTCAACCACAATCGAATCTTGAATCTTAAAGTCTGGGGGATACCCAAAATGAAACGTTAGTTTAAGTTTGTCTTTGTTTACCTCTGCTTCGTATGTGATATGAATATCTATCTTTGTAAGTTTCGCCAATTCTTTACCAAAGTCTATTTTATCCCGATTTAATTGGTATTTTAATTCATCTATAGCAGTATTAGCTTTTTCCTTATCAGACCATTGGATAGAAGAATAGTTAGGAAGAATTCCAAAGACGATGTTAAAAACATTTCCAGTATAATTATTAAACCAATGCTTATCTTTCTGTTCTTGGTTTGATTTATACTCAACATAAATCCGTTTCACATTCGATTTCTTGTTGCAAGAAAAAATAAACAAAAAACAAAAACAGAAAATTCCGAGTGTGATTCGATTTTTAAAACTCATAACAAAACCTTTTGAGAATGGATTCAAACATTTCTCAGATAAGTTTTACTATTTACAATCATTTTTTCCCTCCCAATCATTATGATTTCGTAACAATCTGCAGGTTTGTTATTACTTCCATCTGCAAAGGCTCAATAGAAATTATGGGAAACTTTACATGTTCTTGCTGACTCAATTTAATAGGTCATTGAGTGCTTGAATAGAGCTTTTTCACAAAATGATGGTTCTAATTTTCCTCTTGCAAATAAAAAATGGGTTTACTATTCAATATCTCTGATATTCTCAAAGGTAGAATAGGTTTTCCATAGATGATTCCATTATCTATATGAGGAAAATAACGATGATATTTCCTATTATACCATTCAATTCCAGTTATTGATTTTTGATTGATCTTTGATTGATTCAAAAACTCAACCTTTTCAATATCTTCAACTAAATTATAACGAATCAACAAATTATTTATAAAGATTACTTCGTTTGGTTCTATCTCAAATGAATAGTTTCGATTCTGAACATTCTCCAATAGGTAAGATCCTTTTTTGCCCATCAAGTGAAGCAAATAATTCCTCTTATATGGTTTTAAATAATTTGTTTGAGATATTGATTTTTTTTCAAAACTTTGGTTTAGGTAAACTCTTACTTCAAAAATTTCTCCAGTGTCGTTGATAATCGCATTCTCCTTTAAATGAGAATGTGATTTAAAATGATTATAGTCATCATAACAATATTTACCTAATACTAGAATCAATATTATTGATAAGATACTTCTAAAATTTTTCTTGTGCGTCTCCATTCACTTTAAATCTTTAACTTACTTTATCAGAATGTCTAGCGCGAAAAGCTAATTGAAATTCATCCGCAAACTGTTCATTTGTTCTCTTTTCAGCTTTTCCTTAACTGTATAATTGGTTTTCTATTAGGTAGTGGAACATAATTACCTCTATATCTAAAATTGAATTTTAATGGGTCAATTTCTTTTCCTTTAAATTTGATTCCATATTGAAAGTAATCCCCAGACATCCCTATGATATTTCCTCGATCAGTATAATCTCCGATCTTAAGGTTCGTACTCATTATATTTCTATAGTAGGTATAAATCCAAATGTCATGACCTATCAAAATATAACTACCATCATTTCCGATATTTTCTATTTTCATAATTTTCCCATAATCCGGAGCAAGAATGGGAACAGATTTTTCTGTATATATCTCGATGAAACCTTCCTTATTAGATAATTTACTTTCATCATATAATTTTGAGATATATTTTATATCACTGGGAATTAATGGTAATAATACACCACTGCCCAATCGAATAATATCCTTATTTTGTAAATAAAATGTTTCACCTCCAGTAGCTAGTTGTTCAAGTAGAAAATTTTTGTGTTTAACCAATATTTCAAAATGAACTTTCGATAATTCATTTGCTTCCTTTATATAGCTTAAATCTATATTCTTATCCAATACATAAGGAATACTAATTATTCGCATCGCTACTGCTCTTTCTGCATCACTTAAACCAACTAAACTTCCATTTGGGCTCTGAACTTTGTCGATCACTTGAAATTCTTCTATTGAGTAAGTTTGTGGTTTTCTTTCTTTATCCCTCTCCTCATCTAAATTTAAAATATTTCTCTCAAACTCATTTAAACCCTAAAATCCTAGATGTTCCAATTTGATCTTTGTTTTTTCATATTCTATTTCAAATTGTTGGTCTATTTGATTGGAGTCAAAAACTGCACCAATATTTTTCATCCATTCAATAAAATATTTTTTTCCATTTTCATAAGCTTTATTGTAACTGACTATTTCAAATTCATCCAAATTTAAATTTTCTATATAGTCATTGAATTTGAATCCAAACAATTTTCTATAGAGCAAAATGAAATAATTTTTGAATTCTTGGAAATAATGTACAAAACTACCATGTATTCTTTGAGGAAATTCATCTAAAGCTCCACGTTTTCTGAGTTCCTTAGTTATCATTATTTGCTGCAATGGATGCTTGCAAAATATTTTTTTCCCTTCGCAATATTTATCTCCATTTCCACATCTAAAGTAAAAAAGTCCTCTATCTTGAGGAGGTTTATTAGTCATGTATTCTATTCTTTGATAAACCTTACCGCAAACTCTACAGCGTAAATCTTCTTCATCAATAATTTGGAAAGGATTTGTCTCTGGGAGTGGATTATAAAAGATACCCATGTTTAAAATTCTCCACTGATTATCTTTCCATTATCTGGGTTTCTATTTTTCATTCAAATGTTCTATAATCAATAAATGTTCATATAAAGAACAAGAGAAATTCTTAGTCTTCATACATTATAGATTTCTTCTAAATATTTAGTTGAGTTTACAACTAGTCTTGCTTTTTGGTTGATGGATTCACTTCCCATGGTTCTAGTTCTCCGAATTTGATTTTTGCATTTCTGTGAGCCTCAGCCTCTTGTCTTAGAAGTTTGTTTGCTTTACTCACTGAATTTCTACAATCATCTTTTGTTTTAAACTCAGTGGATTTAGCACCATATCCAGTGTGTTCATAACCTAGAAGTATATTTAACTTAATCCCTATTTTATTCTTAAAATAGACATTTATAATGGAATACTTACGCCGACGAGTATCGAATACTGCAAACAAGTCTTCCTGCCTGTCCTTAAACCTATATACATTATTACCTTGTTTGTAGAGGGAATAGCTACCTTTTTGTACTTCATCAGTTACTAATTCATAAGGTGGTAATTTCACTTCTACCTTTTCCAATTCAAATTGCAGAACATCTTCTCTTTCAGAAAAAAATATTTCTACAGTTTTTTTCTCCATATCAAAATATGCACAGAATGCTTCCGAATATCCTTCATTTGTCTTGTAAAAATTGTAACTTCCATCACTGAAAGCATAAAATCCAGTAAACTCATTTTTACTAGAACAACTAAAATTGCAAAATGCTAAAAATATATAAACTAATTTCTTCATAAAACAATTACCTAACTGGATCTATCTAGATTATTCTAAACCTAAATTTCGTTTTATTCAAAACTAAAAGTTTGTCCAGAATTATTAAGGTCAGCAAAATTCAATTTTTAAATCTAAATTAGAGTGAGAATCAATGTTAGTTCTCAAAGTGTTTTATTTTTTTTTTCTAATTTTCATTTCAAAATTTCTAATCTCATAAAAAACGATTATTAGGTTAGGGATGAATAAAATCATTGAAAACTGTAAGTAGCTTGCAAGTTTTTCAAACGAGTATGCTTCAAAAATACAAAATAAAATGAAGTTAAACCAGCAATTGGATAAAAAATTAAAAAGATAATTCCGATTTCAGGTCCAACATGATTCTTGGGAATGCCATCAAAAAATAAAATTATAAGAATAGAAACTACATATACAAAAAAAATCTTCTTCAAAAACTGCATAACCAGTGATTAGCTTCCATCAATGATTATTCTTTTTCTTATTTTGTATAGGAATTTTATGAGGATGATTGAATTCGATGACACAACAAACTATACCAAAGATAATCGCTAAGATTGAATGTAAATTAAGCATTTCTGGTTTGTTGTCAATGATTCCACCAAAGAAGAAAAATACTCCAAATATTGGAAAAAGAATTTTTATACCATAATTCAAAACATCATAACCATATGCGTCATAGTTTGGCCTAGTCAATAAAATTATCATAAGAAAAGCTATGTAGATGAAAGGAATATATTTCATATTATAGAATCTATTTATTTCTTTGAAGTTCAATTTTAATATGAAATCAATTACTTTTTTTATCATAAACTTTTACCCTTGCTTTCAAATAAATCATTCTTATGACTTTGGTTCTATAAATGGATACTTAGGAACTCCTTTACTCCTCAATTCTCTGTGGGATATGATCCCCACTATAATCATAAATAGAATCAATTTTAGGTCGTTCATCTTTTTTATATACTATAAAATAATGATATGTAATCATTCCACTATCAGAGAATGGTTTTGGCCATTTATCATTAAACAAACCTATACTAAATCTAATCGTCCATATTCTTTCATTATCGATTTCAATTACACCCATATAATGTTCTTCCTCATATTTTTTATATGTATCCATTGCTATACTTTCGGGATTATCTTTATTAAATAAGTATCTAAAACCAGTTGCATCATGATCTCTTCTTTTATTATCAGAAGAAAATACATCTTTAATTATCTCATCAATGACTTTAGCTCTATCATTGCTACAACGCTTCAATTTTTTACATTGTTTTTTAAATAGTATGGTCTTAAATTCTTCACTAAGCAATCCAAAAAATTCATGAAGATCATCCTTTCGAATTGATTCAGCAATTTCCCAAGAGAATGGAACTAATTCCTGAAAATATAATTCTTTTGTATTTATATCAGGTCTTAATTTTTGGGGATTATCTATATAGTCTTTATCTATTATTAAATTTTTGATATGAAAGGAATTTTTATCTTTTGATTTGTTATATTCGATTCCACAGTTAGTTAGAAGTAATAAGAAAATTAATATTTGTTTCATTTCTTTATCTAATTAAATTCACTATCAATCCGTTTTGTTTTCAACCTGACCATGATAAACAACTAATTTACCTTTGGGGTGTAAGCCTTTCCATCCACAAGGAAAAAGTCCTAACTTATAGTATTCATAAAGCATTGGAAAAATTGTATTTTCAATTCGGAAATACTGACTCCAAAAATAACCTTCTAAGTCAGAATCAACATCTCCACTGAATTCGCGAATTTCATCTGGCAAATTTTTTATAAAATTTTTATAATCAAACTTTTTAGAAAATTTTTTCCTGTATTCAATTACTTCGTCTTTGTCTGAATTCATTGACTTTAGATAAATTAATTTACCATGCTCATGAGACTTAAAGTCATTATAACAAGTTTTCTTTGCATCGTGGTCAAAGATAAAATAACTCATTGCCTCTTCCCATGTATGACAAATATGTACTTTTGGATCTTTGATTATTTTTTGTGGTCTTAAAAAATTTTTGCTTGTTGCTAAAGCTAAAATTTCCTCAAATAATACTTCCATCATCTGTTCATTCCTTTTTTAGATTTTTGTGAATCAGTATAGGAGCTAATACCATATTTATAATTTATTTTTGACTTTATTATTTCCTTGAAGAACTTTTTATTAAATCTAACTATGATTGAATTTAGCAATTTATGAAATTTAGATTTTTTACCTTTTTTCGGGTAAGAAAATAAAGGGAGCATTTTAACATTATATTTGATGATTTCATTTCCATTCGCTTGAATTCTCTTAGCTATTTCATTAACTAATTTGTCACTATAAAACATTAGTTCAGAATCAATCTTACAGCATCCTTCATTCCCACAAAAAATGAATACCATTCCATAGCAATCGGGATGGTTTTTGGCAAAATTTTTCGTTAGAAAACTTCTTATTCCCTTTTTAATTTTTCCACAATATTCACAATGCATCGAAATTTGTACTTTACGTTCAAATTCATCTTCGAATTCAGAATTTATTTTATATTTTAATAATTGATAGGGATTCAAGAAAAAACATCTACCTCTTGCTAAAACATATTTAGCCTCTTCAATTGAATTTAATCTTTCCACACCTGGGAGCAATCTTCCAAAAATCATTATCCCAAATTTATTTTGCTCAGTTGGGACAATTTCAAAAAGACTTTCATCAGAAATACATTGAGTTATGTGATTAAAGGTAACTTCCCAGATTACAGGATCGCTCTTTGCTAATTCTTGGTATTTCATTCTTTTTTTATAAGTTTCATTGTAATCATAGAATCTTTCTTCTAATGTCCGTTCGTATTCATTGAATCTAAATATCCAAAATGCTAATGCTACTTCTAAAATTTCTTTCTTTCTCACAATTCCAAAAATCATTGCCAAAGATATTTCAGAATCTTCTTTTATAAAAGTATCATATTTACCTTTGGGTGGCTCAGTCTCCAAAAATATATAATATCCATCGTTTATTTCATAAATATTACTCTGAGTAGCTATTTCATGATTCATATAAGTATGTTCACCCAATAGTGCTGATAATAGTGTTATTGATTCATTATCTAGAGATTTAAATTTTTCTTTAAATTCTTCTAAATTCATATCTTACTCCATAGAAATTTTCTCGAAATAAATTTTTCCCAATACTTTCAATCTATGGTTTACCAGTATTGGTAAGAAACAATTTATTTTTTTCCATCTGATCTAATTGCCCGTTCAAGTTTTTTCATCAGCCCGATTTATAGGGTTATTGATTGTTTTATAAAAATCCATATTAAACTCTGTATGCTTTATTATGAGCTTGCGGAACTCAAAGTAAGACATCATTCAATAAATAAAACTTCCTTCCTAACATCATTTACATAGTATCTTTTTCCCTTAATTAGTTTATGTGGTAGTTCCTTTACTATTGCACCTTTAACAACTTCTCCATATCGGATTTCTTTTGTATAGCTCATATTATCAAATATGATAAACCAAACAACATCCCCAGAATCATCCTCTACCTTAACAGAACTCCAATTATCAAAAAAACCAACACTAAAATAAATTTCATTATTTATATCTTTCCTTACTTTTATTTTTGTTGGTGGGAAGTAAGGATCACTAATGATTAGGCAGTTCACTTTAAGTAATATAATAAATGAAATAAATAAAATTTTAAAAATTCTTTTGTCTAGCATATTAGTTTTTAAGAATTCTGTTCAACTTAAGATTTACTAACCTCGTTCTTTATGCTACTAAATAAATTATTCCTACTCAATTCTCAGGGAATATGATCTCAACTATAATTGTAAATGGAATCAATTTTAGGACGATGATTCTTTTTATCTTTATTCATCCACTCTCTCATAATCATATTCAGGATTGTCAGGGTACGGACGATAAAATCTTGAATATGTATATTGTCCAAATATCCCATAAATTCCTCTCGGTTCATCATAATGTGGTGAAACAAATAAATAATAAGATCCTAAATCAATCACATATTCAGATGCAAAATAGCTTTTGCTCTCATAATATCTAAATTTCCAAGTATCCCAATAAATATATTCTTTTCCATCTTTATCTTTAAAGTATTGAATAAATATTCCTTCTTTAAAAAATTTGATACAATCAATTCCTAACTTATGATTGCTACAGAACGTTCCTTCTGGTGGAATAGAATGGATTATTCTAGTTACAAAAAAAAATAATACAAATATTAAAAATATTAGAACTAATTTCATTTTAGCCTCTTCAACAGTCACCTAAATTCAACGTTAGTTGCAACATCTAAAGTTCGAGGGTTATAAAAAAAGGTAGCTGAAACATGGTTGGTACAAAGTTGCGATGCAATATCAATATCATATAAAATTGATTAGTTTTTTTGTAAATCATGATTTAATAATCCTTCTGCTTCTTTCATTATTATATCTTTGTTGACAAGCAAGCATTGAAATATTTATTATCAATAAAATAATAATTTATGAAAATAAAAATTTGCGGGTTAAAAGAATTAAAAAATTTAGGTATAGAAAATAGAATTTCTGAATTTACTCATTGTATCTCAATTGGTGATCCAATTTCAGAAATTCCAATTGAATTAAAAAATTTCTCGGGTAAAATTCTTCGACTACAATTTGCAGATATTGATGAAAGTTTGAGTTTAGTCGAGGGATTACCTAAGCCTGAAGATTTACCTAAATATGCACCAAATCCTGATATAATTCATAAAATATTAGAATTTTCTAATATTCTATTAATCGAAAAAAATCCAAAAATTTTAATTCATTGTGCAATGGGAGTTTCAAGATCAACTGCAACTGGTTTAATAATTTTATATTTGATTTATAAAGATGAAAATAAAGCACTAGTAGAGCTTTTGAAGTTGGTGAATGAGCCTTTACCCAATACTTATATGATTGGATATCCAGATGAAATTTTAGGTTCAAAGTTATATAAAATAATTCCTAAGATTATTTAATACATGAGCTATATAGTATTCGGTTCTTGTTATGCCTAGTCTATACAATCTCTCAAGCATTGACTGAGGCTCTAGAAGTGCTACTTAATTTAAACGTTAGTCGTAGTTTAAAAATTTTTTGGAAGAATCATTGTCATTCACAGATACTAATGTTTTATGATAGTATGATTCACTCTATTTCTTCTGGAATCTTTTTTTTTCTATAATTTTGAATGCGAATTCTTTTGAAAAAATCAACATCTTCTCCTGATAGTTTTAATAGATTCACGAATTCGGTATAGAGTTTTGGATCAAGATTGTACTGCCCACTCAGATGATCTCGATTTTTTACTTTAGAAACTAGTTCCTTATTTGTAAAATAAAATCTTATATCATTAAATATAATATCATTCGAAATTGTAATATGACCTAAAATTTGATACTTTGCAGTTTGAATAATTATTGATTCTCTGGGAGTATAGGCTAGTCTAGCTGAACTACCTCCATAAAATCCTCTGACTTGGCATTCACTTTGTTTACACTCTTGCAATTGCAGTGGTTTATTTGTAATTTCTTTAAACTTTATAACACTTGAACCTATTTTATCTAAGCCAATTGAACCAAAACTTGAATTCGGTTTAATCCCTCTAGAAATATTTTCTGGTAATAAATAGACTTCGTATTTATCAATTGTGTAAATAGGATTTGGATCTTTAAATTTATCAATGATTGTGAGTACAAAAAGACTATTTATAATACCTAATGAAATGATCATTATCCCCACAATGATAAAAGGAACTATAAAAACTAATTGCATAGTAAATACTAACTTATCAAGTAAGTCCCATTTTTTAGGTTCATCTTCATTCATTTATTAATCCTCAAATCTTATTTTCAAAATCTATTTCGATTTATATAATATCATTACTCGATACTATTTCCTTATGATAGTTATAAATAAAAGTTACTCTTCAGAACTTATTGCCTTTGCACAATTCATTTTCACTGATGTATTTTCCGAATGAATCGTAAAAAGTATAGAACTTTTTTTTATCGACTGGGTCTTTCAGAAAATTCTTTCCATAGATAAATCCTTGCACTAAATAACAATTATTATAGCTTTTCTTTAATATCTTGTAGAGCTTTCTCTGTTCTTCTGGTAGTTTTTTTATTTCCGATATATCAGTTATGATTCCAATGTTAATAATTGCTCCAGAGCGACCAATTTTATCTTTTTTATTACTGAATTTGCATGAGAATTGATAGTAATAAGCCTTTCCATCAATGTCATAAAAATCAGTTGTTTTTGGAGAATAATACCTAAGTTCACAATATTTATCTTCAAATTTTGTTAAACGAAAATGATCCTCACCAATCAGTTCAAAAAAGATTAAGAACATGAACGCAATCGTAATTTTATGTATCATTTTCTTTGCTCAACTTTCATACTTTATTTACTATTATCAATACTATCATGAAACGTAACTATTCTAAGTTAGTAGCATTATCAAAAGATACTATACATTCCATTTAGGTTTAGATTTTTCAATCATTTCAATTAATAAGTTATTAGCCGATTTATAGGAAGAATTACTTTTAATATCTCCTTCGATTGAATATAATCCATCAAATATTTTCACTGCATGAATTGATATATGAAAACTATCTGCAAATAAATAACCAATTGCCGTACACTTAGTCTTAGGTATTTCGATGATTTCTTCTTTAATAATGATTTCACCTATATCATAAGGTGATATACCATCCAAATAATATTTTCGTATTCTTTCTATTGCGCCATCTTTTAATTTAATGCGTCCTTCTGAAAACATCATATAAACTCCTTAGCATAGTAAATTCAGCAGTTATCTATTGATAACACTACAAGTAGGTCTCCATTCTTCACTCATGCTAGTTTTATTGTAAACATTATTTACCTAGATTTCTAATGTAATTAAAAATGAAGTAATTATTTATTGGTTTATATCATTTTTGATTCACCGTTTTCGCTCTGGTAGAGAAAATGGTCTTTAGGCGTAAAGACTTTTTTGTATGTTCGCTAAACAAACAATTATTACAAAATAAATTATTGAATGTGTAATTGTTATTACAAAAAACCTGATTTTAGTTATTACATTGTCAAGAAATTTCAGAAAAACAGTTATTACAAAATAAATTATTAACAAGTTAATAGTTATTACGAAGCTCCAACCACAGAAAAACTCTTCAACTAGAGCAACCAGATAAGAGTCAGCAATAGAAAAGAAGGATTCACACAACAACAGCAACTACACACAAAACCTATACGATGTAAACAACAAAGCCCATGCGTCCCAGACCGAAGCTGGGAGCTGGAAAAGACGCCCAAGAAATTTTTATTAAGTAAACTTAAGTTTGATATAAGAAAAGAGTATAAAAGTAATTCTAAAGTGGTCAAGCTCTCTTTTGAAATAAAATCCTTATGCAGAACTCACGTTAATGAACTTCGCTTTCATGCCTTTCCCTAGGTTTATTGATTATGGCAAGAATTCTAGGTTGTAGATTCCAGACTCCAATTGAAAAAAAGATAAATAGAATGAGTTAAGTGCTTTGCGAATTTCCCAATTGACTTATACTATCCAATAATGAAAGCATTGGTATTAGAATTCCGTCTCCATATTTTTCACATTCAGAATTAGTGCAAACAAAATAAACATAATGATCATCCTAAATGAGTGTCTATAACTAATAAATAGTCATATAGAGAAAATTGAGATATTCTTTGTCTTCAAACATAATAACTAATAAAGCCAAGAGCTTCCCCAAGTTTGTTTAGTATCTTTCATAAATAGAACACAATCAAATTCAGGAGTGAGATTGAATGCTTTATTCAAATAATTGATTAGCTCAAAATTATATTCATAATCATGACAAAAATACATATCCCAAGGGGGATAATCGATTTTTTGAAATGATAACTTTTGTCTTTCATAACTAAATCCACAACTTCCATCTAAGTCAAAAATAAATTGTTTAGCTTTATCAACATTCTCAAATATAGTTGTAGAAGGCTTATCTTTATTGATCGAAGATAATTTAGCAGTAAAATTGCCTTTACATAATGGATCGGAAGCATCATTTTTTAAACTATATATCTCTCCATTATCAATTCTTTCAAAATTAGATATTTGTTTTCTAAAATGGGAAAATCGCTTACCAAAAAATCCAAGAAAATGAGAAGAAGAGTCAGAACGCAAAGTATAATAGGCACGATATTTTTGATTCCCTTTAAGAATTTTTACACTGATTCTAAATAACATATCATTATTACGAACTTTGGGAATTGGCATCAATCCTAATTGACTTACCCAAAAATCACAAGCACACATGCTAAACATACCGAGTCCAGTATTTTCTATTTCATCTAACTCTATTTGCTCAGGAACAAGTTTTCTCAGTTGTTCAAGAGGAAGTCTAAAGTTCACAGTAAATCTTTTATTTGTATAAGAATACACCTTGATTGGTTGATTGTTCACTTTTCCCATTCTTGCATGAAGACTACGTATATCATTATTTACTTGCATATGAATTTAATGCTCCCCAAACAAATATATCATTTTAATCTACTTAGTAAATTAAAAAAGTAAGGTATGAGCTTGATCCCATTTTGGGACAACATTTTTATTCGATTTATGATGATAAAAAGAGCGTTTATGTTAAATTAGAAACCTTAGATAATAGGATTCATTGTTTATAGCGAAAGTAGCCATTGAAGCTATTAAAGGGAGTTCCGAAGTTGAAGAAGAAAATAAATTGACCGAATGAAATCAGAATAATATCTTTTTACGATAGTATTCTATTTTCTATAAAAAAAATTGGTCTAGAAAGATATGATTTCGTAACAATCGGCAAGTTTGCTATTACTTCCATCTGCAAAGGGTCAACGGAAATATGGGAGACTTTACATGTTCTTGCTGACTCAATTTAATAGGTGATTGAGTGAGTGAATAGAGATTTTTCACAAATCAAAGTTAAATTTTGTTTTGAATTTTTTTCCATTGCTTATCTAATTCACCCTCATTTCTTATTGCTGAGTTGATATAGACTTTTTAAAGTGATAAACTGAAAACATAAATTGAATAATAAGGTAGAATCATGGAAACCAAAAATAAGTTAGATATAAATCTCAAACGCAGTTTTTTAGATTTTTTTAGTGGAAGACTTCTGATTGATGGAGAAAAAATCGAGTATCGAAACAATACAATTCTTTGTTCGGAAGTAAAAGAAATTCGTTATGGAATTATTCAAATTTATACTAACGGAATGAAAACGAATCGACTCTTTGAAATTGGAATCAATGGGAACACTTCTAAGCCGATACGAATTACCTTCCAATCGATTGGACTTTTTTCTGTAAGTAAAACAGTGGATGAAACGTATCAAACAATTGTTAACTGTTTATGGGAGAATGTGACTCTCCGACTTGTAAATGAAGCTATACAAAATCTTGAAAATGGCAAACCATTCATAACTGAAAAACTAGAAGTGCAACCCAAAGGGGTTCAAATGAACATAAAGAATTTGTTTGGTAAAAATGAAATTTATTTTGTTGAATGGAAAAATCTTTTAAAATCTGATTCAGATGGATTCTTTTCGGTTTACTCTAACGAAGATAAAAAAGCAGCAATCAAGTTGAATTTTCAAAAAGATTGGAATACTCCCGTGCTTGCGTCTTTACTCGATTACTTGTGGAAAGATGGTCGAGCATACACATTAGCTCAAAAATTCTAAAAATTAAAATTAGACTTTTTTTCCAGTTTGTTACGTTCAGGAGATTTAAATTGTTTTTTAAAACATTAAAAGTAGAGTAGGTTTATCATTCAATAGAAAGTAAAAGATAAAATTTTTTTAAATACAATTGAAATTTTTAAACTGAGAATAAACAATGAAAAATAGATAAATTAATCTCTTATCGTTCAACTTGGAAGCAACACTTACATCAAACGCTATAAACCAAATTTGCAATTGTTATCCCCACTGGGTTTATAAACAATCGGAATATTTATGCATTGCAGATATTGGCAGTGATATCACAGATTGGATTCGAAACAATGAAAACATAGATATTGTAAAAGATGTTTTTAGTACAATTGAAAAACTTTTTGAAATTGAAAACCAAGAAATTAATTCCTTACTAATTGCTGGTATGTTTAATAGAATGCAAAACGAAGTTTATCGTACATTTGAAAAACCAGATGTGATAGAGTTGTTTATGGGCAAAAAATCTTTGAAAGCTTGGGGAGATTATTTAGAAGGACATTTAGGAAAAGGTTTTAGAACTATAATTGATTGGAGAAAAATTTTAATTCAGACTGGGGGCGGACTTCAAAAATTAAGCATTCGTTTTGCTAATACAGATAAAGAAATTATTCTAAATGATAGCGATTTACAAAAAATTAGGATTCTACCTTTATTAGCTGAAAAAACAATTGATTGGATAAAAAGGAAAGAAAAGCCATACTATGGTTTTAAAAAACCTTATGCATGCATTATAACAGAATCTTGGTATTATCCCGACCAAATTTTTAATCAAACAATCATAATTGGAAATCGAGTGAATCAATCAACAAGCAGTCGCTATGTTAAAACAAAAAATCAAATTGGCATATTAAACATGAAAGATTTAGAACTTAAATTGAAAAAAATTGTATAACATGCTCATATATAAAAATCAAATCATCATTAAACCACGAAATTAAATGAAAAAAATTATCATCCTCCTTTTCTTGGGTTACTCAATCAAGTGGTTCGATTCGTTCTTATCAAAATGTTTTTCGAAGGGTAGTTGACTATTCCGCTTTTTTCTTTTTCTTGTGTAAGAAAAAGAAATAAAGCTTGGCAAAAAAGAAAAAGAAGTCCACACGCTTGACTCTCTTCCCTTGTCGCTCGCTAATGTTCCCATTTGGCTCTCCAGAAATAATATCGTAACACGATAACATTTGTGTGATGATAGCGCATACAATTCTTCTATTTCTTTCAAAAATTAATCCTGAAATGCAGGAAGATATTCTGATTTGT
>JANRLP010000037.1:0-17470 GCA_033762425.1 Leptospiraceae bacterium
CTAGTGTAAAGCTCCCCAACTAAAGCAACCAAAGAAAAGTCAGCAATAGAAGAGAAAAATTACACGAACAGAGCAAAAACACATAAATCCATGCTAAGTAAACAACTAAGCCCCTGCGTCCCAGACCGAAGCTGAGAGCGGAAAAGACGCCCAAGAGTTATTAAGTGAGTTCTATATAAGGAAACATAAAATAATTACTCTGTGCTCAAGACATCCTTTGATACAAAATCCTAATAGAGATTGCTAAAAGTAATTGCCTTTTCAATCTCAATAAAGTAAATCGGTAAATACCTAACTTACGTTAATTATTCCCTTTACAATTAGATATTGTGCTACATAATACGTAAACATAATCCAAAAATTTGGTTCAGGAATTTGGATTCCCGCAAAACGAGTGAATGCAATCAAACTATCAGAAACTAAAAAAACACAAGCTCCGATGAGCGTTAGGCGATAGGAGTTTTGATTCACTTCCCTTGCACTCGCTCTCCAAGCCATCATGGTTAAAAAGAATACATAAATAATCACAGGAATTTGAAGTTGAGGAGCAAGTTTTGGAAATAAAAAAATGACAATCCCTGATGAAACCAGATAGAAAGGAATTGCTCTGATTAGATGAAGTTTTCCTTGTAAAGAAAAGCTGATTGAATAAAAAATTTGAGCGACAAGAAAAGAACCCAAGCCAAATACAAAAAGTCCGTTCAATTCTAATAACGCATCTCCTACAGAACTAAAGGCTATAGCAAAAAGACCATAATTTTTTATTCTAGTATTGACTGGTGACTCTACTAACATAAAAAATAGAATCCAGATAGGAAGAATTTTCGTCATCAGAAGGATTGGAACATTACCCTTTGTTAAATAAAGACAAATAACATGAACTATAGAAAAGAAAATGTAGGCTAGAGTCATAAAATTAAGATTGTAAAATATTTGATTTCTGGGAAGTCTTTTTTTTAATTCTATGCTTTTGAGGACTCAAAGTTAGATCTCGAATTAAAATTTCTGTTCGTTGCTTCAAAGAAAATTCCACTATATCAGCAATATCCTCAGGTAGAAGAAATGCTTCAGGATCAGAACTTTCTTCACTAAACCAGTTCTCTTCATAAAAATTCGTCTGAGTGATATCGGGATGAATATTGACTATTCTTAGCCCCGACTTTCTAGACTCTTCAAAAATGGATTCATGAAACTGGGTGAGTCCTGCTTTGGTTCCAGAATAAGCAGCAGCAAGTGCAGAATTTTTCTTCGCTGTAATAGATGAAATGGAAAATATGATACCTTTGGCTTTTTTAAGTTTTCTAAGTAGCAATTGGTTTAGAAGAACTGGAGCAGTAAAATTTGTTTGAATCATTTTGAGCAATTCTTTAGGATTTAATTCTTCATGAAGTCCAAACTTGCCAATTCCCGCAGAGTGAACAAGAACGTCGAGTGAATCAATCTCATCAAAAAGAATTTTAGATTTTTGAAGAATTAGATTTGGATCAGATAGGTCTAGTTCACATTCAATGAACTGGTTTAGGTTTTTTGTTTTAGAAAAATTTCTACCGATTCCATATACCAAATATCCAAGAGAGATAAGTCGTTTTGCGATACTAAGACCAATTCCAGAACTAGCTCCTGTAACAATTGCGGTTTTCATACCCAAACTTTCTCACTAGTAACATATTGCTTTAACTCAGTTAAGAAAAAATCTTTCATTTCAGATTCAAGATTTTCAGGGTAGGTGAAAGTATTTTCATTCAGTGTATAAGGAAAATAGATCAATTTGGAATCTGTTCTCATCTTTTTAATATTCTTAAGATAGTCTTTACTAATTCTGAAGACTCCTACTGTGAAATCAAAAATTTTTTCACTCCGAATTTTAGAGAAAACAGTTTTCAGCATCTCAGAATATTTAGTTTTATAGTCTTCTACAAAAAGAATTGGATCAAAACATATTCTAACATTCCATCCTCTATCAATTGCTTTTTGCATAGAATCAATTCTTCGGTTTAGAGTTGGGGTTTTATGCTCTAAGTCTTTGACCACAGACTCAGGAGAAAGAGTCCAAGCAAGTAGAACGTTAGGCGATGGTTCTAAGTCTTCAATTTCATTAAATTTATTGCTTTTAGTTCTGATTTCTAGTTGTAGATTGGGGAAATTTTTTGCAAATAGAATCCATTCTTTGATAAATCCAGAATACTTTTCTATTGCAAGCATATCAGTATCATAAGAGATGCAGAGTAGAATTGATTTTTTTTCTTCAAGAAGTTTTTCTGTTTCAGAAAAGAAATCTTCTAGATTCACAAAAACAACTATATGAGAAGAGTTATACATGCCTTGAAGATAACAGTATTCGCAATTATAGACACAGTTCATGATAGTATTGTTATAATAAAAATTTTGAATTTCAGAACTCTTAGTAAGTGGAGAACCTATATAATAGAATTGATCTTTCTTTTTTGCAAGTATTAGCTTTGGTTTTTGTTTTTGAGATTGAAAATTTTGATTCGAACGATTGAAAATATTCTTATAGTTATCAATTTCGACAATAGTAGATTCACGTAAACTATTTAGGATTCTTTGGGTGCGTTCTAATTGGATGATTTCTTTCTCAATATAGATATGAGAAAATTTCATTCAAGGAAGTTCAGCTAGTATTAAAAGTCTTGCAGTTGTTTGCCTTAGATTGATTTCCGTATGACCAAATCTACCTAGATCCACTGTCTTAGCAAGAGTTTGGTTTTCATATCTAGCACTTTTAGCGGGCACGATACAATCAGAAGGAGAATATCGATCTCCGAGAGCTGAACAGGCAACTAATAGACTAGACTCTGATCCGTTATATCCCGTTCCTGATTTATCAATGGAAGAGTAGAATGCAGTAATCAGTGAATCTTTAGACTTTTGAGCAGCAAGATTTATTAGAAAGGAATTGGAAGAACTAGAAAGAGAGCCATCATAATTGTCCCATGCTAGTCCCTTACCACCATCAGTGTTTGTGAGAAAAGAAGCAAGTTCCCCAAGCAAAGAACTAGTTGCTTGAAAACTTGAGCTTGCCCAAGGAGAGCCATGGAATGGAGTTCCCACAGCCAATACTTTAGAAATATAGCTTGAGTCTCCTGAATTGATTGCTGATTTTGTAATGAGACCACCCATAGAGTGAGAGTAGATCGTTACAGTGTTCTTTTCTCCCGAAAATGCTTTGTCTAAAGCAAGTTTGAGCCGAGAAGAATTTTTTTCAATTGAGTTAGAAGTAAGATAAGTAAAAAAATAAATGGAATAACCTTTCGCAATAGCTAAAGTAAAAAAGTCAGTTCCTAATTGGTCTTTCCAGAGTTGGGTAAGAATTCTAGACTTCAAGAGAGAGTCACTGGGAGAAGTTGCATCATCTCTATCTGCACTATTCCAACCATGAATCATCACTAGTTTTTTGTTAGAGTTACCAGAAGCAGTTTCTGCAAGAGTTAAAAAAGCAGTATTAGAAGTATTTGTAAAAAGAAGGTTGTTCGCAGAATAGAGCTTAGCATAGTTATCCCCATTGATGCCTTCAATATAACTTTTCAATGCTAAGAAAAGGATATTTCTTTCTTCATCTTTGTTTTTTTTTGTCTGACACGAAAGGAGAAAAAGTAAAGCGATTAATAGGATTTTCTTAAGCATAGGAACCTTAGGTTAGATTTTCATTATTTTTGAAAAGACTGTACAGCAATTTTTTCATCTTCAAAGATTTCTAGATGGGCATCCATTCCCGTCATTTTGAAGACCTTAGCAACAGAACCAACGATGTTTACAATTTTAAGATTTCCATGGTATTTTTTGAGACGGTACATGCCCGTAACTAAAGTTCCAATTCCGGAAGAATCCATAAATGGGACTTTTTCAAGATTGAGTACGATCTGATACTTTCCATCTTTGATCATTTGGTCGATCAAATCCTTGATTTCTTTAGTGTTGTAGAGATCTACTTCTCCAACTATATCAATTACTGGTATAGAATCAACTTCTCTCTGAGTTATTTCCATTGTTTAACCTTTTATATTATTGCTGTTGTGTTACTTTAGTAAGAATAACTACTAACTTAATTAGTTTAGAGATAAGGAAAAATTTTGCAAGTGAAAATATTGAAAGCCCCAAAAAAGTTTTGGGGCAAAAGTATTAATCAGCCTTTAGCTCTTTAGATTCTTTTCCCGATTCATCCACACATCTACCTTTGCAAGATCCAGAATAACCTGTTACACCACCACAATCACTACCTTTGACTTGTTTGCATGCTGCTTTCGCTTTTTTTTCAGCAGAAGCACCAGTGCCAGGTAAACAAACTTTGATTCCATCTCCGTTTTTAAAGTTGAAACACTTTGCAGAGAGATCAACTGCACCTAATAGAAAAAGAATAGAAAGAATTGAAATTAATTTTTTCACGATAAAACTCCTTAGGAAAGGTATTCTTATCCTAAGTCCTTTTTTTTCAAGGATAAAAAGGGTTGTTAAGGATTTTGGGGTTTGCAACCCCAAACCCCGCTTCTGTAATCATCATAGAATTATTCTTGTTCCGACTGTTGGAATCTAGTGATAACAGTATCTTTTCCACCAGGAATATGAACAAAGATCACACATTCACATTCTACCCATTCACTAGCAGGATAATCAGCAATTGCTATTGCTTTAGGCTTGCATTCTTTAGTCTTCACATCTTTCAATAGTCCACTAAATTCACGAATTACAGCCTTAGTATTAAACTCTATTTCTTGACCAGCAGTAGTTGAAGCACTTGCGAAAGTATCCTCAAATAATGTCCTAATTAAATCTCTTTTAGCTTGAGTAATAGCTACATCAACACAAGTTGATTGAATCATTCTTGCCTTTTGTTTGTTGGGTGATTCTACATTTACTTTTGCTTTTTTAGCCATGTAAAAGTATTCAAAAGGTTTTTGAGAAGGATTGACAGGACTACCCGCCCAACCCTCAATTGGTTTTTCAGGTACAGTTTCTTTAGACTTAGGTTCTGAACAGAAAAAAGATAAGGAAAGTATTAGAAGAAGAAAGTGAGATTGTAGGACAGGTGAAAACCTGTCCTTGAAGTTAAAATTACTGTTTTTCGACTTCTTGAGCTTTAGCGATGATTGCATCACGTCCACCAGGAATCTTAACGAAAATCACGCATTCACATTCAGTATATTCACTACCAGGAACATCAGGAGTGGCAACTGCTTTTGGCTTACATTCTTTCACATTCACGCCTTTGAGTTTACCATTGAATTCACGAACAACAACAGCTCCTGTGGACTCACCATCAGAAACTCCTGATGCACCCGTCAAAGATTCACCAACTAGCTTTCCTACTAGGTCACCTTTTGCTTGAGTGGTTGCTGCATCAACACAAGTGGATTGCATCATTGCTCCCGAACGTTTATTTACTGCTTTTTCACTAGCACGAGCTACTTTTTTCATGTAGAAAAAATCAAAAGGTTTTTTACTAACTTCTTCTGGTGGTCCCGCCCAACCTTCAAATTTTTGCACATCCCCATCTAGAGAATGAGCTTCTTTACCGCTTGGACAGTTAATCGTGAAAAGAATTAAAGTCAGGAAAAGAATCATAGTTTTTTTTGATAACATTAATAACTCCTTAAAATAGTATCTAGGATACTTAATGTATTAGACTAAGAGTAACAGAATGAAGATTTTTTTTTAGATATTCTCAAAAAAATTTATAAAATTGTATTCTTAAGTTTTTTGAACTAGTTGGCTTTTTCAATCTCTTGGAGTTGAGCAATAATAGCATCTTTTCCACCAGGAATCTTAACAAAGATCACACATTCACACTCTGCATACTCACTTCCTAGAATCCCGGGAACTGCAACAGCTTTTGGCTTACATTCTTTGATGTTTACACCTTTTAGTTTGCCATTATATTCACGAACTATAACGGGACCTGTGGACTCACCATCGTGACAAGAATTTGTTAAGGATTCACCAACTAAGATATTAATCAGATCACCTTTTGCTTGAGTGGTTGCTGCATCAACGCAAGTTGCTTGTATCATCTTTCCATCTCGTTTGTTAACTGCTTTTTCACTTGCTCTCGCTACTTTTCTCATATAAAAATAATCAAAAGGTTTTTGTGTTAGGTCATTTGGTGGACCTGCCCAACCTTCAATTGGTTTTTCAGGTACAGTTTCTTTAGACTTAGGTTCAGAACAGAAAAAAGATAAGGAAAGTATTAGAAGTAGAGAGAGAAGTGAGAGGACAGACAAAAGCCTGTCCTAGGAATTGGAATTAGTTGCTTTTTTCAACTTCTTGGGCTTTAGCGATGATTGCATCACGTCCACCAGGAATTTTTACAAAGATAACACACTCACATTCAGTATATTCACTACCTGGAACATCAGGAGTTGCAACTGCTTTAGGCTTACATTCTTTCACATTCACGCCTTTGAGTTTACCATTGAATTCACGAACAACAACAGCTCCTGTGGACTCACCATCAGAAACTCCAGATGCTCCCGTCAAAGATTCACCAATCATTTTACCAATTAGGTCACCCTTTGCTTGAGTGGTTGCTGCATCAACACAAGTGGATTGCATCATTGCTCCCGAACGTTTGTTAACTGCTTTTTCACTAGCACGAGCTACTTTTTTCATGTAGAAAAAATCGAAAGGTTTTTTGCTAACTTCTTCTGGTGGTCCCGCCCAACCTTCAAATTTCTGCCCACCATCTAGGGAATGAGCTTCTTTATCGCCAGCACAGCTGAGAATCATGAAAAGAATGGAAGTAAGGAAAAGAACCAAGGTCTTTTTCGGGTACATTAAATAACTCCTTAAAACAGTATCAAAGATACTTTACTAAGGATTAGACATAGTGTAGAAAAATAAAGAATTTTTTTTCAGATATTCATAAAAAAACTTCATGAGTAAAGGAGAAAAAAATTCAAGGAAAACCCTTAGGAGTTGGTTTACTTTTGAAACTAAGCACTTCTTTTTTCTTTAGCACCTTTATTCTTCTCTAATGCTGGTTGGAGGTCTTTGGGAAAAGTAGCAGTCTTTTGTGAATGATAGACTTGTGCCCAACGACCATAAGCCTTCAACTTTGCTGTGTTGTTTGGTGAGCCATGCTTCCCATTTTTGTTGCGAAGAAAAAGATTTGAGAAGGGGTTCAATTTTAAATGTATTCTTTTAATCTTTAAAAAATTTTCTACTGGAGCATTGTCAACTAACGTTAGTCGCAATTACTTACAATATCTGAAGATATAAATTTTTACAAGGGGAATAGTATGCCCTCTTTCAGTTGAAATAATTTTAAATCAATTAGTTTTAGGTTGCTTTGTATGAATTTCCTTTAGTTATCTTATCATTTTTTTTAATTCTTGTAGATATTACAAATTCATAGAAGAAGATTTTCGAGGTTCCCATAAGAATACATTCTTCTATCAAGATTCCAATCTGATTCCCCTTCAAACCTTTTTCCTTGAAAGTTTCCTTCTTTATAAGGAATATTTTATTGGGTTACTACAGTTGCTTTCAGATCGTTCAATTGAATTTTCCGAGTATTGAGTGGCTGGACAGGGCGATTATTAGGTCCAATTCTTGATGAAATGGTCTTGAACTGGTCAGCTGATAGGCTAACCATTTCACTCAAAATCAACCATTGAACATTTTCGTTGCATGGAGGAGTAGTTAACGATCCTGTATAATGGTATGTATAATTATTGGCAGGCATATTTATTTTTAGATCAATTCTCTCTTCTTTTAGGTGCTTTCTTTCCCCTCTTTTATCGGGAAGATGTTTGATTATTTTACTCAAATTTTCATTAGCCTTTGGACCTATTTTAAAAAGGATACCTATTACGGCAAGCGAACCATCATCAGACTGGTGAACCATGTGAATTTCCATTGGCATATTCTTTCCATTAATGGTATGTTCACTAGGTGTATGAAAATGAAATTGTTTTAATTGATAGGTTTTTTTTCCATAAGTAAAATTACTGCCTTCATCAACAGTTACCTGAATGGTATGGCCATTATCAATTATTTCATCCATATGTTCATTGTGGGCAATCCGCAGAGATGTTGGTTTGTAGTTCAGTTCCCAGGTTATGCCTTCTTTTACCACTGATTTATCAATATCAATGGGTGACTGTGAGGTTCCGGTTCCACAAAGGTTATATGTAGGAGATAATTTTGCCCAATTTGCAGACTCATTGTATGTCCAATGTACCGGACGGTCACTTGTTTTGGCGTCATTTTCAGCTAGTTTTTTAGACTGAGAGGTGTTACAGTTAAAAATTGCTGAAATAAAGATAATCAATAAAGCTGGGTAGATGATTGTTTTTATCATAGTAATATTATTTTTCTTTATTTGGAGCAATTGTAATCATCAACCAAATTTTGGTTCTAAATGAAAAAAACTTAAGGTTGATCTTACACATTGAATGGACTACTTTCTACTTTGTATCTGAATAGTTGTTTCCAAATTGAGATCACCTCGCGGATCGGTAAGGTGTCCTGCTGGAAAAGAAACAGAGATCGGAGTTCCAGAGACATCCAAACAAAGTTCGTGATTATTATCTCCATCCCAAAGATCGGCTAGGGCAAAAGGAGTCACTACGGTCTTACTGCCATCTTTCATCTGAAGAGTAACTTTGTATAAAAGTCGCTCTACATCATCGACTTCTTTGCCACCAGGTTTGGTTACACCACCCGCCCAAGTGACCCTCACTACTAGCTTAGTGCCTTCAGGAGCACCGCTACCTCCACCCCAACGGAGTGCAGTAGCTTCTTTGCCCAAATCCCATTCGCTTTCGGGAACCACTTCTGCCCAAACAATGGATGGACCATCTTCTAGAGGGGTAACTTTAACACTAGCTCCCTTAAAATTCAATGTTCCATCCAGAGAAAGAACATTACCTATCACATCAACTTTTACTGGTTGATCTTGAATACTTCCAAAATGTCCAGCGAACAATACAGTTCGTAGCTCTCCTTTATCATCAGCAGGAGCAAGTGTAACCCAGTAAACCTTACCAATTTCTCCAGAAGCTGTTGTGACTACAAAATCCCCTGGTTCGACTGTCCGAGGATCTATTTCATGGGAAAAAATAACTGGCATTCCATCTGAACCTGCAGCCCCTTTACCGATCCCTCGGTCGGCTGCACGGGGTAGTGTATTATCCAGACCGTAGAAGGCAGAAAGTAAAGTTGCCCGCCGACCAAGTGAATCGCGGTTAGCTACAACCTTCGTAACTGTTGTGTCAACTTGTGATGAGCTAGTCATCTTGTTTTCATAAGTTTGAAACTGAACAAGGCCCTTTAGCGTAGTACATCCGCCCCCAAATATAAATAGGATTGGAAGATGAATACAGATTATTTTGAATAAATTTATGAACTTTGTATTTCTAGTAATTTCCATTTTAGTTCTCCCTTTCTATCTCACTATGTAATAGTGTAAAGCAAAAACAGATTGCGTTTTATTCACAATGAGATGATTTGAAGGAATCGGGATAAAATTTGCCAAGTGATTTAGCTGCCCCCGATTAAGGGGCAGCAACTTCGGACTATTTCTTAGCTAAGATTTCCAGAATCCTGTGCGAGGCTTCAGCACTACTGTTCTGGTTTTGACCAGTTACCAATTGACCATCCACTGACACGTGAGTAGCAAAGAAGTCCAGCCATGTTGACTCTGATTCATACTTTGCCTGAGCCTTACGTAATTCAGTTTCAGGATGTCTTGGAGTAAAGTAAATACCAAAGTCTTTCAGCTGCTTATCAGTAACCCCAGTGACCGCCCGGTTTTTGATAAGAGGGCTTCCGTCTTTGTCTTTAGCATTCACCAGACCCAGTGCACCGTGACATACCGATCCGATGACGATATCTTTTTCATTGGCTTTAGTCACTAAATCCGCAAGCTCAGGTGATTGTTCATAGTCATAGGCAGCTCCCCAGCCTCCAGATAAAAATATGACATCATATTTATCAAGGTCAACTTTTGTGATAGGGATTGAGTTGTTCAATTTGCTCATGGCAACAGCATCTTTCTGAAAGCGGCTGTCCTCAGGTGCACCGATTGGCCATCGGATAGTGAGAGGATCGATAGGAATCTTACCTCCCTTTATCGATGCAAGATCCACTTCCAGCCCGGCATCCAGAAATGCGTAATACGGAATTGTCATCTCAGAGCCAGCTACTCCTGTGGGCTTTGCCGGAGCCTCCGGGTTCGCCGGATCATATAGCTTGTCGTGACTAGTGGTAATCACTAGAGCCCTTTTCCCTTTTAAATCAAAAGGAGGTATCTCATAATGGCGATGAAATCCTAACGCATGCAGAATGTTTGGCGCAAGCAGCGTAACGATTAGGATAACACCCAAAATTCCAATTCCAATTTTTAGTTTTTTATTCATTTTTTCATTCTCCTGATATACTGTATTGATAAAAATATTAGTATTCCAATAACACCTATTAGAACTGTGATTACCGGCCAGAATCGTTTAGCCGCAGCAAATAATTGATTTTTGATCAGATTCTTCTTTGCAGATTCGTTGACAGGTGTTTCAAAAATTCCCACACTTGTGGCATAACGCTGGTACTCATTGATGAGTTCCTGGAACAAAACAGGGTTTTTAGAGGCGAGATCATTTGTCTCACCAGGATCTAGAGCAACATTGTAGAGGTGCCAGTTGCCGTCACCAAGAGGAGGTGGGATCCTAGTAATCTTCCAGTCGCCACGGTAAATGGCACCAGTGCCTTGAACCTCAAATCCTACAACATCTTCATTGCTATAGACATTCTTAGTCTTACCCTCAAGGATGGGCATTAGGCTTCGGCCTGTGAACTGATCCTTCTTATAAGCTACTTGAACTGCATCAAGAATCGTTGGTGCTAGGTCGGTAACATGGGCACGGCCATCTAGGATTCCTTTCGAATTGATTCCCGGACCAGAAACTACTAGAGGAACCCTAAGACCACCCTCGGAGCCATTGAATTTGTAGAAGCTGAAAGGTGCAGATGATACAGAAGCCCATTCGGGACCGATAGCATTCATACTGATTGCCTCACCCAGATGCTCATAATCAACGTTATATCCCTCATATTTCATCCACAACTCCGTAACTGCACCAGCGGGTCCTGGTATGCCAGCGATGACTGCGGATTCAGCACCATTGTCAGATGTAACGATTACGATTGTGTTTTTTAGTTTTCCGATTTTTTCTAGGTGATCGAGAAGCCGTCCAGTGTGAAAGTCAGCAGCTTCCATCATTCCAGCGTTTACTTGCATGACCCTTGCCCAGTATTTCTGCTCCTCTGCTGAGAGATTTGCCCACACACGGTGATGGGCAGGTCTAGGGGAGAGTTTAGTGCCTTCAGGAACCAAGCCAAGCTCGATGGCTTTTTTAAGGCGTTCTTCCCTCATGACATCCCAGCCGCGGTCAAAAACCCCGTTGTATTTATCGATCCACTTTTTCTCTACCTGTACGGGTATATGCACAGCCTGCATTGACAAAAACGCGAAAAATGGCTTCTGCTGATCAGACTCGTCTATGTATTTGATCATTTTATCCACAAGGCTTCGCGATGAATAGTAATCATCTGGAAGTTTGGTTGGTTTTCCATCTTCAAACCACTTAACATGTGCTTTGCTGACGAGATAAGAACCGTCGTTGTAGTTATTGCCGCCAGTGGCATCCATTACATAGGAGCGGTCAAAACCAAAGCGATCCGGCAGATTCTGGCCTACACCCCCAATTCCCCATTTACCAGTTACAAATGTCTGGTATCCTGCTGCCTTTAGAAGGGATGCCATTGTTTGTTGCTGGTCTTTCCAGACCATAGAATAGCCCGGAAGTTCACTCATCTCGGGAGTGATGGTTTCAACAAGCGCGCCCATCCCAACCGTATGATTATCCTGACCTGTAAGCAACATAGCCCGACTAGGACCGCAAGAAGGAGATGTGTAGTAACGGCTGAACATAGCCCCACTTTTACTCATTTTGTTAATTGTGGGGGTGGAAGTATTGCTACCATAACTGCCAAAGTCCATAAATCCGATATCATCGAGAAGAACTACGACGACATTTGGTCTGTTTTGTGCAAAAAGAGGCGTATATAGTATTAACGCGGTGAGTAGTATTAAGAATTTCATTGGAAACCTCCCGTTTAATTTCATTGTTGATTTTTATCTATATCCTTAGCTAGACGGAAGCCGATGTGACTAGTGCTAACATCAAACTCAATTCCCTGACGTGCTGTAGGGCGATAACGATGGCAGAAGTCATGGGAACATAGATACGATCCGCCTTTAATGGTATAGCGGTTCTTACCAAATTCTGTGCTTGTCCATTCCCAGACATTACCAATCATATCGTATGTTCCGATTTTTGATGGCGGAAAACAACCAGCAGGTGAGAGTCCGGTAAATCCATCTGTAGCCAAATTTTGCTCCGGAAACGAGCCTTGCCAGAAATTCGCTAGTAATTCACAGTTAGTACCTGTAGCTCCCGAGTCGGGATTGCCGGTTTCAGTCATTCCGAGTGTGGCTGCATACTCCCATTCTTCTTCTGTCATTAACCTAGCCTTAGCCCATCTAGCGTATGCCTGTGCATCTTCCCAGGAAACGTGGACGACAGGATGATTTCCCTTGCCAGCAATATCTGAGCCTGAGCCTTCCGGTTGCCACCAGGTGATCATGGGCTTGAACTGCCACCATGAATTTTGTTCAGTGTCTTTGTTAACATTTTCAGGTATGAACAATGCTGATCCTCCTTTTCGTTCTGCGGTAGTCCGGTAACCAGTAGCAGCGATAAAACGTGCAAATTCATCGTTAGTGATTTCATGTATCTGTATCATAAAACTTTCTACAAAGACGGTTCGTTGAGGCATCTCTTCCAGATACTTAGGTTTTGATCCCATCAAAAAAGATCCCGCCGGTACTGTTACAAATTTACCGATTTCGTCTGACCTTAAGCCACAATCTTTATTTGATTTTTTGAATGGTATGAAAAATTTTGCTGAAAAGAATATTCCTAAAACCAATAGCACTAAAATGGAGAGATTTATCTTTCTAGTAATTTGCATCCAACTTGTTCCATAATTGTTTCCCAATATATCCCACTAATTAAAAGCTTCAACCAAAAATAGATTATGTTTCATTCAAAATATATTTATTTTTTGTAAACAAAATTTAAGAGAGCTCTGTTAAAGTTGAGTTTTTGGATTAAAAGATACTTAAAATATTTTAATGAAATTGATTAGGATATAATTAATAGTTCCAATTTTTTAGAATTGCATTCTTTTCTTTTAAGTCTTTGATATTTGTCTTTAGCCTTAAGAGCTTCTTCATAATCCTTCTTAAACTCTAATGGGTATTTTTTGTTTCTATGTAAAGAGCTTAAAATCGTGTCCGAAAAATAGTAGGTAGTCCAGAATTTAGGATTTATTTTAGTCGAAGCCATTTCGAACAAGATACTGAGTTGATTTGGGGGTGAAGTTGGGGTGAAATCGTCCAATTTCTAAAATTTAGATGAATATGATAAGTAAAAATAATAGAAAGGTTATTGTCTATGAAAACTAAAAAAAATCGAAGAGTCTTTTATAAATAAACTTAAAGATTTAAAATACACCTATCGTGATGATATACTAGATAAAATTTCTCCTGAAAAGAATTTCCGCGAACATTTCCAAAGACTAAACAAAGTTAATCTTAATGATTCTGAATTCGCAAGATTATGAGACAATATAATCACACCAGATGTATTTACAGCTTCAAAAACACTAAGAGAAATTAATACTTTTCATAGAGAAGACGGAACTCCACTTCAATATACCCTTGTAAATATTAAAGACTGGTGTAAGAATGAATTTGAAGTTATCAATCAATTAAAAATCAATACGGAAAATAGCCATCACAGCTTAATAAACTCACTAAGTGCATTGCTAAAAATTTCTTTTGGGTGAGTAAGTGAACAACCAATTTTCTCTGCTATGGGTTTGAACTTTTTTTTAGTTCTTTAAGCACCATATCCGTAAAACTAGGGATTGTTTCTACAATTTCTGCAAGCTCTGTTTGTTTTCTTTCTTCTGAAAAGGAATAGCAAGAATTCTTCACTCTTCGATCCTTCATCCACCAATGTTGTGTTATATGCCTTCTTTTTTCTCGACTCAGATCACCATAAAACATTTTATCCTCGTGATACTCCAATGGATAGTACTGATCTTTTAGGTAAAAACCATAAGCAGCAGTATAGGATCTAAATCCCTCTTCTAAAAGTTCATTCAGATGCAAACAACTAAGCCTTTTTTCAATAATACTCTCTTTTGCTCTGACTAATTTTGAAAGTTGCATTCCAATTAGTTTTGTATAACTATTGATAGCATTTGGACAGGACTCATAAGGAACCCTAGTCTCTTCTGCATCAATGTCTATAATTTTTGTGGTAGCCATCTCAATTTGGATATATAATATCATAAAATGATAGTGGTCAGTCATTGTAACTTGAATGATTGAAGATGGGATCTTATCCTCGGGATAAAAGAATACATGAGTTTCATATTTTCTTTCAAAACTTCTAACTGTATTTTTTAATCTAGTCTTTAATTCACTGAGTGGCATTTTTCTTTTTCCTTTTCGCAATTAAAATATGATGTGTATGATTTAGTGTTCCATAACCATACTTAAATGAAATTGGTTTAGAATTTTGTTCATTATGTAGTTCTGATAAAGTTGTTTGATACTTTGTTTTCCAAAGTCGTATCGGTCTTGTGTATTTTCCAAAAACTTGAATCGTAAAATTTTTCTGTAAATCTTTGATGGGTGGACCAGTATCATCCATTACTATTGTTTCTGAGTTAGATAATATAAACTCTTTGAACTTAGAAAAATGCGCATAGTGCAGTAAATAAGAAGCTGCTTTGAACGTACAAGCAAAACTACCAAACCTTTCTAGAAAAATTGTTACTCCTGAATTCTTCTCTAGCTCAGAGTTTGCAACGTTAGTCGAAAGAAAGTAAAGAGTCTTAATCTTGTCAGTTGACTTCTCTTTAAAAATAATTTCCAAAGAGAAAAATCCTTTTGTATATCTTGGGTTTTTAAGAATATCATCTGAACTTAAATATAGTATGTCCCCATTTGAACCTATTATTATTGGTCTAGCTTCTAACGGAACAAATCCCAAAAATTCTAAGTATCCAACAATCACTGGCAAAGTTCCTTTGAAGATGGAAGCACTGATATTTTTCTTCATCTTATTTGTCATAAAATAATTTAGTCTGGAAATGCTTTCAATACTATCTAGAAATTCATTCAGACCTTTAGCAATTTTGTTATGCTCCATCTTTTCTAAATTTGGTTCAAAACCTCCAGCCTCTAGTCCAAGCATAATATAAAAATCTGCGTCGGGATATAGCGCAAATGCATTTGGAAAATCAGGACCTGAAAATGGATAGACAACTGTTTTTGGTTTTTCTTCTTTGAGTTGATTCTTTCTCCATTCAACGAGTGGTAAGTATATTGAATTCAAATAATTAGTCCAACGATTCTTGATCTTGACTTGGAATAGCTTATAGGAGTTAGCCTTTAGAAAACTATCTAAATTGCTTCTATTAGAATTTTGTAAAGTTCCATTCAAAAACTTTCCTAATTCAAATAGGGTTTCAGATGCTTTAACATCAACTTTCTTTGTCTGATTAATCTTTGTTGGTTTTGAGTCAACTTGGCTATCTGCTTTTTTACATCCTAGGCTTAAGAAAAAAAAGCTCGTTATATAAAAAAAGAATTTAATTGCTTGCATGTTTATTCTATTTAAACCATATCAAATAACAATGAAATTAAAGCGAACACTTTCCCTAAACGATTCTGTCTCAATTCTTGTGAGTTCGATAGTTGGATCTGGTATTTTTGTTACTACTGGTTTTGTATTACTGGAAATAAAAAATCCATTCTTTGTCTTATTAATTTGGTTCATTGGCGGAATCTTTGCACTAGCTGGTGCCTTGACTTATTCTTTTCCCGCAGTAATTTTTCCAAGAGCGGGTGGAGATTATATTTATCTAAAAGAGTCCTATTCTCCACTAGTTGGTTTTCTATCTGGTTGGGTAGCATTTGTTGCAAACCTAACTGCAAACATTTCTTTCCTTGCTATTTCCTTCGGAACTCATCTACTGATCTTGTTTCCCGAATGGAAAAATTTTCCTAAAAGTCAATTTAAGCTAAATCTAATAGACTTTGGCAAGTTTCAATTTTCTATTACTTTAGAATTTGGGTTTCTACAAGTCGTAGGAGCAATTTTAATTTCCATTTTTACATATCTACATATTCGAGGAATTAAACGAGGTATTTTTATTCAAAACTTACTGACTTTGATTAAATTGCTTGGACTCATTCTTTTTGTAATCACTGGATTTCTATTAGGCACAAAAGACTGGTCGAATTTTTCTGATAACATGACAATACCATCGTTTGGCGATACTATCAAAGGTATTTTGCTTGGGATTGTTCCTGTAAGTTTTGCTTATTTAGGTTGGAATTCTGCTACCTATATTGCAGGAGAAGTCCAAGACCCTGAGAAGAATATTCCTAAATCAACTCTAATTGCTTGTTTATTGGTTATCATACTTTATCTTTCTATCAATCTTCTCTATTTATCATCAACTAATGTGGAAAACTTGGTTGGAAAAAACGAGATTGGTGTAATTTCTGCTACTAGTCTTTTTGGCAGTTGGGTTCGTCCATTGATCCTAGGATTCATCCTGCTTATGTTCATGGGTTCGATATCTGCAATCATTTTTAGTGCATCCAGAGTATATTATGGAATGGCAAATGAAAAACTTTTCTTTCCTAGCCTAGGAGAAATTCACCCTAAGTTTGGGACTCCCTATAAATCACTTTTAGCACAAGGAATTTATTCTATCATCTTACTTTTCGTTAATGATTTTGCAAGCCTACTGTATATGATTACTTGTTCAGTGTTTATTCTTTCAACAATTACTGCATTTACTCCTTTTATTCTGAAAATCAAAGGTTATACTTCTTCCTACAAAATTCCCTTATTTCCATTCACTCCTATCTTTTTTATTTTAGGAAATATTTTATTGATAATTTATTTAGCTTATACTTATCCAGAAAAAGCAACCATGGGAATCTTTTTGACTCTACTTGGAATTCCAGTTTATTTTATCTTTAAGAATAAGTTTTCTGGAGTTAAAGAGAATATTTCTGATTCCTGAATTGGAATCTTGGAATAAAGTAATTAACATAAGTTCGATATAATGATTCTATCTTAAAGGACTGATTGAACACATTTGTAGTTTCTTTTTTTTACATCTAACTTAGTTTATTTAATAATTTTTTGGGCGTCTTTTCCCGCTCTCAGCTTCGGTCTGGGACGCAGGGGCTTAGTTGTTTACTTAGCATGGATTTATGTGTTTTTGCTCTGTTCGTGTAATTTTTCTCTTCTATTGCTGACTTTTCTTTGGTTGCTTTAGTTGGGGAGCTTTACACTAG
>JANRLP010000038.1:0-106083 GCA_033762425.1 Leptospiraceae bacterium
ATCACAGTCCAAGACAATTAGTGATCTATACTCCTCAACAGAAAGTTTGAATTCTTCTTCGGGAGAAATCTTAAATAAATCAGAAAAGAATCTTTCACAAATAGAAAAAACAAATGCACTTTTTTCTGAACTCACTAGAAAGCTAGATGAGATGCACAGAGAAATTTTTATCTCAAAAGAAAATGCAATTCGCACAGAATCTGCAACCAAAGAAAATCTGAATAGTTTAGAAAAGACTATGGAGATCATACTAGAGTTAGCAAGTATCACAGAAAAAATTTCTAAATCTACAGAAATGATAAAAGAAATCGCAGATCAAGTTGCATTACTATCGCTGAACGCTAGTATTGAAGCCGCTAGAGCAGGAGAACATGGTAGAGGTTTTTCAGTAGTAGCCACAGAAATTGCTAAATTAGGGGAAGTTACGATTTCTAATTCTAAAGAAATCCAAACACTTGTTAACTCAGCTCATAAAATTGTCTCTGGTAGCAGAAAGGAAATGCAAGAAAGCAAAGTATTCTTTCAAAAGATTTTAAGTGATATTTCAGAAATCATTCAAAAAATGGAACAACTAAGCAAAGCTTCCCATGAACAACTTGAAATTCAAAACAAAACAGTAGGCAGTTATCAACAAAGCTCAAGTCTTAATGCTGAAATCAGTCAAGCATCCCTTAGCCAATCCAAAAATATTCAAGAATTGAATAACTCACTTGCAAGCATTCAAGAAAGTATGATACTAATTGTTGATGTTAGTTCAAAAACTAGGGAAATCGCTGAAAAACTCAGCGATGAGAATAAACTTCTAGATGAGAATATAAATAAATTTCAGCTCAACTCACAGTATTCTTAGCTATAACCAAAATATGTATGGTTCATTTCTAAACCAATGGTAATTAGATCATTGATGAAATTCGTTAGATACTCATGTAATCCAAAAAAGAAAACTTCTTCAATATCAGTATAAGCAAGATTATAGTACAATTTTCCAATTTTTTGTTCTGAACTATTTGCAAAGAAACGTTCTTTTACAGGAGTAATCTCACGAAGTGATTCTAGTGCATGTTCCATACAAAAAAGCAACGATCTTGGAATCTGCCGATTGAAAATCAAAAGTTCAGCAACCTGAATTGGAACAATTTTTGATGTGTAGTATTTTGTGTATGCTTCATAAGCGCCTGTGGAATCTAATAAAGTTCTCCATTGATAAATATCCACTGGGTTTCCAACATCTTCTACTCTTCTAAGTGGAATATGATACTTAACATCTAGAATCCTTGCGATTTGGTCAGCTCTCTCCATATACTTCCCAACATTCATGAAATGGTACCCAGTTCCACGAAACATTGTAATCTCAGTTGCACCATCAATAAGATAGCCTTTATTTCTAATGAAATGAAAGAAACTATCAGGTCCTTCTTTTCGAACAACGTCCATATTAAAATTATTAAACTCATGAAAAGTTATATTAATGATTTCCCAAGTCTCTTTGGAAATCATATCACGAACCCCTCTTGCATTTTCTCTTGCTTTATTAATACAAGAGAGAATTGAGTTTTGATTTTCTGCATCAAAAACTAGATAATCAATCACTTCGTCTTGAGTTGCATATTTATGTTTTGCAAAAAAAGTGTTCAATTGCCCAACTGCATTTAAAATTGGTTCCCAACTTTTCTGATCATAGTAATCACTAGATTCCAATGATGCAGAATGTTGCACTTGAAGACTGATGGAAATACCTTGTGCCCTTTCGATGAGTCTTCCTAACCAATATAATGATTCAGCAATTCTACTAAGCATCATAACTAATCTACCACCCAAGTATCTTTGCTACCGCCACCCTGAGAAGAGTTTACTACAAGTGAGCCTTTCTTCAAAGCAACTCTTGTAAGTCCGCCAGGAATTAGTTTGATTCCCTCAGGAGAATAAATAGCAAATGGTCTAAAGTCTATGTGCCTAGGTTCAATAGAGTCATTCAAAAAGCAAGGAGAAGTAGATAGATTAATGGTTGGTTGAGCAATAAAATTTCTAGGGTTCTCAAGGATTTTCTTTCTATACTCCTCAATTTGTTCAAGAGTTGCATCTCTTCCGATTAACATTCCATAACCTCCCGATTGATTAGTAGCTTTTACCACTAATTCATGCAATTTGCTTAAAGCCTCTTCTCTTTCTTCTTCAATCCCCAATCTATAGGTCTTAATGTTTTTGAGAATTGGGACTTCATTTAGATAGTACTTAATCATATCAGGAACATAGGAATAAACTGCTTTATCATCGGCAATTCCATTTCCTATTGCATTCACAAGGGAAACTGTTCCTTTTTTATAACATTGAAACAAACCCGGAACTCCCAACAAGGAATCTTTTCTAAATACTTTGGGATCTAAGAAAGAATCATCAACACGTTTATAGATAACATCAATCTGCTTGAGACCATCAATAGTTTTCATATAAACTTTGTCTTCATTCACTACAATATCATAACTCTGAACTAATTGAATTCCCATCTGAGAAGCCAAGAATACATGTTCATAATATGCTGAGTTATAGATTCCAGGAGTCAGTAGAACTACGGTTGGATTTTCTTTACCGTTAGGCGCAATCTGTCTAAGCATCTCATAAAGAATTTCAGGATAAGAATCCACTCTTCTAACTGAGCTTTCACGAAAGATCTCAGGAAAAACTCTTTTCATAATGAGCCTGTTTTCTAAGACATAAGAAACTCCAGATGGTGTTCTTAGATTATCTTCTAAAACATAATACTCACCGTCTTTATCTCTAATGATATCGATTCCCGAAATATGAGTATAAATTCCGTGAGGTACATTTACACCAATCATTTCTTTAGTGAAATCTGGACATGATTCAATTAACTCTCGCGGGATGATACCATCTTTGATTATTTGTTGACTATGATAGACATCATTCAAAAAAAGATTTAGGGCTCTAATTCTTTGGGAAACTCCAGACTCAATATGAAACCATTCTTCTCTCATTATGATTCTTGGGATTAAGTCAAAAGGAAAAATTCTCTCAATTCCTTTTCCATCACTATATACAGTGAATGTAATTCCTTGATTCACAGAGGTTAATTTGGAAAATTCTTCCTTCTCTTTAAATTGGTTAATACCTAAAGTTTTGAGTTTTTCATAAACTTCTCTATAGTGTTCTCTAGGAACTCCACTATGAGCAAACATTTCATCAAAATTTGGGATCTTTTCGGGATAGCTAAAAACTATGCTCATAATATAAACTCCTTGCCCAAAAAAAATACAACACTTTAAAGTTACAGTTTTGTGTAACTACTTTTTTTCCTTTAGATGCTGATTATAACACCCAAAGTTAGCTTCTGGTATCTTTCTTGCAAAAAGAAGACCAGAGTCATAGAACTTATACATAGAATGAGTAATTTTCCGCTTTTTAGTTGTTGTACTAAATTGTAGTAGGATTTTGTTTTGGTATTCTAGAGATTAAATATGAGCATAAAAGAGATAGAGATGAGTAGTACAAAAGAGGTAGATTGGTTAAAAGAGATACTCGAAGGAGAAATATTTCCTTATTTCCAACCTATCATTTCTATAGAAAATAAAGCAGTATTTGGTTATGAATCTCTTGCTAGATTGAAAAGAACAACTGGCGAGATAGTCAGTATTGGCGATTTTTTTACTCTACAAAATCAAAAGAATATGAATGGGATTGAGGATTTGCTAAAACTTCGTTCCCACATTGATGAGAAATTGCGTAGAGCTGCTTTTGAAAAATTCAAAGATGATAAAAATGAAAATTCAAAATTATTCATCAACATCTCCCCTTCAAATATGCTAAATTTTTTGTTAAAAGAAACTAACAAGATTCCTCACTCAATATCACTTGCTAGAGAATTTAATATTAGCCCAAAAAGAATTGTGATTGAGATCACTGAAGAACATTTAGAGACAAGCTTGGAATCTATCCGTCCATTGGTAGATTTATATAAGCATGAAGGATTTTTAATCGCTGTTGATGACGTTGGTTCTAAGTCTTCAAATCTAGATAGAATAGGAACTTTTCACCCCGACATTATCAAGGTCGATATGCAGATGCTTAGACTTTCTTTAGTACAAAGAAGTTATAAAGAAATTTTATACACCCTCTCTAGACTTTCGCAAAGTTTAGGTATATCCCTGCTATTTGAAGGAATTGAAAGTTTAAGAGAGATGAACAAGGCAATGAGTTTTGGAGCAAGATATTTACAAGGATTCTTATTTTCAAAAGCACAAGAAAGTCTTGCTGAAAAAAAATCTTTTGAACCAGTAATCAATGAACTACTGAATAGTTTCTATCAATTGAAAGTTCAACAAATTCAAGTTCAATTGCTTTGGGAAGAAAAGTTTGAAACGCTTTTCTCTGAAGTTGACTGGAACGAACAAAAGATTCAAGGTGGAGTATTAAGTGCACCTGAGAAGATTTTTGAAATTGATAGTACTATCTATAGATTTTTTATCACAGATAAATTTGGTAATCAACTAACTCCAAACTATATTAAAGAACAAAACATGATTAAATTAGATTGGGAAACTCAACATAAGAATTGGAGTTGGAGACCCTATTTTATCAATCATTTATATGCATCCACGAAAAGGCTCACAGAATGGGTTATCAGTGAACCTTATACTGATATCAAAGACTCAACTTTGTTAAGAACTTTTTCTAGGACAATATTTGAAAATAGAATCATTTTTGTTGATGTAATAGTACAAGATTTAGATGACGAATGGTAAAATTCTTTTTTATCTTATTTACATTCTCAACATTCATTTTTTCTGAAGAAGGTTTTTTAGTATCTTCAAACATAATAGATATATCGCGTCATGATAGTAATGTTAAATTTAACCTAAAAAAAGGTCTGGAGAAAATTATTGGTCAAAGACTTGCTCCCAAAAGCTCTTTTTCATTCAATAAAATTGTTGGGGATGCTTCTTTGGTAAATGGTTATCTACCAGCAAGGGTTTATGATGGAGATGAAGTTGCTCTTGAGGCGGGTGGTGGAATTTGTATTCTTGCATCTTCAATCTTTAATTCTTTGTTATTAGCGGGATTTTCTATTGAAGAAAGACACAAACATTCTCGACCAGTGAGTTATATTGAATCTGGATTAGACGCTACAATTCTTTACGGAAGAAGAGATCTAAAAATGAAAAATCTAAGCACTGAAACTTTCTGGATTACTGGTGAATTGAGTAATTCAAAACTGATTCTGAAGGTTTACTCAAACTCTGAACCTAAGAAAAGTTTTTCTTTGAGAGTTCAAGTCCAAAAGAATTCTACAAAAGCAAATGAATCTGCAAGTGGGAAAACAGTAAAAGTATATCGAGAATCGGAAAACGAATTAGAGTTATTATATTCTGACTTTATCCTTCCCGTAAGTAACTAACGAAAGGTTTTGAGTTCTTCAGGAGTCATGGAGTCGAAGATCGAACCACATTTTTTGCATTTAAAATCAACTGAGAGTGGCTTGTAGGAGATTCCAAAAAGTATTCCAAACCAAGCCATTGAAGAATACTTAACAATCTCTTCTGATTCAAGAGATTGTCTAGTGATACCACAATTGTATCTACATTTGAACATCAAAACCCTTTAGTAGGTTTAATTCTTGTGTAAATATCAATAACGCTGAAAGCGATTAGAATCATCAAAAAGAAAAATGCTGAACCAAAAATCGCTCTATTCATGTTATTATCATAACGTAGGTGCATGAAGTAAAGTAGAACAAAACTTGCTTTGATAGTAGCAACAAGCATTGCAATCACTGTGTTCATGGAACCAAAATCAAATTGAGCAACCCAAACTGTAATCAAGGTTCCCAAAAGTAGAATCCCAAGAACTCCTAAATAAACAGGAATAGGAATGATATGGTGACCATGATTTTCATGTTCTTTTTCAAGTGCTTCTTTTCTTTTTTGCTTTCTGAACTCAGGATCCTCAAGCATGTCAATCCCTTCTTGGGTTTTTTCCAATAGAGGAAGAACTGGAGCTAGTGCTTTGTTGTCCTTGTTATCTTTCAAGAACAGCTTTATGATTTTAAGCTCAACAATTTGTGCATATGCATTCACACCAAAAAGCCCTAGTGCAGCCTTTATAATTACTGGAGGAGCAGCACCAAATCCTGCAAAAGGGATCAAGATTACAATCAATGAAATGATGTAGAGTGAGTAATTTAGAACTTCAGACATTTTAACCTACCAGATAAAGAAGTGGGAATAGATAAATCCAGATTAAATCCACGATGTGCCAAAAAATTCCAACACCTTCCACAGGAGTATAGTATTCACTACTGAAAGCACCTCTGAGAGTTTTAATCATAATCCAAAAGATAAGACCTACTCCAATAAGAACATGTGTTCCATGAAGACCAGTCATCACAAAATAAAAACCAAGGTACATAGGAGCAAATTTTTGAAGTTCTTTGATTCTAGCTTTCAGTTCATCGGGAGGAAGAACATCTCTTAGTTCATTGGTCGCAAATTCAGCTACTTTTAGCGGAAACTCAGTGTTAGTAAAATACTTTCCAGGAACAAGTCCAATATGAAACTTATGAGTATATTCAAAGTATTTGATTACCATAAATCCCAATGCACAAAGAATTGTAACGAGAAGTGCAATAGCAGCAAGTTTTGGCTTATTAATTTGGTTATAATAAATACCAAGTGCCATTGTGAAAGAACTTAAGATTAGTATCACAGTGTTTGTTGCACCGAGTCTTACATCTAGATAAGAACTACCTACTTTGAACACTTCTGGATAGAGCGATTTATAAATCAAATAGCCAACAAAAAGACCCCCAAACATGAGAATCTCTGTTGCCATGAATAGCCAAATTCCTTGTTTAGAGGAATCGTATTGATGCTCAGCACTATCAAAGTGATGAGCATGATGAAATTTATGTTCTTCGGTACTAACGGTACTCATAAGGACCTTCTGTTACTGTTGGAGTGATTGGGAAATTATCATGTGGTGGAGGAGAAGGTGTTTGCCACTCTAGAGTTTTACTTCCCCAAGGATTCGCAGAAGCTTTTTCTCCCGCAATTAGACCATGAATGATGCAGATTAGGGCAACGACAAAACCTGTTCCAATTAACCAAGAACCAATTGTAGAGATTTGGTTTAGCTCAGTGTATTCAGGAAGATAATCATAATATCTTCTAGGCATCCCCATAGCACCTAAAATGAATTGTGGAAAGAAAGTTACATTGAATCCAGTAAATACAAAAACCCAAGATATTCTTCCTAATAAATCGCTAGGCATCTTTCCAAACATTTTAGGAAACCAGTATAGGATTCCACCAGTGAAAGCCATAAGCGTTCCACCCACCATCACATAGTGAAAGTGTGCAACAACAAAATAGGTGTCATGGAAGTGAACATCCATTCCAAGTGTCGCTAGGAAAATTCCTGTTACTCCACCAATTGTGAATAGAAACATAAAACCTAGTGCATAAAGCATTGGAGCGTCCAGACGTATGGAACCACCAAACATAGTTGCAGTCCAGTTAAAGAGTTTAATTGCAGTTGGAACCCCAACAAGCATTGTAATTACTGAGAATGCAATCCCAGCAAACTCTGACTGTCCACTCACAAACATGTGGTGACCCCAAACTATAAAACTAATCGCAGCGATTGCAAGGGATGAATATGCAATTGCAGTATAACCAAAAATTTTCTTTCTAGAGAAAGTTGCAATAAGCTCAGAAATGATCCCCATTGCAGGAAGAACCATGATATACACAGCAGGGTGTGAATAGAACCAGAAGAAGTGTTGAAACAATACTGGGTCTCCACCTAGTTTAGGATCAAAAATCCCTACCCCTAGGATTCTCTCAGCAGCAATCAAAAGAAGTGTGATTGCAAGAACTGGTGTTGCTAGGATTTGGATGATAGCAGTAGCATAAGTTGCCCAAACAAAAAGCGGAAGTCTAGCCATTGTCTGACCAGGAGCTCTAAGTTTATGAACAGTAACCACAAAATTCAGACCAGTAAGAACGGAAGCCATACCCATTGTGAATGCACCTAAAACCATAAGCACAACGTTAGTTCCTGTTGTGATGCTATAAGGAGTATAGAAAGTCCAACCAGTATCCACACCACCAACAAATAGTGTTGTTGCTGCTAGTGCGGCACCTGTCATGAATACATACCAGCTAAATAAATTTAGTCTTGGAAATGCAACGTCCTTAGCACCAAGCATGATAGGAATTAAAAAGTTTCCAAAGATAGAAGGAATTCCCGGTACGATTACCATGAATACCATGATTGCTCCATGGAAGGTCATATACTTATTGTAAGTAGCTGCATCGAATAGAGTTGGTCCAGGGGTGAATAACTCTAAACGAAGAAGGAGTGCAAAAATTCCACCTAATAAGAAGAAGCTGAGAATTGTAATCATGTAGAGAATACCAATTCTCTTATGGTCAACTGTAGTTAACCAAGACCAAATGCCTTTCTCATGATTGATATAATTGTCTGTGCTAGTAGCACTAGCATGAGCAGTTTGTCCCATTACTTACCATCTCCTTTTAGTGTTTTGATATAGTCGATCAATGCATTAATATCTTCATCTTCAAGTTGACCAGCGTAATTTGGCATATTACGACCAGCATAACCCTTAACGATCTTTGCTTGTGAATTAAGAATGGATTCTTTGATATAGTTTTCATCAGCAGTTATTGCAGCACCTGCTTCGAACTCTCTTTTGGCACCGTATAAACCTTTCCAAGATGGACCTACAATGGCTTTACCATCGATGGAATGACAAGCGATACAACCAGCATTTTTATAGAGTTCAGAGCCTTTTTCAGCAAGTCCACCCGAACCAGCTTTTGGTTTGTTGTCAGCAAGCCATTTTTCATAATCTGCTAGAGAAACTACTCTGATGAGTGCAGGCATGTTAGAATGCTCAAGTCCACAATACTCAGTGCAGAATACTTGGTAATCTCCAAGTTTATTTGATTTAAAAGCAACATAAGAATACTTACCTGGAACCGCATCTTGTTTAATACGAAATGCAGGAATAAAAAAACTGTGAAGAACATCTTTTGCAGTCATTACAATCTTAACATGTTTATTGATTGGAACAACCATGATAGGAGTTTCTAATTGTCTTTTATAAACAGTACCATTTGGAAAAGAAGTTTCTTGAAACTTTGCTCCCTTGTCAGGGTCTTTCGTGGTTATGGTAATTCCATTCTTATATTTGATTAACCATTGCCATTGACTTCCAATGACTTGAATCTCTTCAGTGTCTTCTGGGAAATCACGCATATCATTATAGATTACCATTCCCCACCAAAAAACAAACATAAAGATTACGAAGGGGATAAAGCTCCACAGAAATTCTAACATACTATTATGAGAGATCTGAGATACTCTGTCGTCGTTAGTCTTTCGTTTATACTTAACTAGAAAATAAACAATTCCACCCATTACTAGAATGAATGAAATCAAACTTGATATCACTAGAAATGTATATAAATCATCTACATCACCAGCAGTTTTAGTACCCTGAACAGGCATAAAGCTACTATTTGCTAGAATTCCTTGCACCCAAGAACCCATTTTTCCCCCTTAAATCGCCTCTCCCGCAATGCGAGAATTTTTCATCCAAAATCGTAATAAGAATGAACCTATTAAAAAAACCGTAAAAACTGCTCCAATCCGCATGATATTCATTGCATAAATCGCATAACGATTTCGATTGGGATCGAACTGATAACAATACATAATGAACTTATCTAAAACTCCACCAATTTTTCCACCACTTGCTTCCATAATAGAAAGTTTTAGATCAGTTTCTGAAAATTGAATTCCCTGAAGATATCTTGAAATCGTTCCTGTTGGAGTCAGAATATAAACTACAGAAGGATGATTCCATTGTTTGAGTCCTTCGTTGTAACGATACGGAAAGCCTAACTCAGTTGCTAGGTCTTTCACTGTTCCAGAATTATCAGTCAAAAAATGCCATCCTGCAGCACTTCTACCTTTTGCAGACTTGGAGTAGTCGTCTGTGAATGCCTTTTTTTTGGCTTTTGCCAAAGCTGGGGTCTCTTCGGGATCAATGGAAATGGCAACATACTCAAACTTATCCCCTAGATTCCAGTCAAAGCCTTTGAAAATATTATTGAGTCCCGTGAGATGAAAATTGCAAAGAGTAGGACAACGATAATAGACAAGACTCAATAGAATTGGCTTTCCCGATTCGAACAAACTTCTTAGAGAGACCTTGTTCCCATCTTCATTTAGAAATTCGCGATCTAAATTGATCTTTTGCCCTAACCGATTCTCTACCTTCAATCCTTCAATTTCTGGCGGAATGCTGTTCTTTACTTCCCTTTGCGATGGATCGTATGCAAATACTGCCCATGTTTGCAAGACTAGAAGTAAAGGGAGTGCCAATTTCATGGACTCTATTTTTTCTCCGCCGCAGGGCTGGCGCCGACTTTATTTACATCTTTCACGCCTGGGTGAACAAAAGAGATGTAGCCGAAGAAAAGAATGTTTAAAGTTAGAATGATTAAAAAAGTGAGAAACCCACCTTGATTGTGCTCTTTCATAAATTATGACCTTACCTTTACCTATGCTAAGTGAAACCAATTTCAGTCAATTGCAAATGAAAAATTAGATTTTTTTTTTAAGTAAGATTTTGCTAACTTTGGAAAAACTGAAAAAGAGCAGATTCATCACAAAATTTTGAATAGAATTTAAAAAAAATTATACTAGTGTACCAAGTTCTAACAACTGAATAGTTTTCAAGTTCTAATTTGGTTGAAAAATTTATCTTTACAAGAAACTTTAAAGGTTAAACTTAGAGTGACTTATTTGCAAGTTAAATTGTTTTATTGGAGTATCCAGATGAGTATAAAATCTTTCCTTATGATTTTAATCCTACTTTTTTCAACTGTTGGTTGTCCCAAAAAAGAAGATGATAATACAATTAGAAATCTTTTAATCTTAGGCGCTATCTCAAGAACTAGTTCCACAGCAAACTGTTCAGGACAATCCAAGGTAGTTGTTTGCGTACCCAAAGGAATTGCAGAGTAAGTTATGAAAAAATTGATTTATCTTAGCATAACATTAAGCATCTTCTTATTCACTTCAATTGTGGTGAATGTTCAAAGAAATTCTTACGATCTTTCCAAACTTCAACTGAAACTGAATTTTTCAGGTACAGAAAAAGCTTTTGCTGCTGCAAGTGATTGGGGATTTGTGCGTGGTTCAGCTAACTGGGCTAGAGGAAATTCTAATATCATTGACTCGCTTCTCGGAAGCTTAAAAACTTCAGGAGTTTTCGACTTTGTATCCCGACTAGGAAATGATGCCTCACAAACTTTTCTAAACCAACCATCCTCGAATGGACTTACTTATAACTATCGTTTAAAAGTGAATAGCACATTTACACTTTCTGCAACGGCATATACAGGAACCAAAACTTATAAACATAGATTTGAAATGTTTAGAGTTGGGGATACTTCCTCTCAACCAGCCTTACAGATGTATTTCTCTGATGTGAATGGAACTGGAACAAGTGGTGTTTTATTGTACTACAACCTAACTAGACTTGATCCCAATAGTGCTCAGTTTAAAGGTGCTGATGCTGTGATTGTTGAAAGTTATGTATCGGGAAATTCTGGAACCTTGTCACAAACTTATACTTGGGCAAATGGTCCCAAGACTTCTCTTTGGCCTAGCGATAATGGAAGAGTAATATTGAATGAAGTGATTGGTGGGAAGCAACTTTGTTTTAGATCTGTTGTTCGTTTAAACACAAAACTATTCATTGATGCTGATCCAACCAATGGACCAGCTATTGCAGCACTCTGTGGTGGTACAAATGTAAATATTTATTACAATCTTGCTTACATGCAGAAATTTGATTCTCCATTCCAAACAACTGCTAAGTTCGGATTAACGAATACTGCTACTCCTGGTATAACAACTATCTGTAATACTCCAGGCAAAGGTTATGGTATATTCCGTGAAGCAGGGTTTGTTGCAGATGGTCTAACAGCAGCTCAAGTCAATACTCAATATTCTGATTATCCTTCACCTGACACTACTGCTGTTTCGCCTAACGTTGACGGAGCATTCCTAAGAACAGGCACCGATAATGGAACCTCAGGTGGTTATGATGATACTTCTAAGACTTTTATAGATGGTTTGTCCACAAATGCTAACCTAAACTTTAAAGCAACGGATCCTAAACCATAATGGAACAAAAAAAATTTGATGCTATTGTTATCGGTACAGGACCTGGTGGTGAAGGTGCTTCAATCAAAATTAGCAAATCCAACAAGAAAGTTGCAGTTGTAGAAAAATGGAAAAAAGTTGGTGGTGGTTGCACTCATTGGGGCACAATTCCAAGCAAATCCCTAAGACAGGTTGTTCAACAAATTGTTGACTTTAAATCCCATCCACTTTTCGAAAAATTTGCTTCTCAAGTCAAATACCCCGATTTGATAAAATCTGCTGAGGCTGTCATCTCTAAACAAGTTAAGATGAGGCAAGGTTTTTATGATAGGAATGATATTCCCATTATCTCTGGTCATGCAAGATTTATAGACAAGAATACAATTGAAGTTCTAGATATAAATGATAGTATCAGTGGACGATATTCCGCTGAGCATTTTGTGATTGCAACTGGTTCCAGACCCTATCGCCCGAAGGACGTTGACTTCAATCATAGTAGAATTTTCGATAGTGACACCATCCTAAACCTAAACTGGACACCTCATTCCATTACCATCTATGGTGCAGGAGTTATTGGTTGTGAATACGCAAGCATTTTCAGAAATCTTGGAGTAAAAGTAAATCTAGTAAACACTAGAGATAAACTACTTTCCTTCTTGGATGATGAAATCATAGATGCACTTAGTTATCATCTAAGAGAACAAGGAACATTGATTCGTCATAATGAAACCTATTCAAAGGTTGAAGGAAAAGATGATGAAGTCATTCTTCATCTTGCAAGTGGAAAGCAACTTAGAACTGATATCTTACTCTTTGCAAATGGAAGAACAGGTAATTCTGACGGAATGAATCTTGAACAAATTGGAATTAAATTGAATTCAAGATCTCAGATAGAAGTAAATGAATTCTATCAAACCTCAGTTCCTACAATCTATGCGGTAGGCGACATTGTAGGATATCCAAGTCTTGCTAGTGCTGCTTATGATCAGGGAAGATTTGCTTCAACTCATCTTCTAACCGGAAACTGTGAGTCAAGACTTGTTGCAAGCATTCCCACTGGTATCTATACGTTACCCGAAATCAGTTCTATTGGAAAAACAGAAAAAGAACTTACTGAAGAAAAGGTTCCTTATGAAGTTGGACATTCCATGTTCAAAAGTCTAGCCAGAGCTCAAATCACAGGAAGAACAGTTGGAATGTTGAAGCTTCTATTTCACAGAGAAACGTTTGAGATTCTTGGTATCCATTGTTTTGGAAGTGAGGCAAGTGAGATCATTCATATTGGACAAGCAATCATGTCTCAAAAAGGTGATGCAAATAGCCTACTCTATTTTATCAATACAACCTTTAACTACCCCACTATGGCGGAAGCATATCGTGTGGCGGCACTAAATGGACATAATAGAGTCTTAGGAAATTAAACAAATTAGCAGAATAATCCTTTAATTTCTAGAGGATTATTCAATTTACATTCAAGATTTAAAATTATAAATACTTTCAGCATTCTTGAAATAAATTTTTTCCAAAATTGAATCGGGAAGTCCTAAGCCATAAATCTTCCACATTCCTTTTCTAGGTTTGCCTTTGCTATAATAATCAAAGTATTCATCTTTTGTTTCTAAGAATCTAGAATATACTTCTAATTTATTTTTATCGGGAGCACCATCCACTCCAAAAACAATTCTATCTTGCCACTGTATAAAAAATTCTCTAGTCTCATTTGGATGTCGCCCAAGTTCATCAATCCTTGCAGCGATGTCAAAATATACATTTGGATTTTCTCTAAGTAGTCTTCCCGCCTCTTTTAAATCGTGAGAAAGTTCTCCGAAATGAAGTGCAATAAATTTTAGCTTAGGATGTTTTTGAAAAAGTCTTTCTCTTTCCATTAGCACTTCTTTGAAACTAGGAAAACCTTCTCCATGAAACGACCATTCAGGATGACGAAGTAACTCTTCATATCTTTCATTCTTCTCGTCAATTGGAGTAAAAAAAGCAGGAGGGTCAGCAGTATGGATTGAAATGATGAGTCCATTTTTTTCACATTCACTGAAAACTTCATCTAAAATTGGATCATCCATCTTCAATCTCTCTCCATTCCTTTTTTTAAAATTCAATCCAAAATTCTTCCAGAGCTTAATCCCTTTTGTTCCATTTTGTATGTCTTGTTTTAGATCAGCCAAAATTTTTTTTCCCGCATCTTCTTCCCCAAGTCTTTTCCAGTTAAATGTACTGAAATGAATAATTCTTGGATCGTTATACTCTTTCTTTAGTTTTACAAACTCTTCTCCAAAAGTAAAACTCAAGTTGATAAATTTCTGAATTTTGAACTCAGTTAAATCTGAATTTACTTTAGTGGGTTCTGTCTTAAACATGCCACCAATATGGCCATGTGTCTCAACAACAGGGAACTTAGGAAGTTTAGTGATTCTTTCGTCTTTACTCTCAAATTGTGAATTAGGATAGTATTCACTTACTAGAACAGTATCTTTATAATCTGGTGCGGTTTCTCTAGTCCCTACCCCAAATATCTTCATCGCCAAAACCTGAACTCTCGCTCTATTTTTTGGAAAAATAAAAATTGTTAAAACTAGATTGAGTACGATTGACAGTATAAATAACTTTTTAAAAGGTATTTTCATTGTTTTAGTTCCTTAGCTTGAAAATATGGATTTAGTTTTTTAATAATTACAGCAAGAAATTTTAATGAAAAAATCTACTACTAAAAAAAGAAAATCTACTAAGATAAAAGTAGAATCAATCATTCAGGAAGAAATTCTCCCAAGTGAAGTATTTATTCTACCAATTAGGATTAGACCAATTTTTCCGGGAATCATTACTCCAATCGTTGTTCCACCAGGAAAGTTTTCCCTTGCAGTAGATGAACTCTATAGAAGAGATTCTTACCTTGGACTTTTACTTCTTAAAGATGATAAATCAGAAAAAGAACCAATTGATAATACTCATAAAATTGGTGTGATTGCTAAAGTTCTTAAAAAAATTATTCTACCCGATGGTGGAACCAATATACTCATTAATACAATTCATAGATTTGAGATTGATTCTTTCAAATCTAAAGAACCTTTTCTAGTCGCAAAAATTTCTTACCCAATGGATCATATGGACAAAGGCTCTCAAGTGAACCTAAAAGCACTTATGAGAGAACTACTCATTCTTACTAAAGAACTTGCACAAAACAATCCTCTATTCACTGAAGAAATGAAACTAACTCTAGTGAATATGACAGATGCTGGCAAGATGGCTGATTTTATTTGTTCTATCCTTAACTTAGAAAGAGAAGATTATCAAGATGTATTAGATACACTTAATGTAAATTCAAGGTTAGAAAAAGTAATCATATATCTAAAAAAAGAACTTCAACTCATCGATGTTCATAAAAGAATCAATGAACAAATCAATAACAAAATGGACAAACAACAAAGACAACACTATCTCAGAGAACAACTGAAGGCAATCCAAACTGAGCTTGGACTAGATAGTGAAAAGTCTGTAAAAAAATTTCCTGAGCTTCAGGCTAGACTTGAAAAAGCTAACGTATCTTCAGAAATACTTGAGGAAGTTAAACGTGAATTGAATAAATTTAATTTCCTAGATCCAAATTCCCCTGAATATAACGTTAGTCGAAATTATCTTGATATGATTGAAGCACTTCCCTGGGAAGAACCAAGCAATAAGGAAATTGATTTAAAAAAATCCAGAAAAATTCTGGATAGAGATCATTATAGACTAGAAGAAGTAAAGGATAGAATTCTTGAATTTCTTGCTGTTCGAAAAATGACTTCTAAAACCAACTCAGCAACAATACTTTGTTTAGTTGGTCCACCAGGAGTTGGTAAAACCTCAATTGCAAAATCTGTAGCAGAATCTCTTGGAAAGAAATTTCAAAGAATTTCCCTTGGGGGAATGAGAGATGAGGCTGAGATCAAAGGTCATAGAAGAACCTATATTGGAGCACTTCCTGGAAAAATTTTGAATGCACTCAGAATTCTCAAAGAAAAAGACCCAGTGATTCTTTTAGATGAAATTGATAAACTTGAGGTTGGCTATTCTGGTGACCCAGCTAGTGCTCTTCTCGAAGTACTAGACCCTGAGCAAAACAAAACGTTCAGGGATCATTATTTAGATCTTCCTTTTGATCTATCTCATGTATTCTTCATAGCAACAGCAAACACAATGGAAACTATCCCTAGAGTACTTGCTGATAGAATGGAAGTGATTCAAATCTCTGGCTATCTAACAGAAGAAAAACTTGTAATCTTCAAAAAATATCTTTGGAAAAAAATACTAAATCGAAATGGTCTTTCTCATGGTGCACCTTCCTTGGACCAAAAAACAATTACCTATTTGATTGATTCCTATTCTAGAGAATCTGGTCTTCGCTCTCTTGAGAAAGTAACTGATAAACTCGTTCGTAAACTAGTTCATGAAAAAGCTACTAAGAAGAGAATTCAAAAAAAATTAGAATCCAAAGACCTAGAAAAATATTTAGGGATCCCTATTTTTACAGATGATCGCCTAACGTCAGCAGACAAAGTCGGAACAGCACTTGGTCTTGCTTGGACTCCATTAGGTGGTGCAACCCTACTCATTGAAGCAATCTTTATCGGTGAAGGAAAGGAACTAACGCTTACAGGAAAGCTAGGTAAAACAATGAATGAATCTGCGTCAATCGCCTTATCCTATATTCGCCATAGCTATCCAAACCATGAAAAGTTAGCAACAAATAGAATTCATTTGCATGTTCCTGATGGTGCAACCCCTAAAGACGGTCCAAGTGCAGGAATCACAATGGCAACTGCGATTCTATCCCTTACTCTTGGGAAACCTCCCGCCAAAAATTTTGCTATGACAGGAGAGTTAACTCTTACTGGAGAAGTGCTTCCTATAGGTGGGCTAAAAGAAAAAATTGTAGCCGCAAGGAGAGTTGGTATAAAAAATATCATCTTACCAAAAGAAAATGAACCTGCACTTAGAGAAGTTCCTAGCTATATAAAAAAAGGAATTAAGTTCTATCCCGTAAGTCATTATTTTGAAATTATTAAACTGCTATTCCCTGAGGAGAGTAGTCAAAGCTAAAATTATAAATCAACAGAATCGTAAGGAGTCGGGAATGGGAGTTCCTTTTATTGATATCAAACGTTTTGAGAATGGATTTCTAGAAAAATGGAATTCCAAAGTTGCCGAATTGAGCAAGAATGCACAATTTATTGGTGGGGCAGAAGTATCTACTCTAGAAGCTTCTTTAGCAAAGTATTCTGAAACAAAATTTTCAGTTTCTTGTGCAAACGGAACTGATGCAATCCAATTAGCATTACGTGCTGTTGGGGTTGGTAGAGGTGACAAGGTTTTACTCCCGAATTCAACATTTTGGGCAACCTTTGAATCTGTTGTAAACGTAAATGCTGATCCCTATGTTGTTGATTCTGACCTTAGTGACCTCCAAATGGACTTCAATGAATTTGAAAAAGCTATCGATATCGTTAAACCTAAAGCTGCAATCATTGTGCATCTATATGGTTGGGCTTCCCATAGACTTTCAGATTTTAGAGAACTTTGCAAAAAGAAAAACATTCCACTCATTGAAGATGGTGCTCAGTGTTTTGGTGTAAAATACAAAGGGGAGCAAATCTATAAGAATGCACTCATTGCAACTACCTCTTTTTATCCCGCTAAGGTACTCGGTGCAGCTGGGGATGGTGGTGCAGTATTTACTAATGATGACGATCTAGCTCAAAAAGTTAGAATGCTTGCGAATCATGGAAGAACTTCCCATTATGGACATGGAGCTGTTGGTTGGAACTCTAGACTTGATAGTCTGCAAGCAGCTTTTTTAAATTTGAGCCTAGCTGAATTTCCAAAGCGAATAGAATCCAGAGTTAGTATCGCTAAACGATACCAAAAAGACTTAAAACAAATCGGGGTAAAGGTAATTGAGCCTCCTAAAGATTTTGAAGAAAACGGTTACTGTAATGCAAACTTATTTCCTAATGAAACCAGAACATCATTGGAAGCAAAGTTGAAAGAAGCAGGAATCGGATTTGCAAACATTTATCCAGGTGCGATGTCAGACCAACCAGGTGCTGAAGCATATACTAAAGGTAAATTTGGTAAAGATAATGCTAGAGAAGTTAGTGCAACAGTTTTAAATCTTCCCCTATTTGCTTATATGAATGATTCTGAGTATTCAGATGTTCTGAATATTGTAAAAGATTTTCAAAGTGGAAAAGCTTAAGCTATTCATTTTAATCTTTGTTCTAGCTCTTGTAGCAATGTTTGCATACATTCTCTCCAAGAGCTGGTTTTTCTTTGATAAGGGTATTGAACTTAAAGAAGAAGAAACGATTAAAGAAGAAAAAAAAGAACCTAGTTTTCCAAAAGATTCAGTGAGTGAACATGCTAAAGTAATTTGGAAAAATTTTATTTACTATCCAATTGAGCTGAATAGTGAAACAGGGGAAGGTTTTGGTCCTGAGAAGTTTATCAATCATGCAAAGAATCTAACTTTCATCAATCTATCAAATGGAAAACTAAAAAAAGTATTCAAAAAGAAAACCTATATCTGGGATTACTTCAGCGGTGAATTTACAAAAGTAACAAAGCCTTATTCAGAGGGAGAAGAAGTAAAGGAAACTCTGGACATAGGAAATAAAATGGTGATTCTAGCGATGACTGAAGATACTAACCATGATGGATTTCTGAATCAAAAAGATAAGATCAAACTATTTGTTTATGATCCACTAGAAGAGGAACTAATTTCAATTCTTCCTGAGGACTACTATCTAGAAAAGATATTATATAATTCCAGAAAGAATATTTTAGCAAGTGTTGTCAGAAAGTATATCAATGACAATGGAAAAGAAGAAATTTTCCCACCAAGTGTTCTGATTTATGATGCACAAAAAAATAAAAAAACACTAGTAGAAGATCTAAAGTAATCCCCTAATTCTACTTTACAGAAAAAGTTTACCAATAAATGAATGAACTGAAGGGGATTTTACCCAAGAGAAGGTTTACAAAAGTGATTTTTATCAAGAATAAAACAGAAATAGAGAAGATGAGAAAAGCGGGGAAATTTGCCGCACAACTTTTGAACTATCTTGAGCAATTTGTAAAGGTTGGAGCCAATACAATGGATTTGAATGATATTGCTCATGAGTATATGATTAAACATGGAACAAAATCAGCAACTCTTGGCTATAAAGGAACCTTCCCTCGTTCGATTTGCACTTCAGTAAATGACGTTGTATGTCATGGAATTGCAAGAAAAGATGAAATTTTGAAAGAAGGTGATATCATTAATATTGATGTAACTCCAATCTTAGATGGATATCATGGAGATACTTCCAGAACCTTCTTTGTAGGAAAAGTTAAACCTGAAGTTGAAACTTTAGTAAAAGATACTGAAAGAGCAATGTGGGTTGGGATTGAACAAGTAAAGCCTGGAAACAGAGTAAATGATATAGCCAATGCAATAGATGCATTCCTAACTCCAAAACGTTATGGAATCGTAAGAGATTTAATGGGTCATGGAGTTGGAAAGAATTTTCATGAAGATCCACAAATTCCTCACTATAGACAAACCAGACTTCTTGCAAAACTAGAACCGGGAATGACATTTACAATTGAGCCAATGGTAAATCTTGGTACGCATGAAGTAGTATTTTCTAAAACAGATAAATGGACTGTTAGAACCAAAGATGGAAAATGGTCTGCTCAGTTTGAACATACAATTCTAGTTACCAATACTGGATACGAAGTTTTAACGCTAGCTGACTAGCTTTGATATACTTTTTTTATTCACTTGCAATCATTAGTTTTATAATCATTGCATTTGGCTTCTATGCAGGACATCGACTTCTTCATCCTAAAAGAGTCTCCACAGAAGAAGCAATGAAAATTCAAACTGCTAAGGGTGAAATTTCTAGTGAGTTCTTAAAAGTACAAAAACATTTATTTAGAATCCCTTCAGAATTTGGTTATGATCTTACTGGTTTCTATATTACAGGAAAAATAAAAAAGACAATAATTTTTTGTCATGGAATCTCTTGGAACAAATATGGAAATGTAAAATACCTTGATCGGTTTTTAAATGAAGGCTGGAATATCTTTCTCTATGACCATAGAGGAGCAGGTGAAAGTGGAATTGCTTTACCATCTTTTGGTTTCTTTGAAAAGCTAGACTTAAAAACAATTTCTGACTTTGCTCTAAAGAAATTTCCCGATCCAAGTTTGTTTGGAGTATTTGGGGAATCACTTGGAGGGTCAGTTGCTATGCAATTTACAAATATTGCATCTAGATTAGATTTCGTTGTAGCAGTTTGTCCATTTCAGTCTTTAAGAGAATTATTAGAATTTCATTTTGCTAGGATAAAAATTCCAAAGATGTTATGCTTTCCTATTTTGTTTTTCACAAATCTTTATGTAAGGTTATGGGGAGAATTTTCTATTCAAGACATTCAACCAGGGGAAGATGTTCTCAAAAATAAAATTCCATTGTTTTTATCTCATGGAAAAAAAGATTTAGTATCACCTTACGCTTCTACTGAAAGAACCTATATGGTTAGGAAAGAAATTGCTCCCACTGTTTTTTTCTCATCAGAAACTGATGGTCATACTCCAGATTTATTTTCTAATAATAAAGAAGAGTTTGAGCGAATTCTAAATGATTTTCTATTATTAGCTCAAAAAACTAAGGCTTAGTTTCTTCTTCACCAATCTCTAGAAGAGGTTTATCTGCTGCTGGATTTTCTTTTAGATATTTTTCTACAGCGAGTTGTTTCTTCTCTAATCTTTCTAGATGGTCAGCAATGATTACTTCAAAATTCAATTTGCCTTTCACGATTTCAAAGGACTCAGATTCCAAAGTTCCTAAATCTAATTCTTTTTTTAGTTTATTTGCTTTGAATGCATCCTCTTTTGCTTGTTTCCAAAATGGAAGTGCTTCTTTATAGTTTGTTTTTGCGATCGCAAAAGAATTTTTCAATTCATGTGCAAAATCAAGATTCTGAAAATAAAGATGTCGTTTATCATATAAAGAAGCAATTCTCATATACGATCTCATAATTTGAAGATTCATATGCATTGTTACTAACAAACGATACTTGTAATATTGTTCTTCGCTTTTGATTTCGCATAACGCATTTCTAGGATGTCTAAACTTACTAGCTAGTCCTACTTTCAAAAAGTAGATATTTTTCTTAAGATCATCCTCTTTATGATGTAAATCTAGGGCATATAACTCATAAAAGTCTTCTAGAAATTTTGGATTCCATTTATGTAATTTATACGGAACCCAATCGGAAAACTTTGTTTTCAGCCCACCTTTTTCATATTCATAATCGTGATTCAAATCTAGTGTAAAATCTGATTCGATAGGTCTTCCAAAAGCAGAAGTCACAGTCAAGATCAAAACTAAGCAAAACTTCATAGTTATTACTTCGGTTTTTTTGAGTATTTAGTCAAGTGAGCTACTTATGTCTCTATTGAAATTATTATTCTAATGAATGAAGAAAATGATTCGTCAAATCCGATAGTAAGTATATCATGTGCATCAAAATGGAAAGTTGAGGAAGCGACTGTGGCAATGAATATTCCTGCAAGCGAGATCGAAACAAGATACCCTTTCTTGAAAATTTTAAAAGAGAAAGAATCTATTTTGATGGGAATCAATCCATCGAATAAATATCAGCATGAGCTCCTAAAACTAATCAAAAACCAGAATACAATCCAAAACTGTACTAGAGGAATGCTTTTTACAATGAATCATTCCTTTCTTGAACAACTTCAGATGGATCCAAAAACTGCAGTTGCAAACCTCAACCAACTCATCAGCAAGCAACTAGTCACTCAAATCACTGTATTCGAGTTTGATACTATAAATAAAGTTTTAAATGTTATTCCGTATTTTATTACTCATCCTTCAGATGATAAAAATTATAATATACTAACAATCTTTGAAGAACTCATTGTATATTCATTTAACTCAATTCGTTCTTGGTTTGAAGCAAGGGACATCCTGAGTGGAGAAGCTTTTTTATTTGAATTAAAATGGCAATTCAGCTCAAAAGCAAATGAAGAATATCGTGGACCAACAAATCTTTTCAATCCTGTAAGAAAATTGAATGAAAACAAAACTGGAATCACTTCTCATCCTGATATGATTGATTATATGAGTAAAGAAATTTCCAGAAGGATTTTAGAAAGCAATCTTGGAGTCGAAATTCTTAGTCATGGAATACTAATGCTTAAACCTTCTGAGATTCTAGAATTCTTCGAGGCGGGAGAAAGTTTTATTGAAGAAAAGTTAATTCCACCACTTGCTGATGATGTAAATTATAAATTCAGAATCGATGCACTACTTCTAGAAAAAAAAGCTTATTTTACCTTAGAAAAATTTCCTAGAAAGACAAGTAAATTCACAGCTTCTTTAGCCAAAGAAATCAAGATGATTAAAAGTCAGTCTTCCAAAAATCCAAACGTTTTTCCTGGTTCACTTGCTCTAGAATCAGTAATCAAACTAGAACAACAGGCTGAAGAAAAATATCTGTATTTATGGAAACAAGAGTGTGAGAAAGTAAAACATGAATTTAAGAAAACGATCACAGCTCCAAGCAATAAGTGGACTAATTTGATTTCATTTGTAAAACATAATGAAAGTTTAAAGTACCCACCTGATGTATGGAAGGACCTGACTAATGATAATGATCTGTTTTATGCTAAATGGCATGTTCCAAAATCTTTGATTCATGTATTTACTGGAAAGGAGCCAGGATTTTTCAAGACATTAGTTGTTGGTATGATGGGACTTCCTGAAACTGAACTTTGGAAAGCACAGGCTCTAAAAGCAATCATAGAAAAGAATCAAAAAAAACTAGGTTCAATTTTAATTGATAGAAATTTTATGATAGTCTATCAAGAGTTAGAGAAAAAAATTTATTTACAATTCATTCCTTGGTACTTCAGAATCTTCCTATACTTCCCACTTTCAATTTTTGGGGAAGGACTCTACGATAGAGCAGGTGATAAGGTTAAGCAAGAGCAAACTGAACTTTCAAAAGCAAATGATGCAGCAATTGCTCAGGTAAATTCAGAAATTACCAAAGAGAAAACAGAGGCACTAGAAAAATTCAAAACTGAATTCCTTGCTGAGTCAATCAAACGAACACTTGATAGTTTCTATTTTCAACAAAAGAAAATTCCAACAATGGATGAGATGAAACAGTACTACCCTGATTCAGATGCATTACAAGCAATCATCAAGAAGAAAAATTTTCGTGTAGTCACTTTAAATCTGAAAAATGAAACAAGTGAAGTTTTAATGTATCCTGAAGATGAAGAGTGGGCAGAAAAAAAATCTTCACTAGCTAGATCTCTAGACATAATGTCAAATGACAAAAATCCTCATATAGCTTCTACACCAACAGATAAGGCTAAGTATGAAAAAGCTCAAAAACTTTTAGAGATGTTCGGGAAATAAGTTTCATTCCTTATGCACTTAAGACTTCTAATTTTCTTTGTGCTCTTTAATTGTGCGAATGTAAATCTTAAAGGGAAAATTTATCATCCTAAAACAGTTGATGGCTGGGAACTTACAATGGAACATTTTCCTTCAAAGAATCCAACTATTCTTAGAAAATATCCCGTAATCCTTTGCCATGGTCTGATGGGAAATAGAAAGAACTTTACTTTGAATGAAGCATATTCCATTGCCAATCAATTAAGTTTAGATGGTTATGATGTTTGGACCTTAGACCTAAGAGGAAGACCAGAGGGGGGTTCCCCAAATTGGTTTTTTGGAAATTATACCTTTAATTATAGTTTTGATGATTATTTTAAGAAAGATGTTGATACCGCACTTAATTTTGTAATAGAAAAAACTGGTGCCAACAAAGTGAATTGGATTGGTCATAGCATGGGTGGAATGATAATTTATGCGCGAATCGGAACGTTAGGTGATGATAGAATTGCTAATTTAATTACAATCGGTAGTCCATTCATTTTTCACCATCCTACCGATGGAATGAATACTATGAAATCATTTAATGTTCTTATGCCTGTAGTAATTTTTGTTCCGACTGGTTATCTTTCCAAGATTAGTGCAATTACTAGAATTAGACCAAAGTTTCTAGTAGGACAATTTTGGTATTCACCCAATATGGATGATGAATATAAATTCTTGATGCAAGGAACTAACGATGAATCTAAGGATGTGCTTAGACAGTTTTCTTTCGCTGTAGGAAATGATGGCTTTTATTCTTTGGATAAAAAAACAAGCTACACATCAAATTTGAAAAACATTAAAATTCCAGTAATGTTGATTTCAGGTAAAAGAGATTTTCTTGGTTCACCTTATACTGTTCGTTATGCATTTGATTCAATAGGTTCTAAAGATAAAACCTTCCTTTCTATTGGAAAATCTGAAGGAAGTTCTGAAGACTATGGCCATGTTGATTTAATTTCTGCTAAACAAACAATCCTAGAAGATATAGTCACCCCTATCAAGAAATGGTTGAATGAAAGAAACAAAATGAGTTCCTCCAAATGAAATGGATTCTTCTTCTATTCTTTACCTATTGCTCATCTAGTGAGTTGATTCATCTAAAAGAAATTGATTCTTTAAAGTCAGAGTTCAAATTCAAAGAAGGAAATTTTATTGTTTATAATTTTTTTCCCAAAAAAAGGACTAAGAAGCCAATTGTTATAATCTATGATCCAATCTATGTGCAAAAAGAAAGTCTTTTTGGGGCTGAGAATCTTGTTCCTCAAAAATTAGAATTCATAGAGAAAAGAATTCTGATAAAAAATTTCAAGGAGAATAGTAATTCAAGTCTAGTCCAGAGTTTTCTGGAAGCAGGTTATACTGTTGCCCTAATCTTTACTAAGGAAGATATAACTTTAAATAAAGCTGGGATAGGGATACTTTCAACACTCTATGAAATTCAGAAAGTAAAAAAAGAAGAAGAATTTATTCTAGGAGGAGTTTCACTGGGTGGACAAGCTGTTGCTCATGCCCTGAATCAATATAAAGATAATTCTGAAATTAAAATCAAAGGAATTTTTTTTATTGGAACAGGTCTGGATTATAATTACACAAATAGCTTAAGAGAGAAAATGAGTTCTAAAAAATTAAAACAAGTAATTTGTAATCCATTAGAACAAGAGAATTTATGCAATAAAACTTTGACTTCAATGTATAAAACTAACGATGGAGTCATTTCCTATCCAAAAATAATTCCTCAAATCGAAATGGAACCATTGAAGAATTTTTCTAAACTTAGCACAACGGATATACCGATTTTTATTGCTTATGGAAAACTAGATGGAGTGAGTCCAGAAGAGTCTGCATTAACATTATTCTACCCTGAAAGAGTGCCTAAGAAAAAAAAATTGGAAGTGTTAGAGGCTAGTACTGCAAATTATTTCGATGAGGACTATGATCATTTTGATTTATTCTATGGAAGAAAAGCTAAAAAAGAAATTTATTTACCAATTATTGAATGGTTAGAAAAAACTAATTGAGTGAAAGTTCGTTTCTAGTCTTATTCAATACTTCAATGATTTGATTATGAATTAGTCCATTTGATGAAATGAAACTAGTTGGTTGTGGATTGATGGTGCTTGTATAGATTGCTTCACCCTTATAATTAGTCACCATACCTCTAGCTTCAGTAACTAAAAGCAAGGAAGCACAAGCATCAAACACACCAACTTCTTTTTCCCAGATCCCATCGATCTTACCTTCAGCCAACCAGCACATATCTAAAATAAAGGATCCACTTCGCCTAACGCTTCTTGCACAACTCACAAATGCAGAGATTTCTGAGATTACTTCTCTCATATTTGACGTTCTACTAGAAGGAAAAGAGGAAATCAAAAAAGCTCTATCAATCATGTTTATGGAAGAAACCTGAATCTGGGCTTCATTTTTATAAGCACCATTTCCAAGAATTGCATAATATAATTCTTGGCTATCTGGGATGATAATCACACCAGCTACTATCGAATCACGATAGCAAAGTCCAAGTGAGATCGCATATAACGGAAGTCCTCTAAGAAAATTCATTGAACCATCAATTGCATCAATGATCCAACGATAATCATTTTTTCCTAAAACAATTCCTTTGTTTTCACATAAAAAATGATCGTTCACAAACTTTTTGGAAATTAGCTCGATCAGTTGTTGTTCAAAAATACTATCAGCATTATCTAATCTTCTTTTTTCATCTTCATCAGTGATAGTTTCTTTGAACGTTAGCTTTCGTTGTAGCTCTTTAGATTGAGCAATTATATCTGCAGAGTTATCTTTAATGTGTGAAATTCTATATTGAATTTCATCAATAGGAAAGTTTAGGGGAGGTGAAGTTAAGATCGCCATTGATAATCAGACAACCAACTCATCCTCACCACTTCTAGCAACAACAATCTCACCCGCTTCTTCCAGTTTACGGATGATGTTTACGATTTTTTGCTGAGCGTCTTCAACATCTTTTAATCTAACAGGACCCATAAAATCCATATCTTCTCGTAGAAGACTTGCTGCACGCTTAGACATGTTTTTGAATATTTTCTCTTGCACTTCAGCGTCCACTGACTTGAGTGCTTTTGCTAGATCAGTGTTGTCCACTTCACGCATAACTTTTTGGATTGCTCTATCATCCAATAGAACGATGTCTTCAAATACAAACATACGTTTTTTGATTTCTTCTGCAAGTTCTGGATCTTCTTCTTCCAGAGCCTCGATGATCGTTTTTTCAGTTCCACGATCCACATTATTTAGGATTTCGACTACCGCATCAATACCACCCGCAGAGGTGTAATCTTCCGAAGCAAGAGTAGAAAGTTTTCTCTCAAGAACTCGTTCTACTTCTCTAAGAACATCTGGGCTTACCCTATCCATTGTAGCGATTCTCTTAGCTACATCAGCTTGGATATTATGTTGTAGAGCAGAAAGAATTGTTGCTGCTTTATTAGGTTCAAGATAGGAAAGAATGAGTGCAATTGTTTGAGGATGCTCCCCTTGGATGAAGTTGAGTAATTGAGCGGGATCTGTTCTTCTAACAAAATCAAATGGTCTTACTTGTAGTGAAGAAGTGAGTCGGTTGATGATATCAATTGCTTTTTGGTTTCCTAATGCTTTCTCTAGTAATGATCTAGCAAAGTCAATCCCACCATTGGTGATGAAACCTTGTGCCATCATGAGTTCATTGAATTCAATCAGGACTTTTTCTTTATCTTCAGGTGTTATTTTATCAATACGGGCAATTTCAAAGGTAATTTGTTCAATTTCATCTTCTCGAAGATGTTTGAATACTTCAGTGGAGACCTCACTACCAACTGCAATTAAAAAAATTGCTGCTTTTTGTCTTCCGGTTAAGTTATTCTTTTTTGCTAGCATTAGAAACCTGTTACTTTTAAATATCGGAATTTTTTCATTCTCACAAAATAAAAATGTGAAAATCTATGGTTGGTTGATTGCTTGAAGAATTTTATCTTCGATCTCTTTACTTTCAGGATTTATGTCAGATGAGAACCGACCAATAGTTTTTCCTTTTTTATCAAGTAAAAATTTTTCAAAATTCCAAGCAATTTCTTCATTGGGGCTGGAACTAGATTCTATCAAAAATTTATAGACTGGATGTTTATTCTTTCCAACAACAACAATTTTTTCCATCATATCAAAACTCACATCGTACTTTAGCTTGCAGAACTTAGCAATTTCAGAATTAGAATTCGGCTCTTGGCTTCCAAAATCATTCGCGGGAAAGGCTAAAATTTTTAAGCCCTTAGATTTGTACTTTCGATAGAGCGATTCTAGGTTAGAGTATTGTCCTGTGTAGCCACAAAAAGAAGCAACATTAACAACTAAAACGGGAAAACCTTTGTATTTCTCAAGTGTGGTTTCTTTTCCGTCAATAGACTTAACTTTAAATTTATAAAACTCAGAAGAATAGAGAGGTAGAAAAAAAAGAAAGAGGAGAACTCTAAAAAATAGAAAAAAAGGCAATCGTGAAATTGCCTTTGTAGATTTAGAGATTGAATTACTTAGTAGCGTCTTCTTCAGACTCTTTTGGAGCTGTTCCACCATCTACCAACTTGAAAGTTACACGACGGTTTCTAGAAGAATTTCCATCAATTCCTGGGATTGGTTCTGAAGAACCTACACCTTTAGTATTGATTCTTTTTGCAGGAAAACCAAGTTTCACTAGTGAATCTTTTACTGATTCAGCACGTTTGTTGGAATAGAAAATGTTTCCAAGCTTTCCACCTTCTTTGTCTTCTGGACCAGTGGTATCAGCATGACCAACTACTTCTAGTTTTACTGATTCTGGAAGTTTGTCAACTGCGTCTTTGATTACAGAACCTGATTCTTTGATCCATTTTACGAAATCTTTACGGTTAGGAATTTCCCATTTTTTGTATTCAAAACCTTCGATAGTTTTTCCATCTGGATAGCGAACATCTTTAAGTTTTTCATTGAGTTCGTTCAGTAGTGCAGTGTATCCAGAACCGATTAGCTCTTTCATTGGTTCTTTTTCAGGTTCTTTAATTTCTGTTGTTCTATCTGTAGTTGTTTCTTTTGGTTTTTCTGTTTCAGCTGGTTTTTCAACAGGAGGCTCATCTTTTTTGTCTGGCGAAGAGCAGAACCCTACTGAAGCTGCGAAAAAAACTGCAACCATCAAATGAAGAAGTGACTTAAATTTCATACGTTTATCCTTTAACATGTTCACGGATAGATTTAGGAGTCCAATCTAAAAACAAATAGGATTTTTACAAGAAAATTTATTCTCTAGAAGTTTTTTTCTCTAATAGAGTTTGGATCTTAGGTAAAACAGCCTCTTTTCCTCTCCTAAGTCTAGGCGAATCCATGAGTTATGTTTCTGAATAAGTTCTCTGAGAAAGCTGAATTAGAATCCCAAAAAATAATTGATTATGATTTCTTTACCTAGTATTCAAACGGATATTGTAAGCAAAGGCATTGACGAGTTTATATAATAGATTCAAAATGAATTTTTGAAAGAATTCTTAGCTTATGAACCTAATCTCAGTTATCAGTTATTTTTATTCATGGTGGATTGGAATTAAGTTAAACAATTACACACTCATAATATTTATTCCAGATAATTCTGCAATCTTGTGTATTATTGTGTTTCTAGCAGTGTTTATACAAGCTATTCCTTTAGTTATAATCAAAATTCTATTAGAATATTTTTATATATCTATACCAGCTATAATATTCTTACCTTCAGTTTTATTTACTATCACAATTTATGTTTCAAATTATCGAATTTTATATATTAAACAGTTTTGTTTTTTTCCTTATTGGATTCATCGAGTCCCAAATGATGCAGAGCTTATTCTTTATGAAGCATGGGAGGATGAAAGACCAACTGGAGTTGCATTTAAATCGGATACTTATGAAGATGGGTTTTTACATTTTGGTACGGAAAGATCAGCAGATGGAATTATTGAATTTATTGCTCAAAATAAACTGTAATTCTTAAAATCCAAAAGAACTCAGAGATGGTAATTAGATACTGAATTAAAATTTTTATACTAAAGGATCACAATCACAATGCTTCCTTATTAATTGATGGTTATTATGATCTCAAAGCAAAACTGGACAAAGACTATGAAAAAAAAACTGGCTACTAGGCTCCAAGGAATTGTAAGTTGTTTGGAAAGTATTGGTGTGAGTAAGTTTGAGTCGTTTGGTGATAGTAGTGATACTAAAAGGTTGTTATGAAGTATTTTTCTCTGAAGCTAAGAGTAAAATTTTTAATAGAAAAATTGATCTAGTGACTTCAGAATAAATTTCAATACATATAAAACCTTATATTGAAAAAGATAAAATATTAGTGTATGAAAGAGAAAAATAATATCACTGATCGAGTTAGGGTCTTAACAATTTTAGATTTATGCAATGCTGCAGTTGATATTTCTGATTCACTACAAACTAAACATAATGAAGACCTCGAACTTTGTCAGTCCCGACTAACGTTGAAACTTTGTGAATTTTAATATGTTTCAATCAAAACAATACCACCATGTTTTTTTGATTAAAGAAAAAAAGAATCCTAAAAATAGAAACTACATTGAAACTAGAAGAAAATCAGAGCTAGACAAGAATGTTAGTCTCATTCAAGCCCAAAAAGAGGGTATTTAGATTGGTATCGAGAAAAGAATTGAGAAAAGTAAGCTGGAAGGTAACCTCGAAACTTCAATTAAACTCTTAGATTTCGGAATACCAATAAAGCAGGTAAGCAATATTACTGGTCTTTCCTCAAAAAAGATTTTGGATTTCAAGAAGAGAATGAAGAGTAAGAAAGTGATTTAATATCTAATAATGATTGTATGCAGTTTCTCAAAATTAATAAAGTTGATTTATAAATGTAGAATATAATAGTTCAATAAATTTGATTGTTTAACTGGTTTGGAGTATTAGATTTTTTTTCAAAGGATTAAAGGATGAAACCGAATAAGATTTTTTTAATAAGACATGGCGAATCAGAAGGAAATGTAAATAGAAATATTTATTCAACAAAACCTGATTACAAATTGTTATTAACAGAAAAAGGAAAACTACAAGCAACTGAAGCTGGAAAAAAGATAAATAATTTATTAGGCAGTGAATCTTTATTTTGCTATGTATCTCCTATTTGGAGAACGAGAGAAACTTTTCAGCTCCTACAAAAAGAATTAGTTTCATCTAATATTCAGATTCGAGAAGAACCAAGAATCCGTGAACAAGAATGGGGACATCTTCGGACAATTGAGGAGTGTGAGAAAGTTGATAAGGAAAGAGATGAATATGGAACTTTTTATTTTAGAATTCCAGATGGAGAATCTGCAGCTGATGTATATGATAGGGTAAGTGATTTTATGGGGACTTTACACAGAGATTTTGAAAAAGAAAGTTTTCCAAATAATGTATTAATAGTAACACATGGAATGACACTTAGACTTTTTATTATGAAATGGTTTCACCTATCAGTTGAAGAATTCGAATTATTATCAAACCCAAAAAATTGTGAGTTAATAATTTTAGAAAAAAATGAACTAGAAAAATATAACTTAATAACTGAAATGAGAAAGCGAAAATGACATTCTAGTAACATTGATTAGAGTTTTTTCAGATCAAACCAACAATTCCACGCCTGTAAACACAACAGATCCAACGGTAGCAACCCAAGCTAACCCAACTGTTACTCCATTGACAATAACCTATAAATTACCAGAATTTGTACTGCCTGCAAATAGCACAATTACTGCATTGACACCAACCATTACAGGAACGTTACCCAATTGCTCAATCTCTCCTAGTTTGCCTTAAGGGCTAATCTTTGATTCTACTAGTTGTTCTATCTCTGGTAATCCAACCATTCAAATTGCTCCTGCCACTTATACAGTTTCTGGAACAATTGTCTATTGTCAAAATAATCTTACATGTAATCTTGTGAATAATAACAGTAGTTGTGGTGCTGGTGGAGTCAGTGCAATTGGACTCAATAATCCACAATCCGTTTCTGTAGATGGATTCGGAAATGTTTTTATCGCTGATACAGGAAATAATAGAGTATTGATGTATTAAAATAGTTTTAGTGTAAATAGATATCGTAATACGATAGTATTCAAGAAAGAGTAAATGTTTGCTCAAAGAATGAGGATTTCGTTAAGGCAAAAATTTTCATGTTTATAAAGAAGATGAAATACTATATTCTAAATTTTATAAATCTTTACTAAAATACTTTGAGAAAAATCCATTATATGATCCTAAAGTTAATGGAGTTCACATGTTGCCTATAAAAAAAGCCCACAAGAACAGAATTCAGATGTTTTAAAAGAAAAAATTTCTTATGAAAAGAGTAATGAATTTCTGATTGGATTAAATTAATAGTTAGATCATAGCTATCAATCAGTCCAAGAAGTAGAGAATTTTTTCTCTTGACATTTAGAATCTAATGAAATATACTTAGACTATGTTACCAGAGGTTCTAGAAATTTCCGATCTTAGAGATCATATCGTTCTCTTGAGTATTTCTGATTATGAATACTTATGCAAACATGAACCAGAGAAATATGAAAATACTGAGCTATACAGAGGATTCGTAATAGAAAAAATGACTAAAAGCTCCAAACATAATTATTATAAAAATATACTGACTGAGGAAATTAGAAAACTAACTCCTAAAGAATTTTTTGTTCAAAACGAGAATTCAATTCTATTGAATGACTCTGACCTAGAACCAGATATTTCCATTATTTATGGAAAGCAGAAAGATTATAAAAATTCTAAACCAAGAACTGCCAAGCTTGTTGTTGAAATTTCCTTTAGTTCACTATCCTATGATAGAAGCAAATCTCAGATTTATGCAAAAGCTATGATCCCTGAATTTTGGATTCTAGATATTGAATCAGAAGTTTTAGAGGTATATTCAAATCCAACTCCTGAAGGTTTTCAGAATAAATCTATATTAGATAAATCTAATGTAGTTTCTATTTTTGGAAAAACAATTCAACTTGCAGAAATTTTTGCTTGAACAAAGTAATACTGAAATATTTGGAATTAAACGATAATGAATGTCTTGAAATACTATCACAAAACAATATTATCCTCTGATGTTATAAATTATCTTCAATAAACCTCATAACTTGCCTTATGCTAAAAAGAAAAACTTGACAAAAAACATCTAATTGACTAGAATTTATTTATAGACATATAATACTTTTTTTGATAAATTATTACTTATGACTAGTTTCAAATTTATTTCTGCTATTTTTAAAACAGTTTCAATTTTAGTGATTCTTTTTAATTGTAACCCTGAATTAAATAGAAATCCTAGTGGGTTGTTATCAATTCTTTATACACTTAGCTTTTCTACTTCCTCGAATCGATCGGGATCAAATTCTGATTCTACTTCTTCACAAGGCTCAACAACTGAAGCTACTAATAATCTTCCAGCACCAACAATTCAAAATGCTACTGATAAGGGATTAGTCACAAGTGGATTCTTAATTGGTTCTTCTGTTTCAGGAATCACTTCCGTTGAAATTAGTATCGATAACGGAACCTATTCTCAAGCTACAGGAACTACAACTTGGAGGTATCAATTGCCAACGGGAAATAGTACTTGGAGAGATAATTCTGAACACTCAGTCTCGATTCGGGGTAAAGATGCAAATAATCTAAATACTGTAGTAACAACAATTAGAGTCAAAAAAGGAAGAAACAGAGATATCAACGGAGATGGTTATGGTGATGCTGTTTCTTCGGCTCAAGCGTTTTCTTCCACTCAGGGTAAGATGTATATTTTTTATTCAACTGGTCCTAATGGAATCACTGCAACACAAGCTATCAGTGCAAATAGAATGATAACTGCAACAGGAGGAAATTTTGGCGAATCAATGACGTTAGGCGATATCAATGGCGATGGTTATGCAGACCTTGTTGTGGGAGCTGGAAGTCTAACCACTAATACTGGCGCATCCTATATTTTTTATTCTAGTGGAACCTCAGGAATTACTCAAACAACAGCAGCCAGCGCAAATAGAATTATCAATGGCGAGGGAACCAATAACTATTTTGGTTCAGTAATGGATACGGGAGATGTGAATGGGGATGGATTTGCAGATTTAGCAGTGGGTGCTTACGGAGCTCAAGCCAATAGAGGTAGAACGTATATCTTTCTATCCACTGGGGCTGGTGGCATAACACAAACAAATGCTAGCACAGCAAACACAATCATAACTGGTGTGAATACTACAGATTATTCAGGTCAAAGTGTGGTTCTGGCTGATTTACAAAATGACGGGTTTGCTGATCTCATCACTTCTGCTCCATCGTTCAATACCAATAATGGTGCAGTTTATATATTCTATTCTACCTCTAGTGCAGGAATTTCAACAGCTGCTACATCTGCTGCCAATAGAACAATCCTTGGAGATAGTGGAGGAGCACCTGGTGGTCAGTTTGGTTACTTTATGTCCTCTGGAGATTTTAATGGGGATGGTTATGTTGATCTTGCAGTACCTGCTAATATTGCAAATACAAGTCGAGGCAGAGCGTATCTATTTTTATCTTCAGCAAGTGGTATTGTAGCGACTAACGCTACCTCTGCAAATTTAACAGTTACAGGTGAAAACAATTCAGATCGATTTGGAGATACAACTTGTTTTGCTGACTTCAACAATGATGGTTATGCAGAATTTATCATTGGAGCGGGTAGAAATATTGGCGGTGCCTCCAATGGTAGAGTCTATATGTATTCTGGATCAACAACGAACCCTGGTGGAATCACTGTATCCGCTTCCACACTTCCTAAAATCATCACGGGGAATTATGCAGGTAGATTTGGTGCGGCAATTGGAGTCTCTGATATCAATGGTGATGGATACTTAGACATGTTGAGCTCTTCGAATGTAGCACAACCAGGTGGTGGTTCTGTGAATGATGGGATTAGTACAATTTTTTATAACAATAGAGCAACTAGTTATTTCAATCAATCAACAGAAAATACTGCAAATACAATCATTACCGGTGAATTGAATGCTACAGGAAGATTTGGTTATAATTTTCCGAACTAAGCTAAGCTTTTGAATAACGTTAGTTCCTATTGTAATTTATAGGATGTGGTCACTTCGAGAGCCTCAGTGACCACACTACGAACCTCTGTTATTATGATGATTCTAGTCTTGTGATTCTAAAATCTTTAAATTTTCTTTTAGATTGGAAAGTGTAATCACAGTAGGTTTACGTTTTTTCTTCTTTGTAGATTTTACTTCATCATCTTGTTTCTTTTCATTAAATGTATATTCTGTATATTCATAGTCTCCTGTGAGAAGATTATAAGAAGATTTATATGCTCCTTCATGAGCTGCATTGCCAAAACTTTCTTCATCGTATCCAATTACTTTTAAGTCTTTTTCTTCACCGTCATATCTAAAACGTATTGTCTTGCAGAATCTTCCATTTCCAAAACAGGAAGAAATGGAAATGACTTTATTCTTAAGTTTATACTCAAAACCCATTGGATGCCAATCATACAATACTTGTGAGGGAACTACCCCTTTCTTTGCGTTGCTTGTTAGATAGACAAAAGCAAACAACTGATTGTCCCCTTTTTTGGTTCCAACAAGAATTTTATCCTTAACATTGTCCCCGTCTAGATCACCACTAAAATCATTACTTTTTCCATCAAAATTTAGATAAGGAACATATCCCTTGGGTAGGTTAAACTTCAGACCCTTGGACTGAGAAAAAATCGATTGTGCTATAAGCATTATTAGAAGTATAAATTTCATTTTGCTAGTGTGTAAAAATTTCAAAATTAGGAAACAATTATTTTAGAATTCCCAAGTTATTGTTATGAAAAAATTTCAAATTCAATAGTTTATCTAGTAATAAAATTATTCAGTTTTAACCAATGTGATGAATTGAAAGTAGAAAATAAATTATGACTTCCTCCTTTAATCTCAATGAATTCAACATTGGAAAATCTTTTACTCAATTCTTTCCCCATGGAAAATGGAATTATCTCATCCTTATTTCCATGAAAAATAAGTACCTTAGATTTTATTTCAGAAGACTTAGAATAAGTATCAAATCGATCAATAATGAGTAGATGAGGTAACAAAGGCACATAACGTATGCTCGCAACAGCAGGTATTGAACTATAAGGGGCGAATAGAATTGTTTTTTCGGAAAGTTTTCTATTGGTCATTTCAACAGCAACACCTGTTCCCAAGGAATAACCAAGTGAAATTGTATTCGAAGGTTTGAAATGGTAAGTAGTTTGAACATGTTGAATCAAAACTTGAGAGTCTTCATAAATATTAGATTCAGAAGCACTAAATTCTTTTGCTAGTCCATAACCGGGATATTCAACTAGTAGAACTGAATAACCATTCTGAACCAATTGACTTCCTAAATAAGAAAAATTATAGATGGATCCAAATTGACCATGAAATAGAACCAAAAGCTTAGAACCATTTTGTGTAAAGTAACCAATTGCAGTTCGATTGGAACTTGGAACTTTAACTAACTTTCCCGAATAATTTGGATGTAATGGCTTTCCTTTGGGAACAAAAATCAACCTTCTAGTGATAAAACAATCGGAAAAGAGAATTAGTAAACTTAAAGATATAAACGTTTTCTTCATAATACTTAGACTATGATAGAATTATAAACAACTATGTTCAATGGTTATATTGTATTTTTTAGAAAGATAACAATGAATTTTTTGCAAACTTGCAAAACTCAAATTAATATGATAATATTCTACCATTTCTATAGAGATTTGCTCCATTAGGAATTAAACCATTCTGGTATGTGAAAGAAGTAATATAACTAGTATTAACAGAAAAAGTCGCACTAACATCATAACCTGCATCAAATTCATCGGAAGCATGAAGATTGCAGAGTCCTGCTTTCATATAGTTAGCACTATTCAAACCCATTTCCACAAGAGTTTCCAATAGAAAATATCCTAGATCATTATATGATATCGCTGAAAAAAGTACAAAAATAAGCAGATAATTTTAACAAAACAATACAATATTTTATTCAAAACACTCTATTATTTTCTTGACTAGAAATCATTTCACACTAAAATTTAGGTCAAATATATTATGAAATTAGCATCGCTAATCCTTCTTTTGAGTTGTGAACTTTTTTCACAAAACATGATCAATAATAAAATTACTGAACATGGAATATTAAATTATGCTGATAGAGCTACTATCATTGCACAGGGTGAGATCAAAAAAGAAAGAATGGATAATCAGAGAATGTTACCTGCATTTTCGATTCATCAACCTGAAAAAGAAACACTCACAATCAATCTAGATGAGACTTCAGTAATCACAGGAAAAAAAGGTGTTAGACTCACAATTCCTGCAAACTCTTTTGTGTTTTCTAATTATGTATATGCTTATGGAAATGCAACAATCTACTTAACAGAGATTATCGATGATTTTGATTATCTAACAGCAGGTGTGAATCATATTTTTTATGATAAGTACAATAGATTCAATTATTTATTTCTTGGTGGAATGATTAAGATAGAAGCCTTTCAAGGAAATAATCGATTGAGGCTTGCAGCAAAAAAAATCATCATGATAGATTTTCCCGACTTGCAACCTGGAAAAAAATTCAATTGGTATTCAATTGACGATTCTGGAACTTGGCAGTTGAAAGACAATTTTGCTAACTATGAAGTTTTTGAACCTGAGAAAGGATTCAAGTCTGATAAAAGAGTTGTTGGAGTTAGAAGAGTCAATGCAACCAGTTCAGGATATTGGGGTTTTGCTTTACAAGAGATAGAAACAACTTCGCTGAAAGGGGAATGGTTGGATCCAGGTTCGATTGCGGGAAAGAATTTTCAAATTGCATGTCTAGGAAAAAACCATAGATCCTATTTTATGAAATGGTTTAGCGGAAAGGAATATGCAATCAATGCATTTCAAAACAAAGTATCAAGAGTTTTCATCGCTGATGAGAATGGAAACATAGCAATGTCCAATGACATTCAAACAACCAACAAACTTGGCTATGACTATTTACCTGAGTCAACTGATAATTTCAGACAACAAGTGGAAAAAATTTCTTTCCAAAAAATTCCCGACTCAGCTAAGAATGATTTAGATAAATTTAGAGAGTTCTTAGGTTTAAAAAAAGAACTCTATACAGTGAGTTATCCGAAATAGTTAGCTGTTATCTGAATAAGACTCTGAAGCACCTGCTCCAGAGAATTCACCATCGCCAGATTGGATACTTTCTTCAGGTTGTCTGGTTTCATCGATCAATTCGGAACTTCCATAGAGAATGGAATCAGATCGATTCGTATTATCATAATAAATAGTTCTAGTACTTCCATAGTTATAGTTATCATCAGTTTCATTTTCTTTCACAAGGTTTACACCACGTTTGCGTAACAATTCAAAGAATTCTTTTTCTACTCTAAGAGCATCAACAACTCTTTTCATTTTACGCGCACGAGTAGCATAATTCATTGCAAATTGAGCATTTTCTTCTTCGCCTGAATTTTCAAATCTGTCTTTGAACCTTTCGATTCTGTCTGCTATTTCATTAATTTGTTTTTGTTCATCATCTTCGGAACTAGAAAATAAATTTTTGATAAAATCTAACATAAGTTTAAGTCCTCTTTTCGACCAATAAAATATTCTTTACAAAACTTCTCAAGCTCAGGTCGGGAAAGTATCCAGTCATAGAGCCCAGTTTTATTTTTGATAATATCTTTATATGGATTGAATTGTAAATTAGCTAGCATTTTATTTCTCTCTACATACTTCCTATTGATCGGATCTCCGTGCCAGAGGTGGTAAATAGAGCCATCTAGAAAACCAATTTTGGCTTTGACTTTAGGATATAATTTTCTTGCCCAGTCTTGGAAGTGTAGAATATGAATTTTATTATTTCCAAACACACGATTGATGCAGGGAGAAGACCAGTCTCCAACAAAAGCATGAGCCATAGCATGATCTCCACTACCAATTACACAGGCGGGATATAATTCATTTTCGGAAAAAATTTCACGTCGGGCTGCCCAAGCAAAACCACTATGACCATGCAAATCAAAATTACCTTTAAAAAAACAATGGGGATCATGATTATATTCAAACGCAAAGCTAGTCCAAGATTCTGCTTTCTCAGTAATTGTTGTTGTGCCTTTTTCCAATCGAAACGCTTTCGAAAAGAGTTGGATAATTGGTTTTTCCTTTAGCAGTTTTACAGCTTCAGAAGCCCAGTTTGAGTTTTCAAAAAAAAGATCACAATCCAACCATGCGAAATGGGTACAATCTTTGGGAAGATTTTTAATACCAATATTCAAGAGTTGTTCTTTAAACCACATAACTGAATTTGCTTGAACAAGTATATGATTATCAATTTCGCCTAACGTACTATTTTGATCAAAGCTACATTCAACGGTGACTAAAGGAACAGAATTCTCTTTTAAAGAATTATGGAAATAAAAAAAATTTTCTCGCTTAACTTGGTAGTTTTCAGGATTAAAGTAACTAGTGATAGCGTAGAAACTCATAACAATAATGAGGTCATAGAAATAGAACCAAGTGAATACTCTGTATTAAAAAACTTAATAGAGTCATCTTCATGACAAACACCAAGTATATAGATTAGAGGAAGAAAATGTTCAATGGTAGGCACGGAAAATCTTGCTGAGTCACCTAGTTTAGAAAAATTCAAGACAGACTCAATATCCCGATTCATAATAAAGGATCTAATTGCTTCATCAAATTGGACTGAACGTGGATCAACTCTATTACTGAGGTCCATTCTAGCTAGGTTATGAACTATATTACCACTTCCTAATATAAAGATATTCTCTTCTCTTAGTTTAGAAAGTTTTTTTGCGAGCGTTAGGTGTTCTTCAAGGCTTTTATTAGCATCTAGGCTTAATTGAACAACAGGAATATTGGCTTCAGGAAAGATTCTTAATAGCACTGACCAAGTACCATGGTCAAGACCCCAATTTAGACTAGTTGAAACATCAGGTACAAGCTCTTTTACTCTTTGAACAAGTAGATCACTTCCTTTAGCGGGATAATTGATTGCAAAAAGCTCAGCAGGAAATCCACCAAAATCATGAATAGTTTTGGGAAATTCATTGGAAGTAAGAAAAGTTCCTCTAGTCATCCAATGAGCTGAGATAGAAAGAATTGCTGTTGGAGTTGGAAGTTTTTTACCAAGTTCTTTCCAAGAATTAGAAAATGAATTCTCTTCAATAGCGTTCATTGGAGAGCCATGACCTAAGAATGCTGCAGGAAATCTTATAGTTTTCATCGTTATAAATAACTATAATAAATAGAGAAAGGACTTGTCAAAAAAAATTCTGCGTCCCAGATCGAAGCAAGAGCTGGAAAAGACGCCCAAGAAATGAAAACACTTTACAACTTCAAGTCCATTCAATCATACATTTTTTATTGATTCATTACATAGGTATCGACTAACGATAGCACATGATCTTTATAAATTGTATTGAACCTAGTTTCATCCAGAATTGGTTTTTGGATGATTTTTAAAGCTAATTCTTCTTGTTCTTTTGTGCTTGTAGGCTTGGAATACAATTGAGTCGCAAATTTAGAAAAGTCACGAATGAGGAAATCGAATATTTGATCCAAAATAATTTCTTCTGTTTTGGATAGCTTAGCTTGTTCCAGAATTAACTGTCCGTAAGCAACTAAGGTAAACATTTCTCCCATAGTGAGCATAAAATCTATATCAATTCTTTGCTTCTTATCAGGACCTGCTTTTTCGAGAAGTTCTTTAAAGCTTTCAATCTGTTTTCTAAAAATTAGTAAATTTGGAAAACTGTAACTATTGTAGGCAATGTTATAATCATGAAAAGTAACTTTATCAAATCCTTTAGTGGTTGCACCTTGATTGAATAAAAAAGTATCATCAGTTGCTTCATGCATACTTGGAATTAGAGGAAGAGAGTTATCTGGTTTGAAGAAATAATTTTGCATAAAACGCATAATTAGAATCATATTCACATGAACAGTTCCTTCTAACCTAGGAAGAACTTGGCTATCTCGAATCGCCATTTCAAAATAGCAATCTTTATTCAATCCCTTAGCTGCAATGATGTTCCATAATTGGATAACAACTTCTTCACCTTGAGTGGTTACTTTCATTTTTTCCATAGGATTAAATAAGAGATATCGCCTATCGTTCCGTGAGGCAGCTCTCATATAATCTGTAGCTCGAAATGAGAACAGTCTCATAGCAGTGATTCTAGTAAAACATTCCATAAAAAGTTGTTTAATATGAGGAAAGTCTGTAACATGTTGACCAAATAGTTTTCTATGCGCAGCATGATTTAATGATTCATAGAATGCATGAGTTGCAATTCCAACTGAGCCCCAACCTAAATTAAATTTACAGAAAGCGATAGTCGCGAGAGACGCATCCCAAGCCTCTCTACCTTTAGAGATAATATCATCTTCTGTAATTGGATAATCATGTAATTCATATTCAGCAACATAGTTCTGAGATGTTACAATGTTTTGTTTGAGCTCATATTTTTCATGTTGTGAGTTTACTGCAAAAAAAACAAATTCATTTGAATCTTTCATTTTACCAAATGTAGAAACGATAGCTGCTTTGTTTCCGTTACCGATATAAAATTTATCACCACTTGCTTTGAATTTTCCATCTGCCTCGGGAATGAGCATCATATCACTTTCGATTAGATCTGCACCATGTTCTTTTTCAGAAAGGCCAAATGCAAAAATCTCCCCATCTTCGAGCAACTTTGCAGTTTTATTTTTTAATTTTTCATTTTTGGATAACCAAATCGGACCAAGTCCAAGCATGGAAACTTGCCAAGTGTACCAATAGCTTAGTCCATAGAACCCAAGAATTTCATTGAATGCCATGATTCTGTTTGAGTCCCATCTAGAATCACTTGCCCCATAACCTTTTGGTGTAAGTAAGATAGAAAAAGCTTTTTCTTTTTTTGCAAATTCCAAAAAGTCTGAATACCAAACTCTATGGTGGTCATCGTCCATGATTTTTAGAAGTCCTTTTGTTTCAAAAAATTCAATTGTCTTGAACATAAGATTTCTAGATTTTTCGTCAAGATAGGAATAGGTCTCTTTTTTTGGGTTCAGTAGCTTCATAACAATCCTCTGTATCTCATAAACTTTGCGATATTCAATAAATTTTTTTCTGTTGAATAGTAAAGATTCTAATTATCAAAAAGCAATTCAAAATTCAAATGCTTTCTTAATTCATGATAAGTAAAGATGAAAAATCTTTCAAGTGAAAAAATGAATTTATGGAACTCTGATATTGCTGTGAATGATAATAAAACTTATTGCAAAACAGAATATCATTACAAAAGATTTTAGAAAACTTAAAGCTATTTTTCCTTACTTTATCAATCAATATTATTTTTTTCAAAAAAATACTCTACCAATAATCTTTCATTAAATCTTTCACCCAATCAGGTTCTAGAATTTCAGTCTTGGGTTCAAATTCTTTAAAAACAGGTTTAATGTCTAAAATAGGAGTATTATCAATTGCATCGAGATACTTCACAGTAATAGAACTTTGGTTATGTTCAATTAACTCAACTGTTGCTAGACCAATTTTGTTTGGTCTGTCTTTTTTGCGTTGCCCAAAAATTCCAACAAGTGGGTAGTTTGGATTCCCTCTTGGTCTTCCAGAAAATACAATGTCAGAGTCCTTTACTTTATTAAAATAATAAATTATTTCCAAATGAGAAAATTGAGTTATGCCATCAAATACTTCTGTTGGAACATGTTCTGCAAGAGTAATCTCAGCTATAATGGATTGCCATAAGTCATCAATTGGGTCTTTTCTGGAATTTTTAACAAAAGCTATAGGTTGCAAATTGATCATCATAATTATTCAAATTTTGATCCTTATACAATTACTCTACAATTTTTTACATTAGATAAATCTTTCCCGACTTGTCAGTGAGCTTCGGATTTGCACCTTTAGCTAAAAGTAATTCTACAATATCTTCTGTTCCAGAAAAGGATTTACAAAGAATGAAAGGAGTTACACCATCATTATCTCTAACGTTGGGATCAGAACCGAAATCAAGTAAAACGCTTATTGATTCAATATCTCCTCTCATCACAGAAATATGAAGAGCACTGAGTCCTGATTTGTCTTTTTCGTTGATGATTGACTTCCAACCAAACTCCAATAGAATCTGAATCATTTCTTTTCTATTGCCTAGATCACAGGCAAAGTGAAGAAGCCCAACAGATGATTGAAATAGATCATTCTCTAATTTCTTTGATTGAAGAGTATTCTTTAATTTTATGGGATCATTACTTTCTACAATAGAGTATAGATTTCTCACAAAAAAATTTTCTTGTATCTTCTTAAAAAAATTCATTAGGTAACTTCCTTTGTTTTAGTTGAGCTGCTAAGGATATAATCTAAATTTAATTCAGATAGTTCAAATAACTTTGTCTTTCCGAAAAATGAATCCAACCGTTTCCCGAAGAATGAATCATTTCTTTCAATTCATTGGAACCATGAGTTTTTAGAATATGAGTTTCTTCTTCAGAAATTGGAATCAAATATAATAGCTTAAATGTTTTATCATCAAAACTATTCTCTTCACCTAAAAATGGTGGTGAAAAAAGTTTATCTTGTAAGGATGTTTCGCCTGGGGAAGCAGTAAAGAAAATATGCGTGAAGTCAACAAGCACAGCATCAGGGTCTTTTCTAGGCAAAGTCATAGTATGTCCTTCCCCAAACCACTTACACATAACCCAAGGAAACTTGATGATTTCGCCTATCGCATGAGGGACCCATTGATCAGCTTTATGATCTTCAGAATTCACAGCCATAATCATTTCAATTCTGGAATACTTTTCAAAATCTTTATAGTATAAATCAACTGAGGGCATGTTTTGTGCACTCATACCAAGAGTAACATAGACTTGAATTCCATTCATAGATTCAGGTTCAAACTTGGCAATTGCAAGATGAGGAAACTTACCTCCATCAGCAGACCAATACATAGTATGCTTTCCAAGTTTACTCTCATATAACGATAATAACTTAGATTGAATCGTTTTCCATGTATTCTTTTCAGCACGGATTTCCCAAAATCGTTTGGATTCATTCATTAGATTATGAATTGCACTCACTTCACCAGTCCCAAGTGGATGAGTAGTGAGAGTTTCTACTTTCGCGTAACGAGAGTAACCATGAAAATCTTTAATTCCAGAGTAGGAAGGTAAAAATGCTAATAGAACTTCTTTAACAAATATGCCAACTCCATTTCCATCTTCAGTCCAGATTAGATAAAGATCTTTTTCCAAAATCTCATCAATTTCAGAATCTAACGTTAGTTCCTCTTGACAGAGAATCGGTGCAAGTCCATTTCTTAAATCAGATTCACTTCTAGAAATAGGAGCGGGAATTCTGTTTTTAACCCAAACAGACCTCATTTTCATTTCAGGGTTATGGATGGATTGAAGATAAAGATAAACAGTTCTTCCATCATCCTCCAAAAATGCAACTAAGGAGCCATAGGGATTCGTTTCTTGGTAGATAAGTTTATTTTCTTTGGCTACCATTAAAAAATTCGCATAGGTACAATTCTTTTTTTAAATCCTTCTAGAAGTTCTAAAATAGTTTTTTCCATATTTTCTTCATATAGAAGTTCTGGATAATATGCTGAGGCGTTTAAAAGCCCTTTGAGTTGGTTCTCGCCCCAATTTCGGTAGTTGCCAATGGAGTCAGCAACTTCTTGAGGAAGCTCCTCACTATTCTGAGCGCAACGAATGAAGGCTTCAATTGCAGCCTCAGGAGTCATTCTTGATTTCAAAGCCATACTTTTTCCCTCACTAAGGATTACTATTTTCCATAATATTCGCTAAGCATTTATTATCAAGATAAGTTGAATAAAAAAAGTCAATTTCAGTTTATATTTTTTTAAGGGCGTCTTTTCCTGCTCTCCCTTCCGGTCAAAAAATTTCGCACTTCGGCTACGCTCAGTGACCAAAATTTTTTAACCATCGAAAGCCAATAGCCATCAGGCGGGAGGCTTGCAGATACAAAATTTCTTACAGAAATTTTGTGCATATTACTTCGATCAGGGACGCAGGCCTTTCTTTCTAGCGTTTCCAAGCTCTACTTTGATTTTTTTATTGAAAAGTTTTACTTTGGTTGTTCCTATAGGCAAACTTTTCTTTGTTTGTCAAGACTTTTCTGAGATTTGGGGATTGTAATAACTGTTATTTTGGAAATAAATTATTTTGTAATAACTGTTTTTTTACCGAACCCAAAAGGGCTTTACGCAGAAAGTGAAATTTTTTGATAAGGGCGAAATACGTAAAATGTTACTATTTCAGGTTTTTTCTATAAATTCTCTTCACAGTCGTACAGCAACACAACTTATTGTTGGATGAAAATTAATAACATTATATAAAGTAAAGACTTAAATCGTATTTATTTTTTTTTATATATTCCGACTACCCCGACTCCTTTTTCAGAATATTTACCATCTAGTTGGGAACTGATTGACCAATCAGAAGAGATTTTTAACACATCTTCTTCATTAGGATATTCTGCATTTACTCCTGTCAATTTGGAAAAATACATATTGTTATTTATTTCCTCTTTCGTTAGTTCACCTTGATCAATTAAAATATTTCCAGTCTCACCTAAGTATGCATAAGCTCTAATGATATTTCCATTTTTCGCCTTTATCCAAGAATGATAATCAACAATTCTGTGCGTCCCAAAATAATAAGATTCACCAAATTCTTTACTTAAGATTTTTACTAAGTTTATTGGATTATCTTTTTCCCTAGTATCTATAAAAGGCATTATACTATTGACAATAAATATCCAACCATTAATAGGAGGTGATACAAAATAATTTCCAGAATAGGCAGATTCAATTCCAGACTTCCAATTTGATGAGTAATTTTCATCAAAGTTTAATATACTAAGTAACTTATAGAAATCATTACTTTTAACAACTATCCACTGGCATTTGTAACCAAATCCAACAGGTAAATCTGGTGAAGTATCAAGTTTAATTGTTGTAGAAAAACTTGGTAATTTTTCTGATTTCTTAAAAAGGATAAAAAAAAATACTACTACTATTATTAATGCTATAGGAATAAAAATCAAATATAATTTCATAGTTATATATTTATTAATACTAATGATACGATTATTAAAGATAAATTGCAAACTTTCATTCAACTATTTTTTTCACAAACCAAAAAATCTTTACACAAAAAGAAGAATTTTTTGATAAGGGCGAAATACGTAAAATGTTACTATTTCAGGTTTTTCCATAAAATTTCTTGCAACCGTTAACGCAAAACTATAGAATATATATCTAATAGAATGAGTTCCTTTCTTTAAAGAGAAACTCAGGAGTCTTTATGAAGTTTATAATTTATTTTTTAGTTTCTATTAGTGCCATTTTTTCTGCTGAAGAAAAAACAGCTATTTTTGCTGGTGGTTGTTTTTGGTGTAATGAATCTCTTTTTGAGAAAGTTAATGGTGTGATTGCAGTAGAAAGTGGTTATACAGGTGGACATAAAGTAAACCCTTCCTATGAAGAAGTCTGCACTGGAAATACTGGTCATTTTGAAGCTGTAAAAGTTACCTACGATCCCAAAAAAATTTCCTACAAAAAACTCGTAGAAGAATTTTGGAAACAAATCGATCCCACCGATTTTGATGGTCAATTTGCTGATAAAGGTTCTCAGTATCGAACTGCCATTTTCTATAATTCTGACGAAGAGAAAAAAATCGCACTGCAATCCAAAGAAGATCTTCAAAAATCAAAAAAATATTCTTTTTCCAAAATTGCTACTCAGGTTCTAAAAACCTCAGTATTTTACCCCGCTGAAGACTATCATCAAGATTATTATAAAAAAAATCCCAATCGCTACAAACAATACTTTAAAGGTTCAGGCAGAGAAGATTTTTTGAAGAAGGATTTACAAACATATTAGAAAGTGATTGCAGGATTCCCTTTTATCAAAACCATTGGAATCTATGAAACTATCCGTTGGAAACCTACCCCAATCTCTTTCTGAAGAAGACCTAAGTAAACTTTTTTCTCAGTTTGGTTCTGTTGAATCTGTTCATATCAAACGTGATAAAAAAACGAATGCTTCCCTTGGTTATGGTTCGATTGAAATGAATGATGAATCTGCCAAACAAGCGATTGAAAGACTAAATGGTCATGAGATTGATGGGAAAAAAATTGTAGTTGTAGATGCTGCAACTCTACAAACTTCAAATTTAGATAAATATGGAAAACCTATCGTTGGCTCAGGCTCAAAAATCCATACTGGAAAGCCTACTGTCGGTGGTTCTGTTTCTACTGTTCGTAGGTCTGGTGGTGGCGGGAGAGGAAAATGAGCAAACTCATTAAAGAAGCTGAACAAAATAATAAAAAACTTTTTCTTCAATTTGGAGGGCAAGGCTCTCCCTATCTGAAAGAAATTTCCAAGTTATACAAAGAAGAAGTTCTTCTAAAAGAATTTTTTGAAACTGTTTTTCAATCCTTATCAAGACAAGAATCTACATTCACTAAATCTGATAAAAGATTTGAACAAGGTTATGACCTAAAATCTTGGATGGAAAATCCTGATTCTGCTCCTAGTGAGGACTACCAAGCAAGAGCAAGCGTATCAGTTGTAATGATCTTCGTAACCCAAATCGCACACTATCATCTTGCGACACTAAAAGGCTATGACCCTTCTATTCTAGCAAACTTTGTTGGTGGCTCCACCGGACATAGCCAAGGTGTGATTGCTGCTACTCTTGCTGGTCTATCCCTGAGTGGAAAAGCTTTTTATGAAGCACTTTCTAATTATATTGATTACATGTTCTATCTAGCATTTCATGCCCAAGGTGGTTTCATGGAATTTGAATATTCTAAAGAAGTCATTGATGGAAATCTTGCAATTGGTGACAAGAATCCTGCACCAATGGTAGCAGTCATCGGCTATACCAAAGACGAACTAGAAGAAAGAGTTTCTCGTGCAAATAAAGAACTAGGTTTTTCTGGTCAAGACCTTCTTCATATTTCTCTCTACAATACTCCTGAGTCTATGATTATCTCTGCTCGCCCCTCTTCTCTCTTGAAGTTTAGAGAAAAGTTCAAACAAGAAATGGATGAAACTAAACGTAAATTTGTATATTTAAAAACTTCAGCTCCTTTTCATTCACCATTTATGGACCACACTTGGGCGGGATTTTCTAATGACTGGAAATCGGGAAAATTTTCTTTTCCATATCAATCCTCTGATCTAAAGTTTCCCGTCTATTCTATCTTTGATGGTGAAGACTACCGTAAAAAGTCAGTAGAGTTAGGAGAAGCGATCTATAAAGATGTAGTAATTCGTCCACTCTATTGGGACAAAGCTGTGTCAACCCTTTTCACAGACACTAGCTTTCTAGCTGTTTTGGATTTTGGACCAAGTTCTGTTACTTCAAAGCTAACCTCAGGACAACTCACACCTCGCAATATAACAACTCCAGTCTATTGTGCTGCTGTACCTAAAGACCTGAAGAATATCTTCGAATAATTCTATTCTAAAGAAGTAAAAATATTATTACCCCTAACAAAAGAAATTACATATTTCCTTTGTTTAGGGTAAGTCAATTGATTTTTCTATTATTGATTAGAAAACTATTATTGGTAATCCTAATAAGTATTGTTTACTAAGCTGTAAACAATACTTTAAAAAATTATAAAAAGGGAAAAGAATGTCTAAACTAATTTCTTCTGCTCAATCATCTAATCAAAAAATTTTTGTACAATTTGGTGGTCAAGGTTCCCCCTACCTGAAAGAAGTCTCCAAACTCTATCTCGAAGAACCCATCCTAAAAGACTATTTTGAATTAGCATTTAGATGTCTTGAAAAACAAAATCAAACTTTTCCCAAAGGTGAGTTTCCCTTTGAACATGGCCATGATCTAAAAACTTGGATTGAGAACCCCGAACAAGCTCCACCTGATGAGTATATTATGCGCTCAAGTATCCAAGCTCAAATGATTTTTATAACCCAATTCGCATACTATCATCTTGCGATACTAAAAGGCTATTCACCTAGTCTATTCAAAGAAAACACTCTTGGTTGTACTGGACATAGTCAAGGAGTAATTGCAGCTACACTATTTTCCTTATGTTTAGAAGGAACTGACTTTGAGACTGGATTTGAAAACTATATTGACTTCATGTATTTTTTAGTATATCATGCGCAACTTGGTTTTACTGAATTAAAATATTCTAATGAAGTAATGCAAGGCAACCTTGAACTTGGTGAAAAAAATCCCGCTCCTATGGTTGCAATTCTAGGTTATACTAAAAATGAACTCTTTGAAAGAGTAACTCAAGTCAATTCAGAATGCAATTTTCCTGAAAAGGAAATAATCCATATCAGTCTATTCAACGCACCTGATTCAATGATTCTTTCTGCTCCTCCCAGTTCCCTCTTGAAGTTCAGACAAAAGTTTAAGCAAGAAATGGATGAGAATAAGAAAAAATTTTTATATCTCAGAACTACTTCACCCTTACACTCTCCAATCCTAGAATATACTGCTAAGAACTTTAGGAATGATTTAGAAAAAGGAAAGTTCTGCTTTCCCTATACTCCTAAAGATTTGAAATTTCCTGTGTATTCAATCTTTGATGGTAAAGACTATCGTAATAAAAATTTCTCTTCTATTGAATTCGCTGAATTCCTCTATGCAGAAATTGTTGTCAGACCATTGCATTGGAACCTTGCACTATCCAGTTTATTTCCTAATGAAAACTGTCATTCCATTTTGGATTTTGGACCAAGCCCCATCAGCACGAAACTCACCCAACTCCATTTGAGTCTAAACCAGTCTTCGATTCCTATCTATTCTAGTGCAATTCAGAAAGACGCTAAATCAATCTATCATGATTAATCTAATAGAAATGCTCTTTCTAACCTGCGATAGAAACTGACTCAATTAATATATCAGGTACTTTGATGGAAGAATAGGAATCAGAATATTCATTTGATAGTGCTACGATCTGTCCTAACATATCAAAATAGTTTGTGCTAAGAGTAATCCTATCTACGGGGTGAACTTTTATTCCATCCTTACAATAGAATCCTTGAATACCAATAGAAATATCTCCTGAAATTGCTGAACAACCCGATGCTCCCTCTAATTTTGTTACCAAGATACATTCAGGATATTGATTCAATAATTCTTCAAGAGTGTTTTGCCCCTTTTCCACAAATAAATTAGAAACAGATGTTCCCGCCTTACCTGAATATGATCTAGAACCATTTCCAGTTGGAGCTACCTTATCTTTTTTAGCCGATTCCAGATGGTATAAGAAAGTTTTCAAATTTCCCCTTTCTACTATCGTCTGATGAGAAGTCGGAACACCTTCTCCATCTAATAGTCTGGAACCTGGCATTCCTGGAATATGTGGATCACAGTACATTGTAAAAATTTCACTAGCAATTTTGTCTCCCAATTTGCCTTTAAGTCGAGATTGACCTTTTTGCACTGTCTCACCAAAATAGGGAGATAAAAACATACCAATGATTGAGCTACTAACGCGATGTGATAGTATTGCAGGATACTTTCTACTAAGAACTGGTTTTGCTCCAAGCATTTCAACAGCTCTTTCTACTGCTAACTCAGACATTTTATCGGGGTCAAACTCAGCTAAACTAGGGTAAGAGTTTGAATAGTATCCCATTTTTTTTTGGTCATCTAAGATAGCGGTAACTCCTAAACCTGCTGACATAGAGTTGAACTTTCTATCATAATGAACACCCTTTGAGTTTTTTAAAATCAATTCAGATGAAGATTTACCTGCACCTAAATAAGGAATATTCTCTATCTTATCACTCTTTGAAAATCCTAACTTTTCTAGCTCCAAACTCAATCGAACTAGTTCATCAAATCCAACCTTTTCTAATTCTGGCTTAAATGTTTTTAAATCAATATCTCTTAAAACTGACTTTTCTGGAAGATCTATTTCACTAACATCCGTAAGTTCTGAATTAGAAATCGCATCTTCTAGTGTTTGGTCTAATGCTTCTTTAGAAAATTTTTCTGTAAAAGAAATTCCCTGTCTTCCTTCTAAAAAAAGTCTAATTCCAATTCCAGTCCCATGGGAAATCTCAGTGTTGCTAACCTTACCTTCAAAAACTTCAACACCAACGGACTCACTTGCTCCGCCTAAAATATCAAATTCAGTAATATTTCTTTGTTTTGCTCTTTCAAATAAATATTCACTTGCATCAGTTAAGTTCATCTTCCACCTACTAAAATTTCATCTACCTTTAAAGTTGGTTGACCAACTGTTACAGGCACAGAACCAGAAGAAGCTCCACACATTCCCGCAGTGATCTCTAAATCATTCGCAACCATAGAAATTTTAGGCAGTATCTCATGACCCTTTCCAATAAGTGTTGCTCCACGAACAGGCTCTGCAATTTTTCCTTTCCGAATAATATAACCCTCTTCCACTGAAAAATTAAATTCACCAGTTGCAGGATTTACAGAACCACCACCCATTTTTTTTGCATATAGACCCTCTTCCACTGAGTACAACATTTCTTCCACTGAAGAGTTTCCATTATCAATATAAGTGTTTCTCATTCTAGAAACTGGTGAATAGATATAAGATTCTCTTCTTGCACTTCCTGTTCTCCTAACCCCAACCTCTTGAGATCCAATTCTATCGGAAAGATAATTCTTTAAGATTCCATTCTCGATCAGAACTGTTTTTTCAGGAAGCATTCCTTCATCATCCACATTGATCGAACCCCATGAATTAGCAATAGTTCCATCATCAATGGCAGTTACAGATTCATGTGCAATTTTCTCTCCCAACTTTCCAACAAACGGAGAAGATTTTTTTCTAATTGCTTCAGTCTCCAATGGATGCCCACAAGCTTCATGAAAGATTACTCCACCAAATCCATTCCCCATTATAACAGGCATTTTCTTTCCTGTTATATAACCAGCGTTTAGCATTAGGATTGCTCTTTCCGCAGCCTGAGTTGCATACTTACCAACATCTAAGGACTCAAAAAATTCAAAACCCTGTTGCGCACCCGGTGCTTCTGAACCAGTATATACCTCTTTACCGTTTGTTGCTGTGACTCCTAGTGTGAATCTAGAAAGAACCCTATGATCGTTTAGTTCTAAACCTTCAGAATTATAAATAGAAATATTGGAAACTGAATCAAAAGCTCTAGCAACAACCTGAGAGACTTCTCCCGAAAAACTTCTTGCTACTCTATCAGCTTCTTTTAATAAATTTAACTTTTCTCTTTGTGGAATTTTTCTTGGATCCTTTAGTATGGAATGTGTTGACTTAGGATTTGCAATATTTAGAACGATAGGCGACATTGTATTGATTTTTTTATTATCATTCCTAGTCTTTGCAAGGTCACGAACGAGTTGTATGAGATGATCTTCCTCTTCCTTACTTGTGCTTGCATAAAGCACCTCAGTTCCAAAGATAAGTCTTATCCCAATTCCAAATTCTATGCCAGCAGTTGCTGTTTCAACTTTTTTATCAGAGAAACTCACTGAGGAATGCCTAGTTTCTTCAACAAAGATTTCTGTGAAATCAGCTCCCACTCCTAAACCTAATTGTAAAATTTTCTGTGCGAGTACTTGGTTCATTATTTTATCAAATGAGCAAGCTCACCCTTATCCTCTTTATGATTCTTGCCTGAAGTAACATAGCCATACTGATTTCTAGCTTCATGATTTAAGGTTCTTTTCTTGCCATAATGAAAATCACAATTTTCGAAGGAATCAAACTCAGTTCGTTTGAAACGAGCACCTGTGTGAACATCCATAAATTCGTCTTCCAAAAGTCCAGGACCCTCGCCAACTACTTCAAACTTAGTCCCAGCGATCTCACCTATCACTCGAACATTGCCATTATAATGCTTAATTTTAGTTTCTAAGAATTCTCTGTTTGTCATTACACATGCCTCTACCCATAGACTTTTCTCTGGAAAAGAGGATGCAAGTACTTTTCAAAATTTTTTAATTCTAGCGGGTTCGGTTTAGTTTTTGTTTGTAAGAGTTTAGAAAGAATTTTGAATGGTATTTTAGTGAGGATTTCCCCATGCAACAGCCCCTCTATGAAAACTTGATAGACTCAAAACTAATCAAAGACTTAACTGCTGAATTTGGCATAAAAGAAGAAGTAGCGGTTAGAAGACTATTCATTGCCCTAAATAATCCTGATTTCACGGATTCCATCTTTGAGCAATTGAAAGGTTATCTGAACAAGATAGAAAATTTAGAAATGACAGATGGTAGAATCGAAATCGTAAACATGGACAAATAGTATGAAGTCTGGAAACGAAGTTTTTGCAAAACTACTCGAAGAGAGTTTTAAAAAAAGAAAATCTCTAGAATCAGGGGCAATGTTTTTAGGAAAAGTAAGCTCCATCCAAGATGATTACATCTTCATCAAACTTACAGAAGAAGCACTCACTGGAATTGTAGCTAAAAATGAATTTGTTTTAGAAGAAAAAAAAATTTCTATCGGGGAAGAGTTGAAGGTTTATTTTCTTCGAGAAGAACATGGTGACTATTATTTCACTACATGTCTAACTACTGATGAGATCAACGAAGAAACTCTTGGACTAGCTCTAGCAAAAGAAATTCCTGTTCTAGGCCAAGTTGGCAATGAAATCAATGGTGGATATGAAATCAAAATTGGTGAGTTCCAAGCGTTTTGTCCTTTTTCACAAATCTCAGCAGAAAACAAATCTAAAAATCTAACTGGGTCTCAGTTCAAATTTATCATCAATGAGATCAGCTCAAAAACAAAAAAGATACTAGTCTCACAGAAAAAAATTTCTGATAAAGAAAAAGTTTTAAAACGTGAAATTCTTCAAGGGGAACTTAAAGAAGGTTCCCATGTTACTTGTACGATCAAATCAATTCATAACTTTGGATTGATTGTAGATTTGAATGGATTAGATGCACTAGTTCCTTTGAGTGAAGCAACTTTCAAAAAAAATCCTGACTTGAATAAAGAATTTAAAATTGGCGAAACTCATAGAGGCAAAGTTCTTTCCTTGGATTGGAAAACAAATAAATTTTCAGTAACACTTAAAGATTCTACAGAAGATCCTTGGGCTAAAAAAATTCCTTTCAAAGAAGGAGATATCGTAAAAGTCCAAATTGAATCCATAAAGCCATTTGGGGTTTTTGTAAAGTTTGATGATCATTTTCATGGACTAGTTCCTAATAAAGAGACTGGACTTAGTTTCAGAATTCCTGCCCAAGGGCATTTTAAAATTGGTGAAGAAGTAGATGTTTTTATTACTGAGATTAATCCAGAAAAAAAACAAATTGCTGCTTCCATTGCAAAAGCTAAGGAAACAAAAGCTCAACTAGAATACTCTAGTTATATTTCAGAGCAATCAGTAAGTCATTCCTCAAGCTTTGGACTATTATTGAAAAAATCTCTAAAGAAATAGTGATTCACATTGCATTGTTTAGACCTGAGATCCCTCAAAACACTGGGAACATCTCTAGACTTTGTGTCGGACTAGGAGTTCCTTTGCATATCATTGGAACACCTTCTTTTGATCTTTCTGAGAAAGCAGTAAGAAGAGCAGGTCTTGATTACTGGAGCCATCTTCAACTACATCAGCATAATGACTGGGAAAGTTTTGAGAAATTTTTCCCTAATCAAAATCGAATCTTTTTAGTTACTAAGTATGGTAAAACAATCTATTCTAAAACTAATTTTCAATCAGGGGATTGCCTAGTCTTTGGACAAGAAACCAAAGGATTACCCGACGAAATCAAGAGTAGATACCAAGAAGATCGGAAATTGTTTATTCCTATGAAAACTGAGATGAGAAGCATAAACCTTAGTAACTCAGTTGCAATTGTTGCATATGAAGCTACAAAACAAATAGAAAACTGGTGACTCTTGTCCTTTCTATACCAGAAATAATCTGCATACTATAAAAGAACTTTACATGAAACTTTTACTTCTTATAATTGCATAAATATGCCAGAAGAGACTAAAGATAGGTGCTATATAACTCTTAGAGAGTTGTGTAGTTATGGTATCGCTGGCTACCTAAAAGATTTTGTTTCCTGGGTTCAGATGGAAGCAATTCAAAAAAATGAATCTCCCTCCCTTTACACTGAAGAAATTGTTGCTTCAGCTCTAGAAACCCTTAGATCTGAGGGACTGGTCCAGACATCTCCTAAAGTTCCCAACGAATTCTTTCCTACTCCTTCTCTTCTTAAGAAAGATACTAATTGGAATTTTGATGAATACCAAGTTCTAGGTGCTTTTGAATATTCACCAATTCAACTAGTTAGAACTAGACTTGAACATTTCCTCTTCGTCAATAAAGTGAATGATGAAGATATAATGGATATTAGCATAGCCACTATTGAAGGAATTGAAAATGCAGCTAAATATGGTGATGGCAAACAAATTATAGTCTCTACAAGAATTCAGAACAGAAAGCTTCAACTAACGATTACGAATCAGGTTAAAGAATTTGATTTAGAAAAAGAAATTGAAAGAGGAAAGTATTCTGTGAGTTCCACTCTTATGAGGGGAATTATGGTCATGCAAAAATTATTTAGCCATCTTGATCTTGAAATCATTGATGAAACTAAACAAGCAAGACTCTATGCTGAAAAAAATTTAAGTTAGCTTCTTAGAATTTGTTTTTCAAACTGAAGCCTAACTGTCGTTCCATAACCTTCCTTTGATTCTATTGAGATAACACCTTCATGTGCCTCTACAATTTCTTTACAAAACAAAAGTCCAATTCCTGTTCCTGACTCTCCTTCAGTTCCAGTACTAGATTTATTTTCTAAAAATAAGTTTTCTAATCTGAGAGAAGGAATTCCTATTCCGTTATCTTTTACTTGAATTTCAAAACGATCTGAATCAAAATTTATTCCAATCTCAATTGAACCGTTTTTTGGAGTAAACTTAAGTGAATTACTCAATAGATTTAAAATCAGCTCTGTGAATAAAGTTTTATCAACTTTAACATTTATTTCCTTTGGAATTTTGTTAATAAGTTGAATGGATTTAACTTCTAAACTTGGTTTAACTCTTTGAATTGTATTCTCAATAAGCTCTGAAAGGTTTACTAACTGAGGGAACAGTTGTAATTCTTTACTAGTGAATCTTTTTTTGTGCAATATATTATCAATCATATCAACTAGTTCTTTAGAAGTTTTCTTAATCATTCCAATATATTTTATCTTTTCTTCTTCCTTGATTTTAATCTTTTCAGAACTTAGTATATCAGTAATATTATAAACACCTAATATAGGAGTTTTCAAGTCATGACTCAAAAGAGAAATAAATCTATCCTTCATCTGATTTGCTGACTCAGCTTTCTCTTTTTCGACTCGATACTGATTAGTCCTCTCAAACACTCTCTGTTCCAATTCACTGTTTATCTCTTTTAGACTTGTAGATAACTCTTCCGTTTTCTTATATGCATTAGCATATCTAGTTGCTAAAACAAATGATTGAGTAAACATTACTATACAAGTCACAAATTGACTTATATATCCAGTATGAATTATTTCAAGTGTATTCAATATATCATTTATTGTTGCTGGTAAGAGTAATAAATTGATGAACCCTATTCTTTTGGAAAATTCTCTTTTCTCAATAATTTTCTGAATACTAAAGTATAAAATATATATTATTTGAAATATAAAAATTGGGAGATAAACATTTACTGTCTCACTATAAACTTTCGGAGGAGTTGATAAACAAAATAGAATGAATAGAATTGAAATTCCATAGTGGTATTTTAGATATTTAAACTTTTCAATTTCATCATAGAAAATATATAGATAGTGAATCACTAAAGTAACAATACTATAGTAAGTAATAAATTCAATCTTTGTATAAATAAAAAAGTCGGCAAAAAATATGATCTCAGATATTAATTTTTCACTAGTGGAAGCAGCTCTGAGCATTACAAAAAAACAAAATACTGAAAAGAGTAAAAATCCCTTTTCTTCGTTTCTTTTAATATACATACTCATAAAAAAAACTGAGAGCATAAACAATAATCCAATTGTAGAACTATCACTTAGTATCATTTGTCTATTATGTTTTTCAATGTTTGCTAACTTACCGAAGTATATATTACCTAAGATTCCACCTTTCTTATGATGAAAGTTAGCTATCTGTATAACTACAGTAAAATTTTTTTTGTTTGGTTTAAAGATTCCTGTTTTAGGATTTGTACTTGGGTAAGTAGATTCTTCTCTTTCTCCAAGAATTCCATTTTCTAGAATTAACTCATTATCAATAAAAATTTTACTCGCAGTAAACAATCTCTCAGCTCTAATCGCAAAATAATCTTCTCCAGAAACATTTTCTGGTAACTTTACTCTAAGAATAAAAGTAGCAACTGATTTTCCGGAAATTTTTTTACCACTAACTTCCAAATCATTCCAACTGGAAGGCATCTTAAAAGGAACTCCCACTTCATTGGAAACAATTTCGGGGAAGTTATAAATCTTATCTGGGAAGAAAGTCCATTCTCCGTGTAGCTTGACTAAATTTTTTCCATCCCAATCTCTAAGGTCTAAAAATCCTGAACTAGCTTTCTTATTGAAATAATTATTGCTAATATAACAATTCTCAACTAGAATCAACAATAGAATGGCTACAAGAAGTCTCACAAAGTGATAAGAGTATCCATCAAATTTTTTGCAAGCACTTAAATGAGTTTTTGAAGAAAGAAAATATTCGATTTGACTAGTAATCTAAGTGAAATGCAAATATCTATTTATGAAAATAACCCTGAAGCTTAGAATCACTATTCTAATAAATTTATTCTTTTTAATTCTACTCTTCCTATTTAATTTTTTATTTATTAATTTTACCTCAAAGAAATTTGAACAATTAAAAGAAAATGAACTAGAAATCTTAAGTTTAAGTTGGGAAATGAAATTTCTTGACTCAGAGCTTACTTCATCAGTAGGAAAACTTCTCCAAACAAATGATAGTAAATGGAAAGGTCAATATGATCGTTATGCGAAACGATTAGATGAGGTAATCCTAATTCTTCAAAAAATTTCTTTTAAGCAAGATTTGAAGGTTATTGAAAGAACTGCAGAAACAAATAACAAACTAATAAAACTTGAAGAAGAAATTTTTACACTTCAAGCTAAGAATAACTCAAATCTTGGACTCGAAGTTCTTTATGGAAAAGAGTATTTAAAAAATAAGGAAATCTATACTAATTCTATTGAAGAGTTTTTTCAATTACAAAACAAACGAGTAGAAAACTATTTTCAGGATCTATTAAATTTAGCGTATTATTTGGAATTGATTTCTTTCGTATTAGGATGCTTATTTATTTTACTATCATCTATTCTTTATTATTTCCTAGCTGATTCTATAAACTTTCCACTCAGACAACTTCTAAAGGGAGCATCTGAAATAAGTAAAGGAAATCTTCAAAGATCAATTCCTAAAAAAAACTCTGACGAATTTGGAAGTATCACTGACTCTATCAATCAAATGCTTTTTAGTTTAAAAACACTGATTGCAAAGATTAAACATATATCTTCTAGTGTAAAAGAAGAAGCTAATGTACTTAATAAGTATTCTGGTGATTTATCTCAAACCTCATTAAACCAATCTTCAGCTTCTGAAGAGATAAGTTCATCAATGCAAGAATTAATCACATCAACAGAGACTATGAACCATGAATTTCAAAAGACCAATTCAGAAGTCTTGGGTATTAATCAAAATACTATAACCCTTGAATCTTTAATCTCAAATTCAATGCTTGAGATTTCTGGATTAAAAAATCTTTCAATAACTTCTGAAAACCTTATTGGGGAAAGTTTGAAGAAAATTGACTCAACAAAAAATTCAATCGATGCGATTCAGACAGAAACTTCTAAGATTGAAGAATTTGCTCTAATCATTTCAGAAATTTCTGATCAAACTAATTTACTATCATTAAACGCTAGCATTGAAGCTGCAAGAGCAGGTGATACTGGAAAAGGATTTGCAGTGGTAGCAACAGAAGTGACGAAACTAGCTGATAAAACTAAAGAAAGTACTGGAAGTGTTAAGCAAAATCTAAAAAAAACTCAAGACTCAGTAAAACTTGGAAACCAAAACGCTGGTTATATTGCTGAAAAATCTTCCCTACTTCATTCTCTATCAGGAAATCTAATTGGGATGATGGATGAACTAGTTAAATATACCGATGAATTCAAAATTGATGAATAAAAAACCTTCTATATAAGTTGACTAGTTGAAAAATAAATTAGAGAAAGTAGATTTACCCACACTTTCTGGGGGTGAAGTTTCTTTAAACTCAAATTTTTCAACAAGTCTAGTTTATATTTGTTAGTTAAAACTGAAATTTATGAATTATATCAGTCTAATGAATAAGTATTGACTATTATAATTCCTTGAAACAACTTATGTAAAGAAATGTCATTACTATAAATTATTAATTAAGGTTTTTACTATGAAAAAAATTATCTCTATTCTTTTACTAGTCCTAATATTCGCTAATTGTTTTAATGAACCAAAACCTAAAAATGATCAAACGAATATAGCGTTAGCTCTATTGCTTCTATCGAGGGTTTGTGGTGGCAATTCTGGTAAATTCTATTTGTATAACTATAACACTGGTAACTATGATTGCGTAGGTGCGGAACTAAAATATTCCCGAGCTGGTGTTGACGTATATGCTCAGGCGGGATTAGAATTTACCCAAAGCCTATACGGGCTTTCTAAGATTAATTATAAATCTATTGGTGATAATTTCGTAGATAAGATTCAAAAAAACTTAGAACCTATGATTGGTAAACCTTCAGATGTTAATAAAGATAACAAGGTAACAATTTTCTTTTTCGATCTTCTAAGTTCAAGTAGTAGTGGGAGTTTTGTAGCAGGCTTTATTGACCCAGTACATTTCTTTCAATCAGGTGAACTTTTATCTAATGAAAGAGAAATTATGTATATTAATGGACTTGAACTAGTAGCATTAAATTTAGATAACGTTAAGCGAAATCGTCCTGATTCAATTCTATCTACAATTGCTCATGAATACCAGCACCTAGTGCGTTTTCAACACGAATTTAAAAGACCCGGAATGACCTCCCCTATTCCATTGCCTACCACTCAAGCAGAGTTAGATAGTCTAACTAGTTTTGATGAAACATGGATTAATGAAGGAACTAGTGAACTTGCTAGTGATGTTTCAGGTTATGGACCACAGTATGAACGTGCTGCTTGCTTTAGAGGAGATCCAACTTATTCTTGTGATGGAGGTTTTAATGGTAAAAGCATATTGAATTGGCAAAGTTCCCTTCTGAACTATTCATCTTCCTATTTATTCATCAAGTATCTCTATGAAATTTCTGGAAGTTCCACTACTGAAAAACAAAATTTTATCAATCGAACAATTATTGGTTCCAACTCAATAAGAGCTAACACTTCTTCTAATTTGATGCAATTGTTTAGATCAAACTCAACTTATAATTCAACATTACTATCAACTGACAATACTACTATCTTTCAGAGATTGTATGGATTATTTCTTTCAAGAGCATTAGGATATGAATTAAATGCAACTCCTGCAAATGATAGTAGCATACAAATAGGAAATAATGCTTCGACTCCTCTTTTTTCTTTAGGAAATGCTTATCCTCTTTCTTCAGAACTTACTACTTTATTCTCATTTCCAACGAATATTGCCAAACTAAATGCATCACAAGTTGAATCTTTGGGATTTCAAGTTTTTAGAATAGGGAATCTCCGCGCAGCAGGAACTTATGATGCAAATGCAGTGTATGTAAAGCGAGGAACCAATGGTGCTGCAGATCCACTAGATGCACTTATATTTAATGGAACCTTGAACAAAGATAGCTTTGTGACAACTAAATCTAGTCATTCACAGACAAAGAACACTATCATTTCAGAGACCAATGAATTAGATTTGAGAAAAAAACTTACTGATAAACTAAGAAGTTTTATCAATTAGTTTTTCTTTTCTTATTTTCTCTTTCGTCTAAAAATTTTTCTGCCTTTTCCCAAGAAATAGGAATTTCTTTGAACGTTAGTTCTACTCTAGCAAACCTTGTGCTTACCATTGCATCAAATGCATCCTTCATTGCTTTTTTATGTGTCCCACTGTAAACAAAATTATCCATGTCTTCTTCGCTTTCCCAAACAGTCATCGTCCATGCCTTTCTTTGAAACAACTGTCGTCTGATACTAATTCCTAAAAAACCATTGTTAGAATGAATCTCTTTTCTGAGCTTATATACATAATCCCAAAAAAGATCGTTCTTCTTACTATCATCTCCTAATACTACCTCAGTGATTCCAACATAAACCTTTCTATCGATATCCTTGTTTCTATCGATTGAATCTTTCCATTGAAATGGAGAAGAAATTGCACAGTTCCAAAATAAAAACATAATCAGTATCATTTTCAAAATCTCATCCTTTACCTAATAGGTCATTTCACTCATAATTTTATTCATAATTATTCTTCTAACTACTCTTGGCGAAGTTGCAAGTGAATAGCCTAATAGTTTTGAAAGAAATCCAGGACGAACTGTAGTTACTTTCCCCAACTGATCTAATGTTTCCTTTGCAATTCCTGCTACATTTTGAGCCTTACCCATTTTCATCTTTGCACGCTCAGCAAAACCAGATTGAACAGGACCAGGAGCACAAGCAATGACTTGAACATTGTATGCTTTAAGTTCATCCCTGATTGCTTCCGCAAAACTTTGGATGAATGCTTTTGTAGCAGAATATACAGCAGTTCTAGCGACTCCTTGAAAAGCGACTATTGAACTAAATAGAACGATTCCACCTTTTTTAACTTGTTTAAATTTATTTCCAAAATGATGTGTGAGTTCAACGACTACCTTGCAGTTCAAATCAATCATATCCATTTCATCTGTTATGGAATTTTCTAGAAACTCACCTGAGGTTCCAAAACCAGCTGCAAGAATGATCAACTCAATATTGAACGAACTGGTTTCTTGTATCAATTTTTGAACTGAACCGACCTTATTTAGATCTATTGCTAATGAAATCACTTCCACCGAATTTGCTTTTTCTATATCTGACTTGAGTTTATTTAGTTTTTCAAGATTTCTTGCAACTAAAACTAGACTATAATTCCTTTTTGCTAACTCTAAAACAAATTCTTCACCAATTCCTTGTGAGGCTCCAGTAATTAATGCCCATTTTTTCATTTTTATAACCTTTATAGTAAATAATAATTCAATAGTCACTATAAATTTGATAGTAACTACGTAAATAATTTTTTAAGAAGAAAATGAAATTTCTTGAAACTAATTATAGTTGACTTGTTATTAGAAAAAAATTTGAATATAAAAATTCAGAGTTTAGTGCAATTGTAGTATTCATTTTGAAAGGCTTTGGGCGTTAGCCCAAGCGTTGCACAGAGCCATAGCCGAAGTGTTGCCGACAGGCTCCCTGTCTATTTAGATTGCTAATCGAGCGTAAGCACAGCTTCGCCGCTTCGCTATTAGAAATCTGAGTATTAGTAATCATTCTTAATTGGAGAAGTAGTATGGAAAAGATAATTCTAGAAAACAATTATTGTCCTGTGGCCAGGAGTTTAGAAATTGTTGGCGATCGGTGGACACTACTCATTTTGCGGGATATGTTCAAAAAGAAAGCTAAACATTTTCAAACTTTTCTTTCTGCAGAAGAAAAAATTTCTCCAAATATACTATCTGCAAGATTAAAGAAATTAGTTGACTATGGAGTGATTGAAATGTCGCTCTATAGTGAGCACCCGCCCCGATATGAATATACTCTAACCAAAAAAGGGATTGAGCTAGGACCAATTCTGCAAGGACTTTGGGATTGGGGCAAAAAATTTACTAGTTCAGAGTGAGACTGTCAATATTAACAATTGGCTTAGGAAATAAATTTCCTTTTTGATTTGATTTTTTGATAATTTTTACTAAATTGTCAACATGAACTTAAAAAAATTTAGCTTATTTCTTATAATTTTTTTGACTCAATGCAAGCCAGAATTAGAGAGAAGTCCTCTAAGTTATTTTGGTCTTCTTGCTGGGAGTAGAACGACTAATTCAACTACTACAACAACGACTACTCCTACAGTTACTCCAGAAACTCCGACTATAACAAATCTTAGAAATAACTCAATCGTCAACACAGGGTTTCTTTTGGGCACAGCATCTGGAACCTTTAGTTCAATTGAAGTAAGCTTGGATAACGCTGCATATTCCCAAGCAACTGGGACAACCTCATGGACATACAAACTTCCTTCAGGTAGTTCCACATGGAAAGAATTTTCTAAGCATACTATTTCCGTTCGTGCAAATAACAATGGAACTTTCTCGACTGTCACAACAATCAATGTGATTCAAGGACAAAACAAAGACATCAATGGGGATGGCTATCCAGATTTAGTGATCGCCAATCAAGCAGGAACTCCTTCTGTTTTTATTTTTTATTCCAGTGTAAATGGAATCACTGCAACTTCCTCTAACAATGCTAATTCTACAATTACTGGAACAGGAGAATTTGGAACTAGTATAGCGTTAGGCGATATTAATGGAGATGGTTATGCAGACTTAGCAATTGGAGCACCAGTAACTACTAATGGTAATGTTTATATCTTTCATTCTACTGGGGCAACTGGAATAAGTTCAGGTACAACAGCAAATGCATTTACAAATATATCTGGAGCTAGTGCAGGAAACAGATTTGGTCAAAGTGTAGCGTTAGGCGATGTGACTAACGACGGTTATTCAGATTTAGCTGTAAGTGCTACACAGTTTGGTGGTTCGACTGAAGGTTCTATTTATCTTTTCCATTCTACTAGTAACAGCAGCATTACTGCAACAAGTGCGTCTAGTGCTAACATAACTATAACAGGAGTTGGAGTTAATGATAGGATAGGCACTAATCTTTGTTTTGGGGATTTTAATGGAGATGAAAAGCTAGACTTAGTAGTTGCAGCAGAAAATTATTCTTCAAATCTTGGTAGGGTGTTTATCTTTCATAATAGTGGTTCGGGTCTTACAAGTGGTACTGCTGCAATTGCAAGCACTACAATCACTGGATCTTCTAACAATAAGTTTGGTAGGGCAATTACAGCAATTGATATCAATGGGGATGGGTTTACAGATTTAATTTCAGGGTCTGAATTAAGTCCCGCAGATGGGAATGTAAGGATATTCATTTCCCCTGGTTCAACTGGAATTACTGTTAATAATCCAACTTTAGCAAACACAACAATTGCTGGATTTACTACTAGCAGACTAGGAAGATCACTTTCATCTGGGGACTTGAATTCTGATGGTTTTGGAGATATAATCGCAGGTGGTGATACATACTCAAGTGGAGGAAATTTTGGAATTGGAATTGTAGCAATGTCTCAAGGATCAACTGGAATCACAATTACTTCCTTTGCTAGTGCCAATAAAATTTTTCATGAAACAACTGCTTCACAATTTGGTCAGACTGCTAGTGTTTTAGACTTTAATGGGGATGGCTATCAAGATATTGTATTTACTGGGGGAACCAATAATTCTGGATTAACTAACCAAGGTGCTGCATATTTGATGAAATCATCTAGCACAGGGATTATAGCAAATTCGATTAGTGAGGTTACTCATAAGATTACAGGCGGCAGTGCGAATGATTTATTTGGAACTTATATCCAACGTTAGTTTTTTGAAACTTTATTATAAATTAATACAAAAATTTTGTTTGCTAATAGCGTTGTTTATTTTTTTTCCTACAACATTCTTATCTGCTCAATCAAAGTTAAAATGGAACAATTTTCTAGTCCAAAAATATAAAAAGGAACATGATACTGTTTCCATCCTAAATGCAAAAAGTAAAAAACTTATTTACAAAGAAGATTTTCATCTTATCAATAAAATGGGATTCTATAGAGCGGGAAAGAATAATCTACTTGCAATTGAGTACTATTCAGGTGGTGAGAGTGGATGTTGTATGGATTTGGATATATATTTTTTTAAAAATAAAATCCAAAAGCTAAGTTTTGAAAATTTAGGTTATGCAGATTTTCCACCAATGATTGTTGATTTAGATGCAGATGGTTATGAAGAAATCAGAACTACATCAGAAAAATTTTATGGTTATAGTTTTAATCAAAAAGAATTTCAATGTCCCTTGACACCAGGTAGCTATGAGGGATTTAGCAAGTTTCAATTTCCAGTTTATCATATTATTACAAAAAATTCAAAATCAGTTTATTCTAGTAAGGAAATAACTTTTGAACCAAAGTATAGGAAATTTCTAAAACCATATCTTGTTTCCTTTCAAAAATTTATTTCTAAACAAAAACAATTTATTTCACATGATACTAATCTTGCCGCAACTTTGCAATACTATCACTATCAACTGAAACTTCAGGGTAAAGAAAAAACTCTCAAAGAATTCAAATCCTATCCAATTAAACTGGAAGTAAATTGTTTTGATGAAAAGATGGAGCCAAATAATAAAACATTAAGTTTGGACCTTCATAAATTTCTAGAAGACCATTCCAATGATTTTGAATAAATCAAGAATCATTTCTTATTGAAGTTATGCGTTGGACTTTGCTTCATGTAGTGAACTATTTCTTTTTATTTGAATTCGTTCGAATTTTTTGAATTTCATCCAGTAGTTGTGAAATCAAATTTTCAGCAGCTCTTGAATAAGCTAGTTTTAGTCGAGAAACAGCAACAAATTCGTCAGAAACAGTAGCCATACCTTTAGCATTAATAGAAAATTCATTCACAATCTGATTCTGTTTTGTAAGTTTAAACTTAGCCGAAATAATTATGTTAAAGTCTAAACCTACCATCGGCTCATTCATATCAAGAATTTCAGTTTCCAGTTTCCAGACTTCAGTACCATCTTGGCCAATTCTTTCAAACAAACCAGAACCAATGATTGAATCTCTAATTCCATGAGTTAATTCTACATGAGTTAAATATAGATTTTCTTTACCAGTTGTAAATGGAATTTGAATCACAGAATCTATTGGTTTTGCATTCGATTTTCGTTTTACGGTGAAATCTGCTTTATCAACACTAGGAGAAACACAATTTAGAATGAATAAAATAAATATTGAAGAAAATACTTTCATAGCCAAAATAGTATAAAATAATTGCAGTAAGACTTGTATAGAATATTTTTGTCATATGAAAAATTTTATTTTATTAATATTACTTTTATTCACCTTGAGTTGTGCTAATCATCAATATGTTTTGGTTAAAAGTGATAAACCAAGGGAAGAAGAGAGCTTTAAGGTCAGGGTTTTCATTATTTTCGGCTTGATACCAGTCTATAATAATTTAGATCCCGAAAACGTTTGTCCTAACAGAAAGATTAGAATGCTAAATATGCACGACAGTGCACTCAATGGTCTAGTCTGTGGTATTACGTTTGCAATAATTTGTCCTCATTCAGTAGGTGTAGAATGCGTAGATTAGTCATTATTTTCTTTGTTTCAATCCTATTAGTTAGCTGTAATTCATACAAAGTTAGAATGAATCCCAAAATTGATGAATCAAAGGTTTCTAAATTGAAAGTTCCTTTCAAGAATAGAGTATCTTTTGCTCATGAAGAAGAAGACCTAAGCTATATCTGTGCACCTAAACAAATTGTTTATGTAGAGTTCTTTAATAACATTCCTCTAGAAGTTTGGTGTGAAAAATAGAGTTTGATAAGCCTTAAAAAAACTGACTAAGAATGTTTTCATTCATTTCTTAACATTCTTAGTTTTCTTACTCAGTGTTTTTGAATTTAGTTTCGTTTGATTAGTCTTTTCAGCTTCTAGTTTTTTTGTATCTTCAGTGTTGGGATACTTCGGTCTATTATGAAGACTAGAGAGTAAAATTTCTTTAAATGAATGTTTAATGATGTTAAGATCACCAACAGTAAGACCTGATTCATCTAGTTGGTTTTCTGCAAGCTTTATGTTGATGATTTTTTGGATCAACTCATCCAGAGATTCAGAAGTAATTTCGTCTAAAGAACGGCTCGCAGCTTCCACAGAATCAGCGATCATGACAATCCCAGTTTCTTTTCTCTGTGGTTTTGGTCCAGGATACTGAAAGTCTTTCTTATTAATTTTTTTTCTTTGGTTAGGAGAAAGATCGGCTAACGCTTTATGATAAAAGAAAGCCATAGTACTTGTTCCATGGTGCTCAGGAATGAAGCTGATAATTTCTCTTGGAAGTCTAGCTTTCTTAGCCATCTCGATTCCATCAATCACATGATCTATAACTATTTTTGCTGCAAGCCCAGGATTATTTTTGTCTATATGTTCTTTTTTAGGAATCAAGTGTTGGTTCTCAACAAAGAAACTAGCATTAGGAATTTTACCAATATCATGAAAATAAACACCTGCTCTAACTAAAAGCCAATCTAGCCCAAGATTCTGTGCTGCTCTTTCAGAAAGTGCAGCAACTAAAAAAGTATGTGTGTAGGTGGATGGAGCCTTGGTGAGTAACGCTTGCATTAATGGATGACCAGTGTCTGCAAGTTCTTGGAGTTTGAATCTAGTTGGTATATTGAATAGATATTCATAGATAGGAAGTAGGAATTGAGCACCTGTTGCACAGACAAAACCATTTACCAAACAAGCAAGATATAGTTTAAAAATTGGTGAAGATGAAAGTTCTCTTAGGAAAGAAATTTTTTCATTGCTAGGAAGAAAAAAATCTCTTCCTTCAATAAGATAACCACTAGTTGCAATTACAATTTGAATTCCTGTGATTAAAAATCCTGACTTTAAGAAATCTATCCTTCTTCTAATCTTTGAACTATACATAGAAGCAACAACAGTTGTAGCAAATGCCATCACAAAAGAACTAACGTTTGTTTGAGAAATCAAGAAAATAAAAAATGACAGGTAAAAACCTATAGCGATTGCTAGCTCTTCATCAAATAGAAATCCGATAAGAAGACAAACCATTCCAATGGGAGTGAAAATAGCGAAGAAATAAATTAGATTATAAGAATTATCAGGATGATAGTATAATCTTGAAAGAATGTAAGTGCTAATCATAAAAATCCAAATCATTGAAAATATAATGATATTGCTAGCAAGGTCATTAAGTCTTTTCGGATTGTATTTTTTTAAGAATACTGTAATTATAATTAGAAAAACCATTTGCACAATGATGATAGATACAATCGAGGAAAGATTGATTCTGGAAGCTTGAAGATTCATTTGCTCTAGTTTATTGAGAATTTCTGGAGTAATGATCTCACCTTTTCGAACAATTCTTTCATTCTTCTCAATTTTACTTATGATTGGTTTTACTCTTGCTTGTTCTTCTAATTTTACTTGTTCAGTTTCTTCTGCATTATAACTACAAGCGGGAAAAGAATAGATATAAGAAATACTTAATCTTTTGACTACAGAAAGAGTGCTTGAATCTAATTTAGGAAATTTACTTTCAATAAGTGAAGTAACCATATTCATCGTTATTGAATTATGATAGAGATTCTCTCTTTGAAAAATATGTTTACCATCTAAGAATGAATTTTGTTCTTTCACTCCTTTATTGATAATCTTCCCACCATTATTCACGATTCCTTGCATGTCAGGAGGGCTTTCTTTCAGAATACAATTAGTAGTGAAGACTAAGTTCGTACACTGTTTAATTAATTCCTTCAATCTATCTTTCTTAGGATAATTTAAAAGTAATTCTAAGTCTTCTTTCGAACGATTTTTCCATCTTGGATTTTTTGCGATTAATTGATAAATGTTTTTAGAGCTTTGATCATTTACAACTGACTTTAGATTTTCTATTTCAATATCTATGAAACTATTAACAGTATTCGTAAGCATTGAATAGTCTCGCTCAAAGATAGCAACACCTGAATTATATACCCGCGATCTCTCAGCCTGGGTTTTTCTTGCATCTTCATATGTAATCTCACGCCACGATAGTACAGTCTCTGGTGCTGTCTTTCCAACCTCATATCCTTTATCGGGACCAATATCAATCTTCTCACCACCAAGAAACGGAGAAGATAAGAAAAAAGTTACCATAGCTAGAGTTACTAAAACAAATACTAACTGTAATTTTCTTATCACAGAAATTGGACGAACTCTAGTCAAAATTTCAGTGATAACAGCGATTTGATCCTGAACAACTCTAGTTAAGGTGGGCATTATATTTTATCCAGTCTTTCCAGAATAACTTCAATCAACGGGTGGCGGGTGATATCTTCTTTTTTCAATTCAATCACTCCAATCCCTTCTACACTTTTTAGGGCACTCATTACTTTTTGAAGACCAGAACGATTGTTTGCAAGATCGATCTGTGTAACATCACCTGAGATAGCCATTCTAGAATTTTTACCTAGTCTAGTGAGAATCATTTTTAATTGCATAGAAGTACAGTTTTGTGCTTCATCGAGAATGATAAATGAATTTGCTAGTGTTCTACCTCTCATAAAAGCGATAGGCGCAATTTCTATCTTTCCTAGTGAAGTTAATACTTGAACTTTTTCAGGTCCTATACATTCATGAAGTGAGTCATAGATTGGACGAAGATATGGATCTACTTTCTGAACTAAATCACCAGGAAGAAACCCAAGAGACTCACCAGCTTCAACTGCAGGTCTAGTTAGGATTAGTCTATCTATCTCACCATTTTGCAAGAGACGACAAGCTACCGCAATAGATAAGAAGGTCTTGCCAGTACCGGCAGGACCAAGTGCAAAGCTTACCATATTTTTCATAAGGCTTTCTACAAACTTTTGTTGGTTTGCAGTTCTTGGATAAAGTGCTTTTCCTTTATAAGTAGTCAGGACTTTCTCAGTTGGATTCCATGTTGTTTTGTTGTCTGCTGGAGAGTCTTTTGAACGAATCAGATAGTTGATATCGAAGTTATCAAAATTATCTTTATCAGGTCTAGATTTAAAATTTTCTTCTAAGTTAGCAAAAAATTTCATCGCATGAGTTACTTCTTCAATTCCACCATTTAGAATTAAGGACAGCCCTCTAGGTATGATTGTAATTTTTAGAAAACTCTCTAAGTCTTTGATTCTTGAGTCATGAATCCCACAAACTTTTCTATAGAGTGTATCACTAGAGAAAGTATATTTCTCGCTCTCTAATTCTTTTTTTTTCTTAGCGGGCATTATACATTCACCACACGAATATGCAGCTCTTGCAGTTGTTTTTCTTCAACTGGAGTTGGACACTCACTCATCAAACAGATACCTTTTTGTGTTTTAGGAAATGCTATCACATCACGAATAGATTTTGCACCAGTCATGAGCATTAGAATTCGATCTATACCAAAAGCAATTCCACCATGAGGTGGTGCACCAAATTGAAGCGCTTCTAATAAAAATCCAAATTTAGCATGAGCATCTTCTTTACCAATTCCAAGTAGAGCAAAGATTTTTTCTTGCATATCTTGGTTATGAATTCTAATACTTCCACCACCAATCTCATTTCCGTTCAGAACTAGATCATAGGCTTTGGAAGTAAAACTTGCAGCATTCTTTTTGATATCTTCGATGCTATCATTTGGGTTAATGCAACCATCAGAAGGAGATGTGAATGGATGGTGCATAGGAGCTAACGTTCCAGTTACGGGGTCTTTTTCAAATGTTGGAAAATCAACAACCCATGAAATATGAAATGAATTTGGATCAGGAGTTTCAAATCGTTGAGAGAGTCTAAGTCTCAATGCTCCAAGAGAAGCATGAACTATATGAGCTTTATCTGCACCAAAGAAAATCATATCGCCTTTTTCTGAACCAACTTTCTTGGAGATAGCATCTAGCTCTTCTTGTTTAAATCGTTTCGTGATAGTAGATTCAAGTCCATTCTCACCATGTTTCATATAGGCTAGACCTTTTGCACGATAGTCTTTCGAGAGCCAGTGAGTTAGGTCTTCAATTTCTTTTCTAGAAATTCCACCATTCTCCTTAGCACCACCTTTTACACAGATGGCTTTAACAATTCCACCTTCTTTGATTGTTGCATTGAAAACATTGAAGTCAGCATCTTTTACTATCTCAGATACATCATAGAGTTTCATTCCAAACCTTAGGTCTGGTTTATCAGAACCATAGGAATTCATTGCTTCTTCATAAGTAATTCTAGGGAAAGGTTTTTGAAAAGTAACGCCAAAGCTTTCAGCAAACACAGCAGACGTTAGTTCCTCGATCTCTCGCAAGATATCTTCTTGGTCAACAAATGAAAACTCCATATCCAACTGTGTAAATTCTGGTTGTCTATCTGCTCTTAGGTCTTCATCTCGAAAGCATTTCACGATTTGGAAATAACGTTCCATTCCACCAACCATAAGAATCTGTTTGAATATCTGTGGTGATTGTGGAAGAGCATAAAAAGAACCGGGACTTAAACGAGAAGGCACAAGAAAATCACGAGCACCTTCTGGTGTAGATTTGTTTAAGACTGGTGTTTCAATCTCCAGAAATTTTTTATTATTAAGATATTTACGAATTGCAAATATAAATTCATGTCGTTTTAACATTCTATCTTTCAAAGAATCTTTTCTTAGTTCAAGATATCTATACTGCAAGCGAATGTCTTCACCCGATTCATCATATTCATCCAATTGAAACGGAGGAGTCTTAGAATTATTTAGAATCTCTAGTTTGTTGATGATGACTTCAATTGTTCCTGTTTGCATGTTTGGATTGACAGAGGCTTCATCTCTTTTTTGAAGTTTGCCACGAACACTGATAACAAATTCAGAACGAATTTTTTCAGCTTCTGCAAACTCTTCCCCAATCTGTTCTTTGCGAAATACAACTTGAACAATTCCTGTTCTATCTCTGAGATCAACGAAGATTACCCCACCTTGGTCTCTATAACGAAAAGCCCATCCACAAAGAACAACTTCCGCTCCAATTTCTACATTCAATAAATCCGAAACAAAAACCCTTTTTTGGTATGTTTCTTTTAACCAATGTCCCAATCGAACTCCTCAAGAATTACTTCCTTCAAGCATGAAAAATTGTATTCTAAGCGCAAGTATAAAACCAGTAAACTTGGTTAAGGAAAATGATAAGTTAAGTGGCTGCCGGTAAGATGAACAGGGTTGTTTACTTCATATTACATTCATAAGTTTAACCAAAATTCCTACTAATCGAATTCATGAATTAAAAAATTATATTCATCTAAGTTCTTATTTAACTAAAGTTGTAATATAACCTAAGTTTAGATCATTATCTTGAATAACAAAAAAGTATTTGATTAATTTGATATAGAATAATTAGATGTCTAACTAATTATTATTTAAGGAAGATTAATGAAAGCATTAGTTTTATTTTATTCGACGTAAGGTCATTTATACAAAATGGCTGAAGCTGTTGCAGAAGGCGTGAAAGAAGTTTCTGGCGCTGAGGTTGTTGTGAAAAGAATTCCTGAGACTTTATCTGAAGAAGTTCTTAAAATGCAAAATGAATTGCATGGAGCAAAATTTCAAAGTAAACATGTTGCTATGATTGCCACAAAATTATCTGCTAAATAATTTTTGAGAATGCCGTGAAATAAATGAAATTTGTTTACACTATGTTCCTAATAATAGATTTTATTCATTTATTAGATTTTACTAATATTTCCATTTATTCAATAAATTTATCATCTTCTATCCATTAGTAAAATTAGTTGTTAAGTTATACAATTTAGTCTTTACTAAAAAATTATTAAGTTAGTTCCTTGTTCTTAACCACGAATGGTTTTATGTTATGAATATTGTATTTGAAAAGACCTATGATGATGAATCTTTGATTGACCTAACAATCAAAGTAAATACTGGTGATGACTTTTTTACTATAAGAGTTTACACATCAGAAGAGGAAATAAAAAAAATTTATGAAGAGCTAAATCAATTTAAAGACCAAATCCATGGTGGAATCTACGATTTAGAATTAGGCTCCTTTGGTCCTGAATATGCAGGAGGAGCGTTTCTTGCACGAATGCATTTTCAAGCAAGAGGTAAGATCAACATTACAACAAAGATGCAATCAAGTTATTTCCATTTTGGAAAGAATGAAGTAGCGAAGGAAGCAATTCTTCACTTAATTTCTGAACCAGCATTATTAGATAATTTTATCATTGAGTTTAAACATTTGGGAAATGAGTCGGGAAAGAAAGCAGAATTAGAATGTATTCATTTTTAAAAATAAATACTATTCTAGCTTGAACTCTTCTAGTAATTCAAAAAGTTTTAGTTTATGATTACTGAAATTGCAATTCTAAATATTAATCATTTAGGATCGAAAAGTTTTGAGGAAAGTTTTAAAAAAGCTGAGAAAATAATTTCCAAAATGAATGGTTATATTAGCCATCGTCTCCTCAAATGTATTGAAGAAGATTTAAAGTATTTGTTAATTGTTCATTGGGAAAAATTGGAAGATCACACAGAAGGATTTAGAAATTCTGAGGAATACAAAGAGTGGAAATCGCTACTTCATAAGTTTTATGACCCCTTTCCAATTGTTGAACATTATTTTGATGTTTCCAGTTTATCAAAAAAATTAGAATAATTAAATTTTTACTAGTAGTTAATAATCAAAAATCAATATTTAACAAATTAAGGAGATAATTATGAAAAAAATCTTGTTATTACTATCGTTTGCATATCTAAGCCATTGTGCAAGTCCACCACCAGTCAAAACTTCCAATGATGTTGGAGCTCTGGCGATCAGTGTAGGTTTATATGCACCAGTTGCGCTAATGGGTGCAAAAGCACCAGAAGTTGTTTACTTCCTCAAGGTGAATCCTGGAAAACCATTTACTGATTCAAAAGAAGTTATTGTTTCTAATTATAGCAATGGGGATAGATTCTATGCCTTTAATGCTAAACCAGGAACATATGTTGCAATCGCAGCATTTTACAAAGTGAGTGCAGCACCAGGGGGAGGTTCTAGTTCTAGTTCAAACGTGGGTGGAGGTACTCTTTCCGTAAGTGTTCAACCTGGTCCTACTGACTATATCACTTTTTTCTCTGAACAAATTGCTCAAACAACACTAACTGAAATGAAAGCTGGTCAAGTTGCTTATATGGGTAACCTTACAGCTGATATGTCTCTTAGTCTAGAGAAAGCTGATAAACTTCAGACCCATTCATCTAATTTAATCAAACCCGGTGCTCTCAGTTCATCACTTGGTAAATCAATGTTATCTGGTAGTTACAATTATCTTGGTATCTTAAAAAAGAATGATAATAGTGAAGCTGCAAAAAAAGAATTTAAAGAAACTTCTTCTAGTAAAGAACTAGAGGAGAGTGAGTGGAAAAAAGGTTTATAAAACTCTTTAATTCATATTCGATTGCTCTAGATGGCTTTAGAGCAATTGATTGATTTCATAAAAAAAATTTTTTCTAAGTGAAAAATCTTCAATAATTTATTTAATTTTTAATTCGTCTTTCCAATATTGAATGGATGGGTTCACACCCGACATATGTAAAAACTCGGGCCAATCTTTATATTTTCTTTGAACGAATGATTTATCTAGTTTCCCTTCAGCAACACTTCTCATTTCGTCCAAATAGAGTTGAAAATTTTTCACGACTTCTTCTCCACCCATTGGACCATGTCCTGGAACAATTTTCTCAGGAGCAAACTCGACTAACGTTTGATTTTGTTTTTTATAATATTCTTGGATGATAGATCCATCTTTTAATTTGAAGAATGGATGAAAATTAGTCATCACTAAATCACCAAAGAATAAAATTTTTCTCTTCTTAAAATAAACAACCAAATCATTATAAGTATGAGCCTGACCCATATTTTTAATCACTACTGTTTCATCACCTATTTGAAGTTCTTTAGAATCTTTGATCCATTCTGTTGGCATCATATCAGAACCGTTCTCATCCTTCCACTGCTCTTCAGTATAAGCTCCAGCAATGATCGTAGCATTTTTATATAGAGAATTTCCAAATGTATGATCCCCATGAAGATGAGTATTGATTATGATTATGGATTTATTCTTTGCAATTTCTTGAACCTTTTCAAAAAGTTTTTTTGCTCCGCCCATCATTTTTGTATCAATGACTAAGACTTGAGTATCACTAGTTAGAATCGCTGAATTGCCACCACCACCAAATATTAAAGTTAGATTAGGGTCAATTTCTTGAACTGAATACTCACTCATCTTGCTAAAAAAAGGATTTAAAAATCTAAAATACAATCCGACCAAAAGAACAATGATAACAAGTATAATAGCAATAGACTTTTTAAACATGTTGACCTCTTACTAGGTTCATATACTTAAAGAACCCAAACATTTGCAAGAGTAAATTGAGTTATTGTCAATTTTCCCAAAAGATAAATAGGATACTAACGTTAGCGTTATTAATAATAATTTATTTTTCTTTGGAGCTTAGAATTTTGATTTGAACCAGGACCCCATTCAACCCAATTTCCATAAGAATCAATTTTCACAGGTAACTCAGTAGTGGTACCATTTCCCATAAATTTGGGATCTGGTAAATGAAATGTTGTTCTATGCATGAGGTGAGTTAGATTCCATTCTTTTTGATATGGAAAAACTTTACTGTTACCTACACGACCAATCCTATCCTTTCGCTCCATTTTTAAAACATTATTGTCAGTGATTCGATAAATATCAGTAATCAACCTAAACTGTGGTCCCGGTTTTTTCGCAGTTGCTCCTATATAATCAAATTCTTCGTGTGAAATAACGATTTGCTTTTTCGAGTAGGTATATCTTGTTCTATCGAGGAGCGTACCCACAGGAAAAGAAATGTATCTTTCCTTTCCATTGGCATGGGGAGTTCCTTGCAAAATACGACAATCTTCCATACATCGTTTTGTCCATTCTACAATTCGACCTTGATCATCAGTAACTATTTGAAAAGATCCGCCAAGAAATGTAATCGTATTTTTTTCATGTACGAAATTGGAAATTGACACGGAGTGATAGCCATTTGTTACACTGTCCAATTTGCCAGTTTTATCAAAATGAATCGTTGCTATTCCTTCTGAAACACTGGATACAGGTCCGGAAAGTCCAAACCATTCAGACTGACGCATTATTTTTTCGGGACAAGGAACAACCTCAAGCTCACGGTCATAATTATCTCCTAAAAGATGTGAATAAGCACAAAGAGAAACAAATGGTTTTCGCAAATCCTCTGTATCTACATTTGGAAGTTGTAAATTGAAAATGTTTGGGGACTTGCAAGTTACCGAAAGAAGAAAAATTGCAAGTAATAAAACCAAATTATATTTTGAAAAGTTGATTAGAGTTGTTGAAAAATTAGAGTATAAAGGAACTTCACCCGCACAAAGTGTGGGTGAATCCACTTTCTCTAACTTATTTTTTAACAACTCAATTTCATTATTCCCAATCATCAAGTTTAGCAAGTAAATTTTACCCCGTTTCGTTCGAAAAAATCTCTTTCTGAAAGAGACACAATCCATTTTTGCTTTAAGCTTTTAATTTTTGAGATAGAAAGAAATGGAATTATGAAAGAAGTTGAATGCAAATTAGCCAACAAGTGTTAAAAAGGTAAATTTACATTATCAATTGCTTACTCAATATTATTTTTCATTGTAGTTATTGCACTAGTTTCAAGAATATAGTTATGAGTATTGATTTTTATAAAAATTTAAAGCCTATTAGCCAGTTTAAAAATATTGAAAATGAAACTACCTATTCCAAGGTTCCAGAAGATTGGTGGATTGTGATTACTGATATTGTGAACTCTACAAAAGCAATTGAAAACGGAAGGTATAAAGATGTAAATATCTCTGGAGCAATTTCCATTACAGCAATTGTAAATGAAAAACTTTATGAACAGGTTCCCATTATTTTTGGAGGTGATGGAATCACACTTGTTTGTCCTAAAGAATTCTTGAAACAAATTCAAGATGTACTTTTTGGAACAAAGTTATTTGTTAAGGAAAGTTATGGTCTTGAACTTAGGATTGGTTCAATGCCAATTAAAGAATTATATGAAGCTGATGAAGAAATACTTTTAGGGAAATTTAGTTCTTCTCACCCATTTGAACAAGCAATTTTTTTAGGGGATGGAATTGAATATGCTGAAAAAAAAATTAAGTCACCCAATAGTCCTTATATATTAAAAGACGATTATGTTGCAGAAAAAGAACCAGATTACTCAGGATTTAGTTGTCCTTTTGTAGATGTTAAAAGTTCTAAAGGTCCAGTCTTTGCTTTAATCATTAAAAAATTTAGGGCAAATTCTTATGATAAAATCTTGAATGAACTTATGGACATCATTGGAGAAAATGAATCTTATCCATTAGATTGGAGGAATCTAGAGTTTGGTAAAACCAAAGAACAACTCTCCCATTGGATTAATATTGCATCCAAGGAGAGTAGTTTTAAGAATAAATTATTGAGTTTTTTTCTACCATTAATTTCTAGATTTGCATCTTTATTCATGAATTTCTGGAGAAGAAAAGCAGAAAGGTCATTTCCGAAGTTTACTGACCATAAGAAATTTGATGGTTCGATTAAGATGGTTGTTAGCTGTGATACCTCTAGAGCAAACAAATTAAAAAATTGGCTTGAGGAAAATGAAAAGCAAGGAAACTTTTACTATGGACTTCATGAAGCTGAAAGTAGTGTGATTACTTGCATTCATAATGGTGCTAATAATAAAGCTGAATCGCATTTATTAGATGCTGCCAATGGAGGTTATACTCTTGCTGCAAAATCATTGAAGGAAAAATTAAATCTAAACATTGCTAATATCAAGAGATGAGACTAATCAAGATATAAATGTTTAAAAGAATACTTCTTTTTAGTTTTTCTATTAGTATTCTAATTACAATTTATGTTAGGGATGCATGAATTGCATCCAGATGAAATAGATGAATCTAAAATAGATGGTAGCCTGTCGGCAATGCTTGGGCTAGAGCCCAAATCCTTTCACATTGAGTTAGAATTGTATTCAACTTTCAACCTTTATTTCATAACTTCATTTTCATTACATTAGAAATCTTGGTAATAATTCAGTGGAATCAACTAGAGCAATTATTCACTTCTAGAAATTAAAAAAAACCTTTGCAAATATTCTAACTTATATTGATATGAGGATTGTAATATACAGAGTAAAGAAAAGGAAACATTTTATTGCTTAGTAGCAGTAAAAGAAGTTCTATGAAAGAATTGATTAATGAATATACTTATTACAATCAGTCAATTGAAATAATTCGAAAATTTGAATTAGAACGTTTTTTTATCTGTAGAGCTTTTTCCATTTCGCAGATTTATCGTCCAAATGAAAATCCACAAATCCAAATCATTTGCCTTTCTCCAAAATTATCTTGTAAGCTATTCATTTACCAAGGGGATAACAATATTATCCACGAAGAAGAAATTCAATTTTCTAGACATGGACTTGCATTAGTAAAACTAGATTCTCTTCCAATGGGAGCTTATTCTGTTCAAGCATTACTTGGAGATCGTATTCAGACAGTGAAGACAAAATTTGAGGTACAAGAGTATAAACGTTCTCTTCTGAATGCGGAAGTTGCTTCCATGCAAAGAGATGGGAAAGGGAAGATTCATCTCACTGTCATTTGCAAAGAATTTACGGGAGAAGAATTTAATGGCAAAATAAGATTAACCTTAAATGCAATTGAATTTGATTCCGAAATCAAAAATGGAATGTTCTCCTTTTCTGTTCAAGAAAATAAACTAGGCTCAGATATCTTAGCTATGAATCTCATCGACCATAGAGGAAATACTGCTGAGCTAGCCATAAGATTGTTTAACTATAACAACACTGGACTTTCCTTAAATAATTTTGGGAAACGATATAAAGCTTTGTCTATACCTACAGAGAATTCAAAGCAAGCACTTGGTTTTCATATTACAGAGGAATCTTATGAATATGATGATTGGCAAATTCATAATAAAGACTTCAACTTAATCTCACCTATCATTGATAAAGAAAATCCTTTTGCAAAAGTTGAGTATATTGGGGATGATAAAAAATATGATACTATTGAAGTGACTGTATTGAATTTACTAGAGAATACAGAAACAAAAGTATTTACATTCCAAAATCCAACTAGAGGGAGTATTCTTTCGTTTCCTGTTTCCCCTCCGATCTCAGTTTTTAATATTAGAGCATACTTTACCAACAAAAGGGAAGATACTCTTATCATTCATAGTACGGTACTTTTTTCTGAAAATCTTGATATCAAATTAGATTCTCTTGAAACTATAGAACCGAATCAATCATTAAAGTTGAAAATTTCTCCTTCTACTGCTTGTGACATATTTGTATTAGCGAAACCAAAAACAACTAAGACGAATTATGCACAGGATGAAATTAAAAGTACGATAGAAAGATTTATGGATGAAGGTAATGAATTTGCCAGATGGAACTTAGGTCAAAAAGAAATAAAAATCAATTGGATCAAAAATTTCCAAAATCATCTGGCTAAAATTTTAGAATCAGTTCCCGATATTATTTGGATTATTCTCTTTTTTCCAATCTGGTTTCCCATTTGGATTTTAGTTAAGCCGTATAAATTCGTAATGTCTTTATTCAAAAAAAGAAGAAGATTAGAAGAGGAAGAAGCTGCACAACAATTCTTGATGAGGGAAGCACCATTAAGAGCTAGTGACTCTATGATTGATTTTAGTGTAGGATCCGAAATGATTGGAGGCGATGCAGAGCTTGACCTAGAGACAAAACTGAACCAAGAATTAGAAGAAACATTTCCTGGATTAAAAGATAAAAGCCGAAACCTAAACGAGTCCATAATTCATGCTACGATTCATGAAATTGAAAAAGAGACTACAATTGAGATCAATGGAATTACCGACACAGGACTTATCGAACTATATGTTTTTGCAGTTCGTGGATTCTATTTTACTGATGCAAAAAAAGAAGTACTCTCTAAAAAAGAAAATTATACTATAGCTGAATTCCCTCCACTCATTTCTGCAAAGGAAGGAGCAAGTGAGGCTTCTATCCAAACTATTACAACCCAAGATGAATTAGATTTAGTTGTATCAAATGACAGTATCTTACATAATGAAAAAACAAGTCACAAAAAAATTCATACGATTCCTCTACTAAATTCTGGAAAATACCAAGTTGACATAAGAAAGGATAAAACTGTTTTAGATAGATTTGAAACAAACACTTCTTGGATCTATGAAAGTAAAATTCTAAAAAGCAAACTTCATATTCTGAAAGCAGGAGATAGCTTAAAGGGTGAAAAGTTTTGGGTATATCCAAGTTATGCAAACTTAACAATGGAAATGGTAACTGCTCTTTATGATTATCCTTATGGTTGTGCTGAACAAACCTTAGCAGGTCTATATGGAAACGGAATGCTCTATCTCAAAATGGAATTGGGAGAATTTTCCGAAACAAAAGAATTCAATCGCAAAGATTTAAAGAAAAGAATTTTGTTTGGTCAATCCAAAGTTGAAAGCTTTATCAATAACTATTTTCCAAACTATTTATGGGGATTATTCGATGAATCCACAATTAGCGAATCAATAACAGCTCAGTGCTTACTTCATCTTCGTCCATTTTATAAGTCCAAAATCTCAACTCTATTTCCCAAATTACAGTCAATAGCGGAAAAAACAAAAGAGGCATTGCTAAAAGAAGGTTATAAAGATAATAGACTATTATCCTTTGATCCAAAATTCAAAGAAGATAGAATTGAATCTCCCGAAGCAGCTGCTTCACTGATTCTATTTGATAAAAATCATGATGAAGAAATGGAATACTTAGAAAAAACAAAACAAGAAAATGGTGTGGATATTTTTTGGAATGGAAAATCTCTCGCGGGAAAATTGCAAACAACCATTCTAGTTGCGAGCGCTTTATACAAAATTAATTCCAATCTATTCCTAAGAGTCTGGAATTGGATTTCTAATCAACTGGAAGGAAATCGATTTTATAGCACATCAGATACTGCGGAGTTTTTATCTCTTTTATTCTATCTAAAAAAATTAGAAAATTTTTCTGTGATAGTAGATAACGAAAAATTGGAAACTAAATCTTTGCAGCATATTACTCCTGCAAAAGAAATTCAAGTACTAGAAGGTGAACTTTTAGTAAAAGAAGATTGGATAGAGGATATCGACTATCGCAAGATTGTATCAAATATCTCTTTCAAAATGAATAATCTCCCGAAAGAAATTTTATTTCTTTCTGAACTTTCCTTCGAGATAGAAGTAGAAAATAAAAATACAACTTGTCTAATTGCTAGAATCGCTACCTCAGGAAAATTAATATTTCCAAACGGTATTGCTCAAGCAGTAACCTCTGAATCCCCTTTTAAAAATGGAAAAGTTTCCTTTACCTTGCAAGCAGTTCATCGAGGAATTTGTGAAATCCAAATTGTGGTATATGACTTATACATTCCCGAACTAGTTGGAGTGAGTTTAGAGAATCTAGTGAGGATTGCGTAAAATAAACATGGTTAGTAAACATTTGATTCAATCAATTATCTTTGTAAATAGTTGTTTTTCAGATAAAAAGGAATATTTCCCTTTATTCTTCTTCAAAGATGAAAATGCAATAATCAAATTCAATCCATAATTTATTAACTTATTTTTTAAATTCTAGTTTACTAAAATTCCTAAAGTTATAACAAGAATAAATAGGAGTTTTTGTAATGAGTATCTTAAAAATTCTACTGATAGTATTTGTAATCTTAATTGTTTTTATTGGTATCTTTCTAGTCTATATGGGTGCATTTATGAAACCAATTGTTTCAGCGAAGAATTCTGAACGCTATTTTTTTGTTCATAAAGAAATTGATGGTGGTGATTTTTCCAAAGTAGGAAGCACAACTACTGAAATTCATTCTATACTAGATTCAAATGGAATTAAAGAAGCAAAACCATTTCAAATTTATTTCCCTCCAGAGGAGAATAGAAACTCTAAAATTGGATTTGTGTTACATGAGAATGATTATAAATCTTTACCAAAAACAAATTTGAACTCAGAAATTCTAGAGAGTACGGAATGTATGATGGTTTCCTTTCCTTGGAAAAACTCATTTTCATACATCTTTAGCTATATGCCTGTTAAGAAATCATTGGAATCACATAGACAAATAAACAATTATAAGAATACTTATATTATGGTTTTGAATAATGGTAACGAAATTTTGTACATTCAACCTATTGTAAAGTGAAGGTTAATGAAATATTTGATTCTATCACTTATCTTTGTAAATAGTTGTTATTCAAATAAAAAAGAAATAATTAATTTTCCTAAAAAAAAACATGTTATGATACTAATCATACTTGTATTAGACAATCTGCACCGTTTAAGTATAAAGCAGAAAATTGTATTGGTAATTTGTGCAATTACAAAGATGAAGCAATCTTTTTTATATCTAACAAAAAAGAATTTTTTCCTTTAATCATCTTAGAAGATGAAAATACTATCCATGTTTCTGAAAGAACAATTTATCCAAAACAAATCGAAGGGGATCTTCAGGATGAGTTGAATGGGGAATTACATTTTGGCTTTAGGTGCTTTGAAGAAGAAGCTAATTGTGATCCGAATGAAAAAACAATAATCAAATTCAATAAAGGCAAAGTAATGAAAGCAAGCAAAATCGATTATTATAGTTCAGAAGAATGTCATTGTCAGGTTCAATAGAGGAGAGAAATAAATTCAAATCATCAATAGTCAGTTTACTCATTTCTTTATTAATAAGTTATTTTCTTGCTTATACAATAGTTTATGTATTGGAGTCTGAACACCCAATGGATTATTATGATACAGATGTTTTATCTAGTGATATGATTTTTCTCTTGGATATGGTTTTTACTGGAGAATGTTTTTTCTATTTTTATTTTTGCGTTATTTAGATTTTTCATTTCTCTTTATAATTTAGTTTTACCAGTAATTAAGAAATTTTTTTTATAGTAGTATCGTAAATCAATATTATCAAAAAATTTATCTTGAATCAAATTATTTAGCATCATTACACAAAATAATCTCAGAATTATCAATATGATTTCTTTAAATATTTATAACAAAAAAAATTTATCCTTGCAGAATTCTAAGCTAAAGTCAATAACATAGAATATGTCTGCTGAACCTGAAGACCATGATGCATTAGATAGGATGGTGATTTCATATTTACTTTATGGATCACTTGGCTATGCTATTTCTTATACTATCTTCAACTATTTTCAATCCTATATAGATAAGCTACCTTCTCTTTTGCTTTTTATTTACAGTATTCTTTTGCTATTTCTTCTCCTCTTAAGAAATAAGATGAAAACTCTAACAATACTTTTAATATTCTTTTGTTGTGTTATCTTGTCAATTTTAGTTTTAGCAATTCTACTCGGAGCAGAAAGTAATATACAATTCTATTTCATTTCAATTGTTCTTGGTGCTCCTTTTTTATTTCGTGGGAAAAAATATTTAACAATTTTTGGAACGATCATTCCGCTGATCATATTTGTAATCATCCATCACGGACAATGGTCAGGAATTAGTTTACTTGATAAAAATTATTATCAACAAAATCCGATCATCCCTCTCTTAAATCTAATTGGAACAGCTTTATTTCTTGGACCAGAACTTATCTATTTGGCAATATACATTAATGGACTCATAATTAAATTAGAAAAATCTGAAAATGAAACTAGAAAGCTTCTTTCCAATTTAATTCCTGATTCTATTTTACATGAGTATAAGCGACAAAATAATTTTTATGCTGAACAAAAAGAAGATGCTGTCGTTATATTTATGGATATAGTTGGGTTTACTGAGCTATGTTTAAAATATGATGCAAATCATATTGTTAATCTGTTACATAAAATATTTTCGGAAATTGATACTATCGCAGAAAGATATCATATAGAAAAAATCAAAACAATTGGCGATTGTTATATGGCTGCAGCAAATGTTCTTGGGGTTGATGAAAAAGCATTCAAGAATTGTGCAAATTTTGCTCTAGAAGTTCAGCAATATACGAATCAATTTCAAGGTGAAATCAGAATGAGAATAGGAATTGCACAAGGTCAACTCATTGCAGGAGCAATTGGCAAAAAAAGAATTTTTTTTGATATCTGGGGATCATCAGTAAATCTTGCAGCAAGAATACAACATGCAGCACAACCGGGAAAAATCGCTTGCTCTAGTTCTTTTTATGACTCTACAAAAAAGTTTTGTAATTACGCTGAACCTCAAGTAGTCAATGTAAAAGGAATTGGTGTGATTCAACTCTATGAGTTAGTGGAAGTTTTGCTTTAGGATATCAAATAACTACTTTTAAGAATTTATAACTGAGTCATAATACTTTGAAGAAAGAATGTTTTTTTCCAATGTTTCAATAATTTCTTTAAACTTTTTTAAATCGTTTTTGCTTAAGGTTTTATAAATATTTTTTCTTTCTTCGATTGCTATTTTAATCAATCTCTTGGTTAATTCTTTACCACGATCTGTAAGATAGATTCTAAATTTACGTCTGTCATTTTCATCATCTTTTCGAATAACAAGATCTTTCTTTTCTAGTCCATCAACCATTCTTGTGATATTTGCTTTATCCTTAAAAATTTTATCTGCTAATTCAATTTGTGATGCTCCTGCATTTTTATATAGCTTAGTCAAGATAAACCATTGTTCAATAGAAACGTCAATTCCATGAGATTTTACCATACTTTGAAAATGGATACCAAAAAGTCTATCGATCCTATGAATGTAATATGCATAAGCTTCTTCGATTGTAAAATTTTCTTCTTGCATGATTATAAAAGCATTTTTTCCATTAGTCTATAGTTCAATTGGAATTGAAGTTCTTGAAATAGAATGATGCATAAAATCATTTTCTAAACTATACGCAATTAATAAATGAATTTTATTTCCACGAGTTAGATTTTTTGAAAATTTTTGCTTACTTGCAACAGGAAGTTTAAACTCAATTTCTTTGATCCCATTTACTTCCTTGTAATTTTGAATTTGAATCTCTTCTTTTAAACCCAATTCAGTAAGTGACTTATGCACTCCCGGTTCAATGATATATCTTTCCGATACAACCACTGAGTCTTTGGTAATTGCTCCCATGATTAATTTCGTACCCTTTAACTCAGAAGTTTCATTAAATCCAATTGCCATCCAACCTTTGGACTTTGACCTCATCCTAAAGATCAGAAATTTATCTTCATACTTCCAACTAACGTTCATATCATTGTAATTGATCTCTTTAGCTTTATTGTTTTGAGAATCCACTCCATTAACCTCCAATAAAAACATAACAAGAATACTTAGGAATGAAAATAGCTTAAGCTTTTGTTGAAAGCCTAAGCTTTGTTCATTCTTCATTTACTCTTTCTCCCTAGATAAGCCATACTCATCTGATTAGGCAAAAAAAACTTTTGGGAATCTAAAGAATATTCTTTAATACTACCAATTCCCGAAGAGTTCATAATGTTATGGATTGTTTCTTTTGGGATGGAATTGTATCTCCATTTTAAACTATGAAATCCATTTAATTTTCCAAGTTTTGAAGTAATTATAATTAACAATCCATCTTTTTTCAAAACTCTGGATAACTCTTGAATAATCCCTACAGGATTAGAATAATGTTCTATTAAATGTGCTGAAATTATTAAATCAAAACTTTCATTGGGATAAGAAAGATTCTCTGCTGAACTTATCCTTAGAAAATTATTTTGATTCTTCACTCTTAAATTTTTTTCTGCTTTTCGGATCATTTTTTCGCAAATATCTACCCCATGAATTTCAAGTTCTTGTTGGAATACATTTAACAATGATACACTCAATGCCCCTGTTCCAATTCCTGCATCTAGTATGTTTGAATTAGGCTTCAGTTTGTCTAATTCTCCCTCATTCTTTAATGTCATAAATAAATTTTCATATGCATTCATAAATCCTAAACGACTTACAGAATCATGCCAAGTTTTAGCAGCCTTACTATACATAACCTGTAAGTCAACCAATTCTGGGCTACTTCTCTTGATAACTATCTCCCAAGTTCCAAAGTTAATTTCTAACATATCCTAACCTCAATTACAGTAATTAATATAATAGTTGTTAATGCAACTATTTTTATTTTAAATTAAACTTTTTTATCTAAGAGAAATTATGATTTTTTTACTAAAAAAGTTTGAAGCTCTTCTTTCAAACCCATCTAGTTGGCTGACTTATATTAACTTTAAAAAATAATTATATTTTTGAGTAGATTTATCTCCCGATTGAGTTTATCGAAAGTGAAATGCTGATTACTTTTAACAATCAGTATAAATAATTTCATTCCGTGATATTATCAATTTGAATATTCAGAGCTTTGAGTTTTCTATACAAATGAGTTCTTTCTACACCTAGAATCTTAGAGGTTTTGTTTACATTTCCTTCATTCAATTGAAGTGATTTGATGATATATTGTCTTTCAAATTCTTCTTTAGCTTTCTTCAAATCACCCTGTTCAAAAATTTCTTCTGCTTTTTTAAATCCTTTCATGGATTCTTTAACATCTTTAGCTTTAATAGTTTCGCCTATCGTCATAATACAAAGTCTTTCCACAACATTCTTTAACTCTCTAATATTTCCTGGCCAAAAATGATTTGTGAGTAAAATCTCTGCATCAGGATCTATCTTTTTAACGGGGATATCATTCTCAAGTGCAGTTTGTTTCATATAATGATCTAATAAAAGTGGGATATCAGATTTTCTATCTCTAAGTGGTGGAATTACAATTGGTATTACATTCAATCTATAGTATAAATCTTCTCTGAACTTTCCTTCCTTGATTGCATCTTCGACGGGAATGTTGGTGGCTGCAATTACTCTTACATCAACTTGTATAGAATCACTCCCACCAACTCTTTCAAATCTTTGCTCTTGCAAAATTCTTAAAACCTTAGCCTGAGTAGATAAGGACATATCACAGATTTCATCTAGAAAAATCGTTCCCGTATTTGCAGACTCAAATTTCCCTACTCTTTTTTCTTTTGCACCAGTGAATGCACCTTTTTCAAAACCAAATAGTTCTGATTCAATTAGTTCTTCGGGGATTGCAGCACAATTAATCTCTACATAAGGATTTGTTTTTCTTTTGGAATTGAGCACAATTGACTTTGCTACAAGCTCTTTACCTGTTCCATTTTCTCCATAAATAAAAACCCTAGCGTTAGTCGCTGATGCTTGATAAATTGCAAACTTAACTTTTCTGATACCAATTGAATTACCAATAATTTTATCAAATTCCAACTTTACATCAGGAATATCTTCGGATATATCTCTAGTAAGTGCTTTCGCGATAGTATCTAGAACTTTCTCAATGGATAATGGTTTCTCTAAAAAATCTACAGCTCCTTTTTTTGTAGCATTGACAGCCATCTCAATTGTGCCATGACCTGAGATCATTACAATAGGAACTGTAGGATATATTTTTTTGCATTCATCTAAGACTTCTAGTCCATCTTCTTTTCCTAACCAAACATCCAACAGAATTAAAGATGGTCTTTCTTTGGAAAGATTTTTCAGTAAAGATTTTTTATTTGCAAAATCCTCTACTTCATAATTTTCATCTTCTAAAATATTTCTTAGAGTTTTTCGAATTTCTGTTTCATCATCAACTATATAAATCTTCATCCCGCCTCTATTGGTAATTCAATTCTGAATTTACAACCACCTAAACTTGAGTTCTCCACAAAGATATGTCCATGATGGTCAATGACAGTTTTTTGAACGATGGTAAGTCCGATCCCTGTTCCATGTTCTTCTTTAGTTGAAAAATAGGGTTCAAAAATTTTTCCTTTCAATTTATCAGATATTCCCGGTCCATTATCTTCTATACTTAACAATACAAATTTTCTTAGGAAATTTTTTTCAAGCTTAGTAGTAATTTTAATGATTCCCTCTTTATATTCAGATTCGGTATCATTTGTAATTGCTTCAACTGCATTTTTCAACAAATTATTGATAACACCTAAAAAAAGTCTTTTGTCTAGATACACTTCAGGTAAATTTCTTGCTAGCTTTAATTCAAATTTTACACTTGAATTTCCTTCAAAAAGCTTAACTGATTCAATGATGATTGGATTTAGATGTTGGTTAATGAGAACTGGAGTTGGCATTCTTGCGAATTCAGAAAACTCTTTTACTAAATGCTCTAAAACTCTAACTTGACCAATGATTGTTTCTGTTCCATTCTTTATCACTTCTTCAAATTTATCTTTATTAGGACTATCTAATTTTCTACGAATCCTCTCTGCAGAAAGTTGGATTGGAGTTAGAGGGTTTTTGATTTCGTGAGCCATTCTTTGAGCAACTTCTTTCCAGGCTGCTACTCTTTGAATTGAATAAAGTTCTTCAGTCTTTGCTTTTAAGTCTCTAGTCATTTGATTGAATGAATCAATCAAAATTCCCATTTCACCTTCTTCTCTGTTCTCTAAAGCAACATCAGTTTCTCCTTTAGAGACTCTTTGAGTAGCTATAGCAATCTGAACAATTGGTCTAGAAATTTGTCTAGCAAGTATGAAAGAAATTAAGATAGAAACTGAAAACATACCTAGAGAAAATAATCCTAGAAGAAGTCGCAAAGCAAATGGAACTTTTTCTTTCCAAAGATCAGCTGTATTATAGGCATTTTCAGTATTAATAATTCTATATACATTTTCTTCTTTACCCAAGTGAATCCGTCTTCCCAAGATAACATAATCTTCCTTGTTTTTGGTTCCAAGTTTTACAAGTAGAAAGGATTTGTTTTTTAGATAAAGCTTACCCACTTCAAAGCTTTCATCTTCTTTTTTTTCAAAACCAATTTTAAGTTGATAAGGAAAAATTCCCTGAGTTTCTAGAACAGGTTTATTAGCTTTAATGAATCCAAGATAATACTTTTCACTTGGAATTAAACTGCTTTCAGTTGCTTTCTTTAGAATATATTCACTAGTGATAGAGTCTTTTCCAACAATATTTTTAGAGAACTGTCTAGCTCTTGCAAGTAATATCTTACGGTCTTCAATTTCAGATTCGTAAATTGTATTCTTTGCAGCAATCAGTGTTTCTGAAATATCAATTCTATAAAAGCTTTCAACTAGTTTACCAATTACATTTGAACTTAAAATAAATACTGGTATAGATGGCAGAAATGCTACAAAGATAAATGCTATCGTCAAACGATATCGAATAATGCTTCTAATCTTACCAGTTTGTTTTATTCTATAATTTCTATAATAATAAGAAACAACTAGAGCAAGGATTAGAAAAGGAAAAGTAAAGTATGCATAACCCAAAAGTCTATCAGTAAAATCGGCACTAGAATTTCCTGAAAAGATAATTGATTCAGCAAGAGTGATTGCTGATAATAAACATAAGAGCAGTACTACAAAATCTCTTAGATAATAACGAATTTCAGCCTTGTTGGAAGAATTTTTGAAAAAATTGAAATTCATAAAAAATCATTTTCAATTAATGCTTTTAAAGAATTGACAGCCTCTTCTTCTCTTTCTCCATCTGCAATGATTGAAAATTCTGAACCAGGGGAAAGTGCTAGCATCATTAGTCCCATAATGCTCTTTCCATTCACTTCTATTTCTTCTTTGAGAACAATGATTTCGCAAGGAAACTTAGAAGCTAACTGTACAAACGCAGAAGCAGGTCTTGCATGCATCCCATGACCATCGTCTTTGATTTTCATATCAATTCTTTTCATAGCTAAAGACTAATTAAAATAAAAGAAATATCTTTCCTTTGTAAAGATTTAGTTTGAATGGTTTTGAAAAATTTATCAAGCCTAGTTTTATATTCAGAGAATTCAACGCCTTTACTTTGTTTAATCTCAAAAAAATCTCTCTTCAACTCATCAAACTTTTCCTTAAGTTCTTCTTGTTGTGAATCAAAAAAACCTTGGTTAAATAAAAACAAGATATCTTTTGCTTCAAAGTTTTGGTAATGATCTTTGAATTCTAAATTAGGAACAATCCCAAGAATTTGTAAAGATTCAGATTTTAGAAATTCAAGTTCAGATGATTTTTGAGTGACTAGAATTGGATCTGGAACCCCACCCATTGAAAAATTAATTCTTTTTTCTTCTGAATCAATGATTGCTACAAAAATCGTAACAGTATGAATGTTTAATTTAAAATAGAGTTCTTTATTCAATTCTTCTAATATTCTAGAAGTTTTGCTTTCTACTCTTGCAATGTCTTTAATGAAACTAATCACAAAAAGTCCAACAAAACCAGAAGCAACGCCTGAACCTTCAACATTGCCATAGATCAAAATTTTTTTCTGATCATTAAGCTCAAGAATATGATAAAAATTTCCTGAAACTTGGGAGACAGGAAGAAAGTCGATGTAAGCGTTAGTTTCATTCTTCTTTGGAAAAACGATTTGCCTTTGCACTCTAGTTCCAAATCGAATTTCTCGTTCAAGTGCTTCCCTATAGTTATTCTTTTCTTTCAAAAGGTTGAAATATTCTAGGCTCTTGTGAATCGAACTCTCGACAGTGTCAACGGAGAAAGGTTTTAGTATGAAATCACTTGCTTGGTTCTTAATACTTTGGATTATAGAGTTTGCATCTTTCTCACCAGTAATCATTATGACCTGACATTCGGGGTTGATTCGCTTGAATTCTGGCAAAAGTTCTAAACCATTTTTATTTCCAATATGAATGTCCAAAAATACGATGGGATTTAGCTCAACTTCAAAGTATAAAATTGCTTCGGGAGTAGTGAGAAAGTATCTGCTAGGAAAACCTAATGTTTGTAGAATTGTGGAAAGAATTTCACAAATATCTTCAGAATCATCGACAATTAAAATTTCTGGTTTCAACTCTGGAGTATCCTCATCTTGAGCTTTCCAAATTCAAGCACGGTTCGCTTGTAGCTAGCATCAAAAATCTTTTCACCTAGGTCTTCTTGCAAGGAATAAATCATTTCTCCATGTTTCCAATTGTAGATTTCTTTTTTTTCTTCAATCCAAATCTTCTCAGTATGGATAAACTCACTCAAAGCTCTTAGATTGACCTTTGAAAAATTATGGAGAATTGCTCTAAAAGTGCCTTCTTTTTCGGGATCTAAAAACTTGAAATTTTTGTGAAATAGAACTGCATCATGAAAATATTCAGGTATATTAAAGATTAGATGTGCACCAATTTTTCTGGAGAGTAGAGAAATAAAATTTTCTATTTCTTTCATTACATTCAAACCGGGATATTCTTGCCCTTCAAATAATTTCTTCTTAAACTCTTTGTTCTTCCAACGAATGTTCTGAGTCAAAAGCCAGTCTATATAAACCATCTTTAGGTTACTTTCAACTTTTTTTAGATAGAAATCGTCAACTTTCAATCTCATATGAACTAATGTTTCACCTTTGTCAGTTCTAATAAAAATTCTATTATCATAAAAAGATAGTGGAGCAATTTCGACTAACGTATTTGTAAAACCACGAGAATTGATCTCTGTTATTAGTTTAGAATCTTTAAGTAAATCTCTGATTTCGATTTCAGTCAGAACTCCAAAAAAATTTTTTGCGTTCATTTCTTGAGCTGCTGGGAGCTCTTTAGAGATATTTATTAGTTCAAATTCGTTAGTATCAGGAAAATACTTCTCTTTAGATGGATTCTTGTCACTATCTTTAAAAAAGTCCATTTTGTTCCCTAGAAAAAACCTTTGCTGTATTCAAATGAATTAAAACAGTATCTTTAAATTCTCTTGAATAACCTCCAGCTGTTAGGATAACAGTTTTTGCCTTCATTTCTTTGCAAAACTTTTTTACTATCAAATCTCTCTCCATCAGCCCCTCTAAAGTCAATTTTAACCCTCCTAGAACATCATCCTCATAGGGATCAGCACCTGCAAGGTAAAAGATTAAATCTGGTTTAAACTCTAATGCAATCTTGTTAAGGGATTCTTTCAATAGTATTAAATATTCCTTCGTTTTGCAACCATCAGCTAGTCCCACGTCTAGATTTGATTTTTCCTTTTTAGGATAAATATTCTCTTGGTGCATAGAAAAAGTATAAACTGAATTATCATTTTGAAAGATGGAAGCAGTTCCATTTCCTTGATGCACATCCAAATCAATTATTAGAATTTTTGCTTCGGGGTTAACTTTTTGATACTCTCGTGAAGCGATAGCAACATCATTCAAATAGCAAAAACCCTCTGCATGATCCGCAAATGAATGATGAAATCCACCACCGATATTGTAAACATATTCATATTCGGAAGTTAGTTCAGCAGCGAGTATCGTTCCTCCAACTGCAAAACAAACAGCATCCAGAAGGCTTTGTGTCAATGGAAGTTCAGAATATCTTGTTCGTTCCGTATTCTTTAATTTAAAAAGATCATTCAAATATTCTTTAGTATGAATAGCACTTAGAATTTCTCTCCCAACAGGTTCGGGATAGAAAATTGGAATTTCAGAAAGCTCTTCATCCATTGAAACAAGTTCATAAATCATTTCAAATTTGACTGCAGGAAAAACATGACCTGTAAGTCTCAGATTATAGTTTGGGGAATAGATAAATGCAAAATTTTCTTGCTTAGGAGCGAGTTGGTTCAGAAAGGGAATTTTATTCCAAAAATCAAACAGGTTCATCACAATACCGATACATACTGTTTTACAAATCAGGTGATTACCTGTAAAGTAAAAAGGGAATGACAAAAATTGTCCTAATGTATAAAGTATAAGCAGAATTTAATAACAGGGATTTGAGGAAATTGTTTAAAAATTTCCTTTCAAAAAAAACTTATGATACAAAAAAAATTGAGAATTTTTGGGCTTTTATTTGTTACACTGTTCTCATTTTCATTATTTGGTGAAACTGTCATCCTAAAAAACAAGCAGGTTTTTAAAGGGAGAGTCAATTCGCAGAACGAATATCAACTCACCATGACTACCAATGAAGGTAAAGCAATTACTTTCGATAAAAAAACAGTATTAAAAGTGGTTTATAAAGATTTAAACGAGGTAGAAGTAAAAAAAATCATCCAAGAGGAAGAAAAAAAGCAAGAAGCAAAAAATCTTAAGGAAGAAAAAAAAGAAACCACTACCACAACTGATACTAAGAAAGAAGAAAAAAGAAGATGGTGGAGTCCCGTTTGGAGATCAGCAATCGTTCCTGGTTGGGGAGTCTATCATACTAGCAAAAAGTTTGTAGTTCCAGGATTGATTTTTCTAGCAACTGCTGGAGCATTTAGTTATGCTACTTCCACAAACAATGAATTTAATTCAGCTCAAAGTGACTACACTGGTAGATCAACATTTATTTCCTTAGCATCACTGAGTAGTCCCACTGCTGGAGGAGCTCCTGATGGAACAAGAATTCTCCTTGGTGCTCTAATTAATGAGAGTTTTTATCAGCCTGTCAATAGTGCTGCAGAAACAGGAAATAATGCACAAAGAATTCTAGGAGCAGTTTATGGATTACAACTTCTTTATACTGCGTATCTAGGTAGAAAATGGGAAAAGGAAGCACCTAAAACTGCTGTAATCTTAAATGGCAAAGCAATCCCTGAAGGTTGGAATTTTTATGCTAGTCAACAACCCACAATTTATGGAGAGACAAATAAGAACTATGAAATTTCCTATGCATTTCATTATTAAGGAGAAACAAAAATGAAGATTCTTTTACTTTTACTAATAACTTTAGTAACTAATTGCAGTGTAACAAAAGAGATAAAGTCATTCAATAACTTATCTACACCAATTGGAAAACCAAAATACTATCAGGTTACCAATAATTATGCTATCCACTTTTTCTTTGGAATTTTTCCCATAACCTCTACAGCTGGAAATGCAAAGTTTGAAAAAACACTGGAAGATTTTACAATGGAAGCTGCGAAGAAAGGAAACTCAAAGGTATATATCATTCAAAAAGATACCACAAATCTTTGGTTTGTCCTTCCTCCTGTAACTTTCATCTTTACACCAGTGAACACTGAGGTTTTAGGATTTGTTTCTGATTAAAAAAATGAAATATTCTATAATTTATTTACTAATCCTTACTTGCTGGAATTGTTTTTCTATACAAACTATTAGGATTTCTAGACCTTTTAGTTTGGTAGATATTAAAAGTCTTGAACCAACAGGGCAATTTGCTTTGGCAGAGGATAAAATTTATTTACAAGTTTTACCCAAAAAAGAAACTTTTGATTCCAAGAAACAAGTCCTTTACAAGAACAGTAACAATGAACCTATTTGGCTTTGTATAGACAAGAATCGAAAAGATGAGATAATACTATCGGGAAAAGATACTAGTCTAAAATGTGATCCTAAAGATTTAAATCTTCTCAAGGCAAATATTCTACAAGGCAGTTATATAGATGGATTAAATCTTAAATATGAATCTAAGATTTATACTGAAGAAGTTGTGCCAAATGTTTTCAGAGTAAAGACTGTTCTCAACGAGAAAGTGATTAAAATTGAAGAGGCAAATGCATATCCTAATCCAGCACTCATCAGAATTAGTTTTGCAAAGGGAAAAAAAATTATTCTGAAGGCTAAAAATGAAAATGGATATACTATTTTTGAAGAGACGGAAGAACCAAGTTATGAAAAAGTTTGGAATGCAGTCAACTTTGAAGTTCAAAAAATGGATAATCCAATTGCAATTAAGTTCAGTGACAAGGTTCAAGTTTTTTCTACCAATAATTCTGGGATTCAAAAACCTATATTATTGATTGCCAAAGAAAATACAACCCCAGCTTTTCTAAGCAAAAACTTGTTTATAGTATTGATGCCATTGAGTTTAGTAGCAGACATAGTTACATCCCCAATCCAAGCAATACTCTATTGGTTTATCTTCAAAGACGGGAATGGACCACATGGAATTTTTTCTGGCATCTATAGTTTGGAATAAACCAAAAATTCAAATTAGTAGGTAAGACAGTGAACTTAACTCTTATAACTCTAGTAAATAGAATTTTTGTGGTAACCAAAACTTGCTTGCAACTTCTTCACTTCATACGAGAAAAGACCACTTTAATTCAAAAGTCTAAAACACTGATGGTTAATTCGTTGACTATTTCATAACTTATCAAAAATATTTGATAATGCAAAAACTACCAGTTAGTTTGAAAAATAGAAGGTCGAGAAACAGCCTAAGTCAGAATGAAATTTTAGATGCTGCAGCCATTATCATTAGTGAAGAAGGTGTAGTAAATCTTTCCATGAGACGAATTGCAAAAAAGCTAGAATGCAGCGTTGCAAGCCCCTATGCTCATTTTGCAAGTCTTGAAGAAATCTGTGTTGGACTCATTATTAGAGGTGAAGAACTCCTCGTCCAAAAACTAAAGATTGCCTCTAAAAAAGGTAAGGACACATATGAGCAACTTTTTGAACTCGCAAAAGCATATTGGTCATTTGCTTTAGAACATCGTGAATTGCATAAGCTGATGTTTAGTAACTCAGAATCTGGTGGGATTCTTTTTTCGAAAGCATTAGGCTCAGTTCCTAGAAGCTATCGAGTTTTTTTAAATACATTTCGGAAAGGTATGAAAACGGGACAATTTAATTTTTCAAGAGAAGATTATCCTGCTTTTTGTAAAACGATTTGGACTTGGATCTATGGACTTATCACTTTAGAAATGGCGGGCATCAAAACACCTACCCGAAAGGGAAATACTCCATTGGATGAAGGACTTCATATCTTGAAAGATTTGTTTGATGCTAAAGTTCAAGTCAGTTCAAGAGCCAATCAAGTAAAAAAACTTAGTATCTAATCAATTTATCTATGTTGTTATTCTTAAGACCAATATTTTATTCTTTTTGATTGCTGCTTTTGAGAAATTTACAATTGCAACTAACGTTTTTTTTACTTTCTCGAATTTCCAATTGTCTAGTTTAAATTCTTCAATATCATTGCAATCTTCAGCAAGTTCAGTTATTAGATTAGAATCTAGTTTTGAAAGTTTTTCAACAAAGTCATTTGGAACTGAAAAAAACCAACTTTCTTCACTCGAAAAAAGTAGATTAAATTTATCCAATGATACTTTATAATCAATTTTAAGAAGATTTGATTGAATTTTTGCTAACTTTACTGTATCAATTCCTTTGATATCTTTATTTTCAAAAACTTCTAATGGATCTGAATTATTATTCAAGATTTCCATTTCATCAGATTTTAACATGATAAGGTTCGAAAGCATTATAATTCGTATTCATTGCTTTCTTCAAAATTAAATCAAGTAATTTATATAAAGTATAGTTTGCTCTTTCTTTATTTATGATTTTTATAAAAAATATTTTTTTTAGTTGGAAAAATTTTAGCATGAATTAAATTCGAATGGTTTTATTATGAAGATAGCTTTTACATTAATCATTTTTTCTTTACTTTATTGCTCTGAACAAGATCCTCTCAAACCTTTTGGTCCTCCCCTAAAAATTGATCCAATTCAAGCTAAAGATCGTTCTTTCCCAAATCCTGGTTGGAAAGAAACAACAATCAATAAGGAAAAATGGAAAGAGTTTGAAAAATATACTTTTGAAACTTTGGGAAATGAAGCAGAGCGTGAAGGAATTCGCACTGATGGTATTGTAATTATTCAAAATGGAGCAATAGTTTATGAAAAATACGCTAGAGGCTATAATAAAGATATGCTTCATCTTACATGGTCTATAACTAAAAGTTTCGTGAATACTATGATTGGTGTAGCAGTTAAGCAAGGAAAACTTAACATCGAAGATTATGCTAGTAAGTATCTTGAAGAGTTCAACAGAACTGATCTGCATAAAAAAGTAAAAATCAAACATATTCTTAGTATGAGCTCGGGGCTTGCAGCTAACGAAGGTTATGAAAGTGGTCCACTCACTTCTTCTGTAGTTGCAATGTTGTATACACGTGGTAGAAAAGATATGGGGAGTTTCTGTGCTTCCTTAGATATGGCTTATGAACCGGGAACATTTGAATACTATTCTAGTTGTGATTCTAACATTCTAACAAAAATTTTGACTAAAGTATATTCTAAAACTGAATATGAAGATTTAGTTTGGAAAGAAATTTTTTCTAAACTAAAAATCAATAAAGCAAGTTTTGAAAAAGATGCTTCAGGAAATTTCATCGGTTCCTCATATCTCTATTTAACAGCAAGAGACCTTGCTAAACTTGGCTATCTCTATTTGAATGATGGAGTCTGGGAAAAAGAAAGAATCCTGCCTGAAGGTTGGGTTGATTATACTAGAACTTCAGCGGAAGGTTATCCAACTACTAAGTACTATCCTAAACTAGAAACTGAGATTTATACAGCTCATTGGTATGCCAACAATGGTGTGCCCGAACGTGGCATACCTAAAACGTTTCCCGATGCACCTGATGATACTTTTTATGGATCAGGTCATTGGGGACAAAAACTTTTTGTAATCCCAAGCTTAGACTTGGTGATTGTTCGTTATGGAGATGATAGAGATAAAACTCTTTCTTGGAATGAGTTCTTAAAATTAGCAATTGCTGCAGTGAGAAAATGATATGTTAAAAAAGATTGGAAAAGTATTCTTAGCTTTATTCTTAATTCTACTTGTTTGGATTGGAATCAATTTTAAACATGTTAGTGCATTTCCTGGAATCATTTCCGCTTTTTATTCTAAAGAATTTTGTTCTTGCTATTTTGTAGTTGGTAGAGATGAAAAAACATGTCACGACTATTCTAGGCAGTATGTTCCTATTTCTGAATTTGTTTTAAACAAAGATTCTAAACAAGTTACAGTCAAAGGGCTTGGTGTTACAACAACAACTCGTTTCATTGATTCTAGAAATGGTTGCGTAATTGAATAATTTTGATTGAACTAATTTTCAAATGGCACAATCAACTCTGATAAGTGAGTGTGGTTTCTATAAACTTCCATCTTTAAACCATTTTCAGAGATTGAATTAAAATGATCTTTATCACTATTGCATAACGATAGTAGTAAGGAATGCCCCTTTTTAATTGTGTATGAGATTGGTAACAAAGCAATTTCTACTCTATGAATTCTATTCTTATCAATATGAATTAAATCTTTTTTTAAAAAACTTTGAATAGGAACCTTTGTAGTTCTATCCCTTGAGATCACCTTGCTCATAGAAAGTCTTAAACATCCTTCAGTAATATAACTTATCCTTCCTAATTCATCCGTCTCATCTAAATAAACGAATATATCTGCATCAGGAGCATCTACTTTTAGATAGATAGTAACTATAGCTTGTCCTGTTAAATCCTTATCTTCACTAAAACTTTGAGTTCTATAAACTAAACTTTTCTTTAGATCATTTTTTCTGTGTTTATAGAATGACTTTTTATAAAAGGGATTGAATAAAGAATTCCATCTAGATCGTTCGCCTGTTCCATTCTGATTAGTATTGATAAAAACATCACTAGCGGATCTTTCATTAGGAGGGATAGGATGCAACTGATTTCCTTCTCTTAAGTAAAACTTAGTCGGCAGAATATTTTCAGGAGGAAAGCTATCAGCCTCTTTCCAAACTTCATTACCCATAGTATAATAATGTACCTTCTTTTCATCTTCAATTCCGTTTTTGATATTCTTCAAGTATCTATCGAAGAATCGAATTAGTTCTCTATTAAAGTCAAAATGTATCTTACTAGTCTTTCGATAGGGACTAACGTTCCAATGCCCTCCATGATCCCAAGGTCCTAAGGTTAATTTTTTAGTATTATACTTCAATGCCTGAAATTTTTTCTTTGATGAATTAGCATATGCACCATCCCACCATCCACTTATAGTATAAAAAGGAACTTTAGCACGATTGATTTGTTTGGTTCTGTTGTGAGGACTAAAATCATCTAACTTTATATTATATTTACTAACATCATCTCGTAGCTTTATGCTTGAAGCTTCTTTATGTACATCCCAATTTTTTTCATGATCTCTTTTTGCATTATCTAAAATTTTCTCATAACCTTTGATTGGTTTTACACCTTTGACTGCTAGTTTTCCTAAAATTCCAAAAGCTATTGATAAATCCATTGCGTCTAACGCTCGATTAGCCTTTCCCCAATTTCTAGTAAACCATTCAAAATGAATTCCCCCAGGATAAGCAATATCGGAATATAAATCATACACGCTAAAAATAGGAGCGACTGCTTTTAGAGATTTATGGTTTTGAGAGGCTAAGAATTCAGCACAAGCTCCATCATAAGAAACACCTGCTGCACCAATGTTACCGTCACACCAAGATTGTTTAGTGATCCAATCTAAGATTTCAACGGCATCGCCTAATTCTTTCTTAGACCATTCTGATTTTCTATATCCCGTAGATGCTCCCGATCCCCTAACGTCAGCAGTAATCCAAGCATATCCATTTCGTATAAATTCTTTTATCATTTTTTCATTTGGTTGTTTTAAAAATAGATTAAATGGAAATCTAAAATCAAACTCTCTATAATATCTTGTTTGTAAAAGTATGCAGGGGAATTTCTCTTTATAATAAACTTTTTCTGGTAAATAAATTTCAAGAGCGATCTTCACCCCATCTTTCATAGTAATATAACGAGAAAATTGATCTTCGATTACTCTACCTTTTTTGGGAGTATTCGATTCTTTACACCACCAATTTTTATCTAACATAGGAATTTATTACTTAGATTTCTAAAGCAGCAGAGCTACATTTAAAATCTGAAAAATAGATTAGGCTTTTTTATCAACTAGGGGAAGATTTCTAGTAAGTGATTCATAAACTTGTTCAGCAATTCCAAGAGAAGAATTCTTCGAAATTTCTTTTGAGTATTCATCATAAAGTAAATCTTCAAAAATTTCTTCAGCATGACCACCTGAAATCAGACCCGATTTTCCAACCGACTTACGCATCTCTTTAAGCATCATGTTTACAAAAATAGATTCAAATTCAACTGAAGCATCAAATATCTTTTTGCGATACGGATCAGCCTTGATTTCTTCTTTTATATTTACAGGTCTAGTGATCTCAGAACTAGCAACTTTGCCAGAAATTTTTTCATTGATTGCAGATTCTAGTTGATTCCTGAATTCAGCGTTAGTTGTGCTTGCTCTTAAGGAATCTAAGGATTTTGTTTTGGATTCTGTGAGGCTAGCTCTGTTTAAATAGTCCTGAATAGAATTTATCATTGAACAATCACCTCAGCATGTAAAGCTCCAGACTTTCTAAGACCTTCCAAGATAGCAATTACATCTTTTGTCGATGCACCAATTTTATTCAGTGCCTTCACTAAATCTTCAACCTTAGTAGCTTGCTTTACCATTAGTACATTTTCGACTTTTTCTGGATTTTCTTCATAGAATCTTCGTCCAGAACCAGAAGAAATTACTACACTGATTCCTTGTTTAGAAATTGCCACCTCTTCTACAGTGACATTAGAACCCATAACAATGGTTCCAGTTCGTTCATTGACTACAACCCTAGCCTTAGATTGTGGCTCAATTGTAATGTTCTCAAGCCTTGCAAGTATCTTTACGGGACTAATTGCTTCTGGAATCAATACTTGAATTTCAATTGGGGAAGTCACATTGGTAGTTACTCCATCAGAAGTAAATGTGGAACGAATGGACTCATTAATTTGGTCAAGATTTGCAAAATCCTGATCATTCAAAATCACGCTCACACGATTAAATTTTGGCTCATCAGGTGCATCTGGATTTTCGAGTTTAGTTACATATAATGGAGAAAGTTCTTTTTCTACAATCGCACCACCTTGAATCATTCCAACTGTCTTTGGATTTGTTCTAGCAAGATTATTGTACATTTTCAAATCCTTTCCACCAAAAGAAAGAATCCCACTAGCAACTGCAATAATATCGCCGTTAGCTGCTTTGAGTGGGGACTGTAGCAAGACTCCACCTTCTAGTGACTTAGCATCACCAATCGATGCTACAGTTACATCCAATCTATCTCCTGACTTTGCATAAGTAGGAATGTTGACTATAATCATAACTGAGGCAATATTTTTCATATTGGGAGAATTATTTCCAACAGTTGAGAGACCTTGGTTTTTGAGATAGTTCTTTAGACTTTCATTGGTGATTGCATTTTTAGTATCGCCTGAGTTAGCAAGGCCAGTGACAATTCCAAAACCAGTTAACTGATTATCTCGTAAACCTTGGATTTTTGCAAGGTCTTTGAGCTTTACTTCAACTGAAAATAGAACGTTAGTCGCAATAAGAAATAGAGATAGAAAAAATTTCATTCGCTTTCTCCCAAAAGTCTTTTAATGTTTTTCATAATAACTTTTTGTTTTTCAGTTTCATTTAATTCAGCTTTCTCCATTGGAGTTCCATCGGGATTTACTTGAGGAGTACCATCTGGCATTTTTGCAGGCTTCATTTTTACATCAGGATCATTTAAGTCTAGTGGAACAGGAGAAGCAGTATATTCCATAACAAGATTTGCAATTAGATCACTAGTAATTGTGTTTCCATCTTTTAGATCTAGTGGAGAAAACTTTCCACTGATTCTTAAGTTATTTCTACCTTTATCAAAGCTAACTTCTCTTTCACCTTCAATGATAAGATTTCCTGTTTCTGCTTCAATCTCAGTAACTGTAACTGCAATTACTCCAACAATTTTTCCACCACTTCTTTCTTTTCCATTTCCATGTCTTGCAATCGATCTGTCGAAGTTGTATCCCATTTGCTCAGCAATAATTTTTTTATCAGGTGCATGTTTGATGGTAACCGTTTCATCTTTTTTGGATTCAAAGATATATTCACCTCGAATACCTTCCTTGATTACTACTCTAATGATTGAACCAACCTGTGCTCCGCGCTGACCTTTTTGACCAGTGGAATAGGGACTAACGTCATTCCAAAGACTTTGCGAGAATAGCGATAATGATGACATCAATGAGATCATAAAAATAAATTTTTTCATTCTACTTGCACCCAACCTTTTTCATTAACTATGCCTTTTATGATTTGACCATTCGATTTGGATTGAACTTTAATTTCTTGACCAGTATTACCACTCTCTTTAGCAGTTCCTCTACCTTTCACAAGAATATTATCACTAATATAAACTAAATCCACATCGCTACCTCTTTCAATCGTATGTAAATTTCTTACATGCTTTTTGCGGATTAAATCACCTTCTCTAAGCGGAGCTAGTAGTGTCATACCCACAATATTTTCTAAAACAATATCAGTTGGATTATCTAGAGTATAGAATTCTTTCTGAATGATATCAGAATCTTTTAGTATCGTAAGACGACTTAGATCTTTTTTAGTAAATAAACCTTTCACCTTAAATTCAACAGAAAACTTTAGTCTATTAGAATAAATCCTATTGCCTTTAAACCAAGTCTCAAGACTAAAGATTTTTTTTCCCGGAGTTAGGTCTTTTGCTATGCTACTCCAACGAAACTCAACATTTTTAGCGGGAAGAAAGATTTCTTCACCTTCATAAGAAATACGAATCTCAGATTCAGAACGATTTGTTTTGGAAATTAGTTCTTGTTTGATGGAATCCACAAGTTCTTCTTTATCAAACTTTTGAACAAGGGGAATGATTAGAACATTAGAACCAAGCACATCAACTTGCTCTGGAAATAAGTTCTTGACATCAGTAGAATTCAAGATCATTGGTTCTTCAGGTGTGGAAAAAAGTTCCTTATCACTCATGCTTTTGGGAACTCTAGCAATGTCAGAGAGTTTTACAACTGGATTGGAAATAATTGCTCTTGGTTTTAAATAAATTGGATCAGCGAAATTAGGTAAGTAGGAAATCGGGAGAAGAATTAGAAAAAAAATCTCCCGACTAAGATTCATATGAAAGTTCTATCTCTTGAGTGAGATAGCAGTTCCTAACATATTATCAGAAGTTTGGATTGCTTTAGAGTTTGATTCATATGCACGTTGTGCGACAATCATAGCAACCATTTCTTCTACAATCTTAACGTTACTCATTTCTAAAAAGCCTTGTAGCAATCCACCATAACCTTCAGTTCCTGGTTGACCGGGAATTTCAGGTCCAGAGGCAACAGTCTCTTTGAATAAATTTCTTCCAACAGCTTGCAGACCTGCGGGGTTCACAAAACGATAGAGTTCAATTTGTCCTATTACTGTAGGTCTAATATCATTTCCGATTTTTACGGTTACTTCCCCTTGCTCACTGATTCCTAGGGTATTCAGAAGAGCACCTTCAGGAAGAATGATGGGTGGTTCAAAAAGATAACCATTGGAAGTCACAACTTGTTGGTTGGAGTCAATTTTAAAAGAACCATCTCTAGTATAAGAAAAAGTTCCATCGGGCATTTGGATTTTGAAAAAACCCATTTCCCCAGTAATAGCTATGTCTAATTTATTTCCCGTTGCTTGGAAGGAGCCAATTTCAAACAGCTTTTGAGAAGCAGCAGCTCTTACCCCATGTCCAACATTTACACCTGTTGGAATTTCACTTACAGGGGTTGCAGGAGTTCCCGCAAGAACTTGGTGTTGGTAAACTAAATCTTCAAAATCAGCACGATTTTTCTTGAAACCAGTGGTGTTTACATTAGCAAGATTATTAGAAATGGTGTCTATTTGGAATTGTTGTGCAATCATTCCCGTCGCAGCTGTCCAAAGTGATCTCATCATATATTTAGTACCTTCTCTTCTCATATATCGTCAAGAAACTGATTAGGTTAAGTAAAAAAGAGTGTGAATTGAGACCAAAAACTCATTCACAACGGCTAAGAAAGTAGCAAGAACTGCCATTAAAGCAAGCAGAAAGAGAACTAGTCACAAAAGATCGTAAGAAGAAAGGCATTGCAGATACAGAGGAAGCAAGTGCAGAGGAACTGAAACGAATTGGACGAGAAATGGGAAATTCGAATGAGGCTACAGGGACTTCTAGAACAAACCCAATCAGTAGATTTTTGGGAGGAATCAGAGATACAGCGACTAACGTAGTGAGACTAGCAAGTGGAAGCAATGAGTTTGAGAGTGAACGAGGGATCATCAAGGATGGAAAATTTCACCCAAGGACTTGTTTTGTTAAGGGCACCGCAGTGACCATTCGGAAACGAGGTTACGAGTTGCCGCCAGAGGCGAAAGCAAACTCGGCAATGCGAAGCATTGAATCTATTACCCCTAGTTCAGAACTAGAGGAACTCATTCCGATTGAAGAGATTAAGGTCGGGGATGTTGTATTGACAAAATCAGAAAAAACGGATAGACTGGAATACAAGAAGGTAACGGAGTTATTCAGACATGAAGTGCAGCTACTTTACAAGATTACACTTTCTACAGGAGAACAGATTGTGACCACTTGGAACCATCCATTTAGAAGATTAGTCTCACAAAACAATAGTCTCAAAGAACGAGAGTATGGAGGATTACCGGTAGCATTATTCACGACATTACAATTTCATGATATTACTCAATCCAATGATAATCTATCTTCTAGCTGGGTCGAAGCTAAAGACTTGAACAAAGGTGATAATCTTGTAAACACTGATGGTAAGAAAGTGACAATCGCTAGTATCAAAATACTATCGACATTCGATACTACTGTGTATAATTTTGAAGTGGAAGACACCCATTCTTATTTTGTTGGGAAAGATAGGGTTTGGGTGCATAATTATAAGTTGTCATTTTTTACAGGAAAAAATGGATATGAAATTTCTGCTTCCGATGATAATTCAACCTTAGATTTACTTAGAGACCCAAGTCCAACACCTTTAGGATTCAAGACAAAGGAGTTAGATGCCTTTGCAATAAAAATTTATGAAGCTGTGTATGGAAAGGAAGAGGGTGGAACCTATAATCCTGATGGTACTTACTCAGCTGGGTCAATAATCAATCGCGATTTAATTGTAAGGAGAATGGATGCGATTAGAGATGGATATTTGCCTGAGTCCATTAAAACTGGAACACCAAGTGCTGGAAGATTTCAAGGCAAGGTGTCGAAAATTGAGGAAATTAAAATATTAATATATATTGGAGAAAATATGACTAAAACAAATCGCAATAAATTATTGGATTATAATGTTGATGAATTAAATGAAAAAGATAAAAAAGAATGGGAAGATTCAATTAAAAAGTGGAAAGAAATATTAAGAATGTATTATAAAATAGAAATCTCAGATGGGTCTTCTTCAATATGAAATTAAAGATTAAAATAATTTCAAGTATATTTATAGTTTCTTTTATCTCTTTATCGATTTTTCTTGCATATCGGATGTATGTCAGACAAAGAAATGAGTATAATTCTGGAATCAGTTATAGGTTGACTGCATCTTATATATTTGCATTTTTATTAAGCCATAAAATCAATCCAGAAATGAAATCTTATGATGTCTATGGAGAATATTTTTTAAGTACTCTTTCTAGCAACAATGTTTCTATCTATATGGTCGAATTCAATAAAGAGCATATGTATAAATATCTAGATGGTAAGTTCATAGAAGTATCTCTGGAACCATATTATCTAAATTTTATAGTAAACTCCGACCTATACAAAATTGATACAATTGGTTATCCTCAATATCCAGATGAAAATGGATCTGAAACTATTTTTATATATAGAAGTTATTTTCTAAGAAAATATTTTTTTGTAAAATATAAAATTCAGTATGATTTTGATTTCAAAACATATTTAAAAATTTGGCTTCATTACTTTCAAAAGAAATTACCTGCAGAAAGTAATTATGATATTTCAACTTGCCAACATTCCCATCCTTGGCACCATTTACCAAGTAAAGATAATTGTTGGGAAAATTTTCAAAATCTAGTTCTTAAAAATAGAAGAAATTATGAAATTCTTTTAAATAAATTAACTAAAAAGGAAAGTCAATAGGTAAAGTCTCTTAAATTGCACCTATACCCATCATGATTCGATAGACTCAGCCAATTCCTATACTGAGGAACTTATTCCGATTGAGGAGATTAAGGTTGGGGATAAGGTATTATCATGGGATGAGACTAGTGGAAAGAAGAGTTTCAAGAAGGTAGTAAATACTTTCGTAAGACAGACCGATATGATCTATAGACTAAAAGTGGGTAAAGATATTTTAGAAACTACATGGAATCACCCATTTTATGTTAAAGGAAGAGGATTTGTGCAGGCAAAGGATTTGAAAGTTGGGGATATGCTCACGAATTCTTCAGATGAGATAGTATCACTAGAAGAGATTACTATCGAAGATCGTGATGAAACTGTGTATAACTTTGAGGTTGAGGATAATCATACATACTATGTTGGTGAGTCTGGTGTATTGGTGCATATGTGTCAATTCCTAAAATAAGTTGACAGGTTTTAAATTGTAAAACACTTCATTTGGAGTACGATAATCTAGGTTCATATGAATTCTTTTGTTGTTATACAATTTAATGCTATTTATTACTAAGTTTTGAGCGAGCTC
>JANRLP010000039.1:0-42504 GCA_033762425.1 Leptospiraceae bacterium
TCTAGTCGATTTTATCAAGTCTATCAAAGCTGAAAGGAAAACTTTTTTGGATAATTTTGTTAAGCCGATTGTGCTATGCATATTTCCTCCAGATATCTTTGAATCAGAAAGAATTTTCCTACGTGATCTAATGGCACAGAGTGGTGCGAGAGAGATATATTTATCGGAGACTTATTCAGCTTGTATTCTGAGTCTATTTACTATTTCAAATACAGTTGGAAAAGAAACTCTCTGTATAGGCGAGAGATCGTATCAAAGCATAAAAGAAGTTAAAAACTTAGAGTATTCAGAAACTAAGATGTATGATAACTCCAATACAGAAGTTTATGATATGGATTTTGATTTAGTCATTAGTAATAAATCAATTGATCCAACTAAATTCAAAACTAAACTCATTTTACAAGGTGAGGAGTTAAGAATAAAACTAATTCAGGGTATAAAAAGATTAAGTGAGCATTATAAAATATTCTACTTTCCGGATGAAGAATAACAAAACCGAATACTGGTTTTGCAACTTGACAAAGTATAGGAAAACCTAGAGTAAGCAGAAATGAAATTTTTATTCTTATTGTTTTTTATATCACCAATCTATTCCCAAACCTTGCAGTTAGGAGACGAGATTCCTAAATTTGAATATGAAACACAACGTGAAGAAAAGAAAGCTCTCAGTGAAGAAATTAAAATCTTAGTCTTCACCTCAGAAATGGAAGCAAGTAAAATTGCACATAGTCTTTTTGAAAAAGAAGGAGAGGAATATCTAAAAAAGAATTTTGTATTCTTTCTATCTGATATTCATAAAATGCCATCGCTCATAACAAGATTTGTTGCATTGCCTAAGATGAAAAAGTATAAGTATTCTATCCACATAATCAAAGAAAGTGGACAAGGAGATCTTTTTCCAAAACAAAAGGCGATGTTAACAGTACTCAAACTAAAAAATTTGAAAGTACTTTCTATAAACTATGCAAAGGATGAAGAAAGTTTACGAAAATTAATTGAATAAAATTCTTTTGATTTTAAATCAATAGTGAAGATTCTAACATCATTGCAATTAATTATCGTTAAATAATAGTATTCAAAATAAATTGACAAAAATATTCAATTTATAAAAAATAACCTTATGAATCTCAATCAAAAAATTTTTTTGTTCCTGTTAATTTTTTTCTTGGGATGTACTAATGGAAATGATATTGAAAAGAATAATCCATTGAATGAATTCGTGTTAAGTAATCTCTTGATCCGTTACCCGGTTGGTCGAATCATTTACGGATTTCATCATGATTTTTGTTCTACAAGAGGTGGTAGTTATGCATGTGTTAAAACTATCGATCCTATAAGTGGATTTTCCAAATTAGACAGCACAAGGATAAAAATTAATGGCTTTGAATGGAAGATGGGCTATGAGTATGTTGTTAGATATCGTTATGATTATTTTGAATCATTCTATTACTCTAGTTATATACAAGGTCAATTAATAGGAATAGAATCAAAAGTTTCTAAAGAAAATGTGAATTATGAGCTTAGTTTTTATTACAATTTAGGTATAGGTTTTAGTTATGATGGAACTGGCACTTCAATTGATGATATTGGTATTAAAGTTCATGACAATAATACTTTTGAGCTTACTAAAATGAAGGTTCAAGGACTATGCAATCCATCTTCTCTTTGCCAAGGATTAAAAAACGAATTAATTCTTCGAGAAAAATCAAATGCACTGTTAATTTGCACATTTAGAATTACTGATGCTTCTAAAGAGATAACTGAGCTTGTAGGATATCGCTGGATACGTTAATTTGAGTTTAACTAAATTCAACGTTATGCGAAATCATTTTACTTTATTCTTTTGAGAAGACTCTAATTTAGTTTTCTCTAAATGACTTCCAAAAATCCATCCTTTAGTCTTTAATTCTTTGATTGGATTATAGAACTGTATTTTATACCAATAATTTAGACCTAACTGAAGATTTTTTTCTTTTCTTCCAATCTCTAAAATTTCTACCTCATCTTGAGGATCTAATCTAAGTAATACTTTAGCTTTTGAATTATCATTATCACGAACAATAGTTGATACAGCAATTACTTTGGATTTATCATTTACCTTTGGGTTTACAAATCTATATCGCTGATTCAAAAATGGTTTCTCAGTAATTTTAAAGATTTTTTCAAGTTCTTGAGTTGACTTATGAAAACAATGCATCCCATTTTCCGTATGAGTATAAGACAAATATTCTGAAGGACAGTTTGGTATAAACTTTTTGGAAAGAATTCTCCTAGAATAATCAGGAGAATCAGGGAAAGTAATCGTAGCACAATTGGATTGAACCAATTTTCCATTTTGAAAGATTGCATTTCCTCTTCCAAAGCAAAACTCACCCCAAATTCCCTGATAGTGATAAAAGATAAAAAAAATATTTCCTGATTCATCATAAAATTCTGTAAACTTAGAATGGGAATCTCTTGCACAACCCTCAAACGATTCATATTCTAATTTTCTAATCTTATTTTTATGATAATAAAAAATAGCTGAAATCCCAGATTCACATTCATCAGTAAAATCTATTTTTTTTATCATAAATTCTTTTTTATGGATGGAATCAATTTGATTTAGAGTATTTATAAATAAATCATTTGCAGATAAATTTTTTTGGAAAATGCAAACAATTAAAAAGATAAACAACGATTGATAGAATAAATCAATAAAAAATTTCTTAGTTATTTTTTTTAGATTTTTTGTTTTCATATATCACTCAGAGCTTCATCCACTCATATATTTAATAAGGCTTCGTTCTAGTTCCTGTATCAGGCATGTTTGCAGCATTCAGCCAACAAGTTATAAATTGAGATTCCCATCCCGTGGTCTCTTTTTCTATTTTAAAACTGGCTTTACTTGTCTTTATTCCTTTAGTAGAAAAAGAATTAAAAACTACAACGTCTTCTTCTTCACTCCTTGAACTAGTTCCAAGTATTTCTGTTGAGGAAAATACTTCATGAAAATTATAAACTTGAGTTATGAATTCTGACCAAGTCTGACCATTGTTTGTTGAGATTGAGAAAAAACTTTGAAATTTTGGGAAAGAATTTCCAGTTCTTACTGAAGATTTATTTGATAAGATCCTTGATGAATCAGCAAAAAAAATGGAAGTATAATCTAGTGGATAATTTTGTGGGTATTCAATCCATGTTGATCCACCGTTAGTAGTTTTGAAAATACTTGTCCCACCCGATGCAAATCCTTCTAAATCAGTATAGAAATAAAGATAGTCTGGTGAATAGTCTAAAGTTGAACCTGTTGAAAAAGTATAAGTTAGATTCCAATTCTGACCAAAGTTTGAACTAGTATATAACTTCACGTTTGAAATTGTTGAAGACTCTGTTAAGAGAATTCTGTAAATACCATTTCGTTGACCTTTAAAATAAATTAATTGAGAAGCGTTAAGCGATTGTTGTTTCCAAGTTTTTCCTCTGTCTATGGAAGAGTAGATTTTCAGAACTCTATCTGAAAGTTTTGGGATTAACACTAACTCATTTAATCCAGTTGCCATAAATATATCTTCATTAGAAAACTCATCTGCAGGGCTTGGGTACTTCTGCCATGTTAGACCAGAGTTCTCTGTTACAAAAATACTTTTGGAAGATAGAACATAGAATAATGAATCATCCCAAATAGTTGTATTGATTGGAGCTTCCTGATTAATAAAATATTTCCAATTTTTACCGTTATCAATTGTGAATCCAACATTAGGATATATAACCTTATTTTCAGAATTTGAATTTGAAATGAAACTTGAGAAATAATTTATTCTATTTGAAAGGACTAAATCAGGACTAATTTGACGAATTTCTTTATATGGTAAATAACAAAGAAGTAATCTGTTTCTGTAATTTTCTCTTCTATTTTTATCACCTTTTCTATTATTATATATTTCATAGTCTCCACAATTCCAATTCAAACTAAACAGAATAGTTAAAGCAAAAAAAATTATTCTTTTCAATTTATAACTAACCTCCAATCAATCTGATTTAAACTACAATAAATGTATAATTCATTATTCTACAATATTTAGTTTTGAATTTTGCATTGTCAATCTAATTAGTCTGATTTTAGGACTAGGGTTATATCGAATTTGATTCGCTAAGTTTATGTGAAAATTAAATGAACATCTATTGGCAGAAAGATAAGATTAAAAAATTTATTAAGTAAACAGTTTTGACTCTGAGTAATTCTATTTGACAGTAAATTGAACTGTTATTTTATAATTAGGTTTACAAAAATATTCTGAAGTTTATGAAAAAAGAAATAAATAGTCCAAACAAAAATTTTATCAGTAGAATCATCCATATAGGATCAGAAAGATATGCTAATACACGTTTTTATAAAGTTTACATAATTCAAAATCAAGTTTTATTTATAAGTACTTTATCTAGTTTACTTTTTACTTTAATTACATTCTTCTTCGAAATTTATTATTATTTTAATGGCAATTGGACTTGGTTGTATCTTGTGCCAATCATTGCGAATACTCTTTTACCAATACTCTTTGCAACTCTTTTCTGGATTAAGGTTCGAACCAAAACACTGCTAATGAATGATATCATTGTGTTAGCAGCAATTTTCTTTGCAAGCATCTACTTATTAGTAATGACTTCTATACTTGGGCATGATGGTAAATTTTATCTCGCAACTTTTGCAGTCATGCCATTACCTTTTTTTCTATTTTCCGCTACTCGAAAATGGATTCTAATCACGACGGTTATACTTCCGACTGTAATCCTTTTTGTTGGACATACGAATGCAAGTGAAGAGTGGTTCAAAATTCCCTTAGTTGAAGCTCATTATCTTATCATTGAGTATATGGTTATGGCAATCACACCAATGATTTTGATTTCATCTTGTTATTATATATGGAAACAAACAAATATTGCTGAAGATAAATTGGAACAAGAACTGGATCGATCTGATAAGTTGCTTTTAAATATTCTTCCGAGTGATATCGCAAGAGAACTTAAAGACAATGGTAAGATTCTTCCTATGCATTATGATTCAGTCTCAGTGATGTTTACTGATTTTGTTGGGTTTACCAAAATTTCGGAGATACTGAAACCTGAAGAATTGATCCATGAACTTGATCTTTGTTTTTCTTACTTTGATACAGTCACGAAACGATACCATCTTGAAAAAATCAAAACTATTGGAGATTCTTACATGTTAGCAGGAGGTTTGCCAATTGCTAATTCAACTCATGCAATTGATTGTGTCTTAGCAGCTTTGGAAATCCAAGCATTCATGGAGCAAATGAAGCAAATTAAACAAGCACAAGGTTTTCCCTATTGGGAACTTAGGCTGGGTATAAATACAGGTCCACTTATAGCAGGGGTTATTGGGGAAATGAAATTTACCTATGATGTTTTTGGGGATACAGTAAATACTGCCTCAAGAATGGAAAGTTCGGGAATAGCGGGTAAAATCAATATTTCCTCTAGCACTTATAACCTTGTTAAAGATCTATTTTCTTGTGAGTTACGAGGAGAGGTGATGGCAAAGAATAAAGGAATGATGGAAATGTATATTGTGAACTCTTTGAAACCAGAATATTTTATAGATGGTGATTATAAAGTTCCGAATGAAAAATTTAAAGAGAAATATAATCGAATCAAAATAGGTAAATAAACGTTAGGCGAAATTATGAACTTCGATCAAATAAAACAGACTAAAGGTATTTATAAAGAATCCAGGGAATTTTTCATTATAGAGATTCATGATATTGTGAATCGAGAAGATGGATTCTTTTTTGAATTGAAAGTATTAGGTGAGAGATATGCAAAATATGAAAATCAGTTTCAATTTTATCCGATTCCAACTTCTCGTGAAAGAAAATTCTTTTTTGGAAAGATTGATTTAGAAAATTTCCACAATCAATTTTTAAGAAAAGATGAAATAGTGTTTGTTTCAGTTGTGTATATTGGAGAACTACTCCTTAGAGATGAACTCACTTTAGAGAAATTTCAACAAGAAGATATATCTTTTTGGGATGATTATTTTTGATTATGAATTTATATCAAAAAAGTTTTTGGATTTTTTTGAAGAAGATAATTCTTATTACGCTGAAGAGAATATTTTGCCTGAAGAAGATAGATTCATTTCTGCGTTTGCTAAATCACAAAAAATAAATTGGTTAGATCATGATTTTGTAGAGAAAAATGAAATCCAAAATCCAGTTTCCGTGAAAGAGAAAGACTATTCTTTATCCTATCTTGGGGAAATAGAGTAATTATACAATTATGCAAACACAGTTTCCTTTATTCCATGAAATGTCAGCACCGGATGGTAATCGAAAGCCTTATGTTGATGAAAGGCATGGGTATTTGGTATATAAAGTTCCCAAAGAAATTTTCACTGAATGGAAGGACTTTGGTTTTGGGAGTTATGACAAAGGACTTGTTTGGTTGGTGGACACAACAGAACCTTTCTTAGATTTAGAAGAATGGGAAGGCTTGGATGGAACTGAGATAGAAATAGTTCGCCTTTCCTTCTCAGACTTTTATTTATGGAAAGTAGATAGTATTATTCATTTGAATGTATATACCAAAAAAATCAGAAAAATGTTTGGAACATTTGAAGATTTATTTGATTCAGGATTTGTAAGCAAAGATTACAGAAAAAATGTTCTCTGGGAACCTTTGCATAAAAAAGCTATTAAGAAATTAGGTTTACTCAGTGAAGATGAATGTTATGGATTTGCTCCATTGCCTACTTTGGGTGGAGATTACAAACAAGAATATCTCATCAAAACAAACATCAGAGAATATCTTGCTTTTCTTGCACAAGTTTAGAATAAATTATATACTTTATCATTGTAGATAAAACTTTTTTATAAATCATTTTAGGTAAAATAAATCTTATGAAAGTAAATTATAAAATCATTGTGGATCATTTAGACCAACCTCAATTGATAAAGAGTGCAAATGAATTTGTGCAGGTTTTTTCAGAATTTAGAAAAGGACAAACTTGGTTTTTTCAGTTTGAAGATAAACTATCTCTTGTGAAAGCATTAGAAATTCTTCGCACAAAAAATCTTATTTGGGATTTAGTTTATGAGTTATCCATTGAAGAAGATGAGATCACTCATTTTCCATGTTATCTGTTGGGACTTCCAACTTTATATTTGCAAAGTAACGATGATATTCTCTATGAAAAAAAATTACAGAGAAAACAAATCTTTAAGGAAGTACAAACAGACAAAATTATAGTCAATGAAAAAGTTAAAAATATTTTAGAAAGCCATTCATCAAGTTTTGATTTTCAAAGAATCAAGAGTAATAAGAATAATAATTTTTATATTTTAACCATCCATGAATTCTTAAAGGAGCCTATCGCAGTAGCTAATGTTACACAACTGAATACAATTAATAAAGAAGATGAATTATATTTTTTGGTATCCGATGGTAGATACTTTATTTCTAAAGAAAAAGTTTTAGAACTTGAACATTTGGGAATACTAAAGTATAACTTGCTAAGACATAATGATAAAATCTATAAGGTTCCGAATGGTCTTGTAATGTCTCCTCTAATGATTCAAGTACTTATGAAAAATAAAATACTTGGATACAATGATTTTTTAATTGTTCTTCATAATACTGATTCCATCCTTGATGAAATAAATTAATCGTAATTACAGAGGATTATCTTTTATGTCCACTGACCTTTATGGCGTTCGCATTGAGAAAATCAAAGACACAAAAGTACAACTTAGAATATTCAATGTTTATGGTGACTTTGTGGGAATACCAGCAAGCAAGGATTTTTTTTTAAGGGTTCTTTCTGGTTGGAGCGTTCGACATGAAAAAAGCCCTGTTTGGGAGTATTTGGGTGATGATGTATTTAATGATGAACAAGTTTATTTCAGGGCAGATGAATTTGTAGCTGAAGCCAAAGTACTAGAAACCAAAAACTATCCCGGCATCTTGAAACAAACTTTTTACTATTGCAAAAACAGCAAATGGAAGGATGAAAAAAAATTACCTCAAATCCTTTTTGAACTCACTGTTACTGATAAAAAATGGATAAGCCATTTGCAAGAAAGAGACTCTTGGGGAAGTACTGCCTATGAAACAGGAGACTATAGAATTTTACAAGGTAGTGATGAGGAATGGCGTACTTTTTTTAAGACGTTTCTTGGTAACAATACAAAAAAAACAAATCCTTCCCGTGAAGATATTGATCAATTGATCGAAGGCTTAAAGTATGAAAAACCATTTATAGTTTGGAGTTCTGCTGAAATACTTGGTGAGTTGGGTGAAAAAGCACAGAAAGCAGTTCCTGAATTGATGAAGAAAATGGCATCCAGCAATTTGGATATTTTTGGGTACTCAGCAAGAGCACTTGGGAAAATTGGTGATAAACGTGCTATTGATGTTTTGTTGCCAAGTTTAGCGGCTAATCTTACTCGTCTATCCGAGTGTGTTATTGCCACAGTTTCTATTGGCATGATTGCTCCAAAAAATACTATTTGTGTTGATGGCTTAAAAAGGATTTTGAGTGGTGCTTTTGTTACTTATGACCATAATCAAACAGGTTATGTAGGAGTAAAAGCAAGTGAAGAATTAAAAACTGCTGCAGCGTTTGCATTGTATCGAATTACTCGTGAAGAAAAATATCTCAAAAAATGGATGAAAGGTTTGTATGGCAATTACAAAAGCAATGGTGTTGTTGCTGACAGTTTAGAAGGTGCAAGTGAGGAACTGCTTCAAACTGTGAAACCCTTTATCAAAAAATATTTGAAATCTAACCACAAAAATGTACTTGATTGGAAGGAAATTCCTTTTTGGGAAGAGTTGGTGAATTCATAATAACGATGTTAAGGCTAAATCCTATTTTAGAAACGATTACAGAAAAATTATCTGATAAATTTCATTCACATAATTTTTTAGTGGAAAGTGTTAATAATACATCTTCCGACAAATCGATTATCTTTATCAGTGAAGGAATAGATATTTCATACAAATTTTTGCTTGATTTCAAAAGAGATACAACTATTATTTTCCTTTATATTAGTTTGTATTCAAAAGAAATCATTTCTTTAATGAGAAATGCAAAAATTTATCAAGAAAAAAGATCTGTTTTTTCTGTTGATATTGGCTTCTTGATAAATCCACTAAATAAAGACGGTTACTTTAATTCAAATGATAATAAAGAGATAAAAATTTATCCTAACCTTGATGATGTAATAGAGAACATATACACGAATTATTTCATAGAAGGAACCAAAAAATTTATTGATAAAACAAATAGCATTTTTAAATTAGATACCCTAATTAATGAAAAAGTGATAATAGATAGAAAAATAAAACCATTAGTTTATTTTGGAAGTAGTAGTCTTTTACAAATTATGGTTGGTTTAATGGTTAGCTTTTTATGCAAGAATCCTTGGTTTGAAATTTTACAACATGTTTATACTGATTATGTAAATCAATTTGATTCAAGTAAATACAATCTTGTAGTAAAGTTTCATCGTTTACTTGAACACTTGAAAGAACAATAAATGTTTTATATATTAACAATTAATATTTCTTTTAGTAGTTTCCTAGCACAAGCAAATTCGTTTCGAGATTAGTATTCTTTGGAACCATTAAAGAAACATTATACTTGTTCTGAATAAATTTTAAATTATCTAAATTCAAAAATTGTTTTAATTTTTTTCTACATTGTTCTTCGTTGTCTTTGCCACAGAGTATTCCAAAAAAATCAACTTCAGTTTCAATCTCTAACGGTAAGTTATCCGAAAACACTTCTCCCGCATATATATTACAAGAGGCTATTACATGTACAATAATTTTATTGGCTATATTTTTAAATTCAATTTTTGCGTTATAAACTCCTGTGTGTTCATAAACATAAAAAAGGGCATGTGGTTCTTCCTCGTTTTCGGGATAATCTTTCCATTCAATTTTTCGTTCAACAATATCTTCCCATTTCTCTATTTCATTTGGATTAATCTTTAATAATATTTCCGAGTTAAATAACAATTCATTATCAGGAAAAAATAGGTCAAAAGTATCAGCATAGTCTTGATTGGGAAACTTGTCTTTACCAGTGGCTTTTATTTGCAGACCAAAAACTAATTGATTTTCATTGCTAATAAAAGCATCTATATAAGCATATTTTATAGTAAATAGTTTGTTCTTAATTTTAAACATTTTCGTTTAATTCGATTATTCTCAATTTTTTAAACTAGAAATTATTTATGATATCTCACAACGTTATCCGTGACTTAGTCTTGGACTACCCATTAAAACGGACTATGTTTTAAATAAAAGCAAAAAATATTCAATTTCTGATTCATATAAGAAATACAAATCTTGAAACTACTAAAAAAGTATATTTCGAGAGACAGCTATATATTGACGATATTGATGAAGATTATAAAACCAAAATACTTTCTCATTCAATTGTATTTAAAGAATATAATTTACAATTTTACCTGCTAAATATAATTGAGAATATCAGTTTCATAAATAGAGTCAATATAGATTTATTAAGAAATCAAGACTCTTTATTTTAACTGCTTCCTTAAACAATGCAACACTGGATAGATACTACAGGCTGACCAATGATTTTGTTACCCAAAAGGTTATTTGCTTTTTGGAGTGGTTGTTTTTCGGTGAAATCACGAAGTCGGGGGGACTTAGTAGATTTAGAAAAAGGTGATGAATGGAATAATCCTGAAACAAGTGATTATGCAAAAGTAGCAACAGTATGTGGCAATCATGAAGGACAAGATGTTGCCTTTTTTGAATTCAAAGGTTTACAACATCTAGCAATTACTCTTTGGGCAGATCCAAAAATTCTTACAACAATAGTCCAAGAAAATAAAAAAAAGTTTTTTATCATCAGAAATTCCAATGGTGAAAATGGCATTCAAGAACTACTTGTACCAGAACATTTGAATAGACTTGTGGACTGGAAAACAGAAGGAGTGATTGCTTTGAAAGAAAGTGATTATGTATTGTTTGATTCTAGTGGCATTCATTTTTATATAGAACCAGAGCAGCAAATGATTGAACTCACTCTTGAAGAAGGTATGTATGAAGTTAAGACAATCTATTTTGATGAGTTTCAAGAACCAAGAAATAAAACATTCCTAGGCAACGAAGATTTTTATGGAATAGTTCATTTGCTAGAACAAGTTTAATTCAAAAATGAAAAGGAAGCACATTGAATTTTTTATTCCTTTGGATGGAGATTTACTCATGAATCCTGATTTAGAACTTTTAGAAAATTTTTTTGGTAAATAAATATTATGAATCATAAACCTCAAAAAAATATCAAAGACTTATTTGGTTTTGATTTTCCCGAAGATTTTTTTCAATTTTATGATTGGTTGCAAAACAATAAGCAGATCAATCTACAAGATGATTTAGAAATTGCTTTGTTAGATATTTTCGATATATTCAAAAATGATTTTAATGAGAATAATCTTTTTGATTTTATTCAAAAATTTAGATTCTATAATGACCCACCAGAATTTATAGGGCTATTCAGAGGTTTTACTGATGGACTACACTGGGGTTATTATTTTGATAGTCCAGAAGAGATTTCGCCTATCGTTACTTTTTATTATCATTCAGATTCTTATGAATTGGAAAACGCCGGAAATACTATTTTTGAATCATTGAGATGTTTAATAGAAACTAATGAAGAAGTTTATGAAGATTTTCTAGAAACAGAAACAGATCCAAATATGCAAGAAGTTTATCATAGAGATATGAACATCTACAAAGAAATCCGTCCATTGTTATTGCCATTTACCTCAGATAGATCAGAAATTGGCAGCGTTTACATTGAAAAATATCAATCGGTAAATTCTAGAAATCATTTAATCATTGCACCAACTTACCATCGATTCGGAATCATTGCTCCATTAGATACTTATAAACATATTGATGATATGCAATATGATTTAACTCATAAGCAAATAGAAAACTATATTGATCTAGCTTATCAATGTTTAAAAGAAGGTTTTCCTGCTACTTCCTTACAGATTGCACACAATTTTTGGGTAGGAAAAAAAACGTATAGAGAACAAGTGAACGATTTATTCAAAAAGTCTTATGAACTATTAAATAGAAAATCATTGATACCACTTTTGGAAGTTGCCATTGCCTCACGGATTGCATTTGATAAAGAAAATGAGACTGAATAAATCTTAATTATTAAAGCTTAGCTGAACTAAGGAAGCAATTTTCACAGAAAATTTTATTGAAGGATTTTTTATGACAGCTATTTTCAATGGATTAACATACCAGAATTTCATTACTGAAGAACAATGAAAAGATTTAAGAAATGTAGAATGGAAACTTGTAAATGGAAAACAGTTTTATCCACTAGAAAACACAGCACTTGCTCAAGCAATTTTAGATTGAAAAATTAAGGGTTCAATCGAATAAATGATTTAGTTTAACGTTAGTCAATTCTATCAGAATTTTCTTTGATAAATGATTGGCAAGTTGATTCAAATTGGGAAAGATTTTGTTTCAAACAGACTTTCATTTCTTTAGGTTTTCCTTCATTTGAAGAACAAAATTTTTGAATGTCTTTTCCACAATTTTCTTTCATTTGTTTTTTAAACTTTTGAGCTGTAACTATAAATTCTTTACAAGCTGGATTCAAGACTTCTTTCTTTTCAAAAAGACAATCTCTGACTTTTTCATTACCACTAAAGATATAGGTTTTACAATGCTCCATAACGTCAGATTTACAAAGATTCTTACCTTTTTCTTGAAAAGTTTCTGCTGAGATTGCTGTAAGCATAAAAAAAATAATAAGAAATAAATTGATCCTAATATTTGAATAATTCATAACCTTTAATTATATATTTTTATTAGAATTTGTCTATGATAATTTTATCTTTTAAAGAATCTAAAGAACAAATTTCTAGTTAAGCACAATCCCAGTGATACCTCACTTTGGAAAAATTTTGTTGAAGTAAATCTTCTTTTTGAATAAAAAAATTTCCAACTCCTGAATCACCCCATTGAAAGAATGAGTCTGATTGAATTTGTAATAATAATATCCAAGGGTTTGTAGGAATCTTAGCAAGTTTAGCTTTCTTATCAAATTTTCGAAAATCTTCTTGAACAAAACCTGCGTATCCTCAGATTTTATGAGTGATTGGTGGATAGGATTGATTGTATTCTTTCAATAATTGATAACCTATCTCTGGATTGTTTGGATCAAAATTTCTCCAAAAAAAATCTTTTCCTTGGTTTATGAGCCAAGCAAATTCATAATCACGAGTAAGCACAGGACTTTGTTTTAATTCAAATTTCATAGATATAGCAAAATTACGTGCACCTTTTTTTAATTTATATGGAAAATTAAACTGAGCTTTCTCATATAATTCTTTATCATCTTGTAAAAAGGAAAAGTCAGAGACTAGTTTTTCTTCTTTCTGTTCTATTTTAGGATAATGTAATATACGCCAATTTTTTTGTAGTGTGGGTTTTCTAAAATCCATTCCATATAAATAATCATCGGCGTTGGAGATGAAAAATTGTGTGATTCCTTTTTTGGGGTAATTCTTTAGTTTTGGTGTTTGTCCCCAATTTATTTGTGCTAGCAAAACCATTGGTTTGCCTTTGGAGTCTTTTGGTATTGTGCTGTTTTTAGGTATATAGGGATAGCCTCCAAATTTGCTATCCCATAGACTCAAGTCATTTCTAATTTCACAATTAATATGCAAATAGGGTCTTATACTTTTTTCAAATTGATTCTGCATGAATTGAAGTGCTTTAGGTAGTTTAAGATTCACTACAACTTAGAAAAGTATGGTAGTTGCATCTCTTTTTGATCTTTAAATTTTTTGTTATGGTTAAATATCATAAAACTTCGTATTATAAAGATGGGAATCATTTCTACAAGAATGATGAGTAGAATAGGTAGGTAAACAAAATATTTCCCATCATTAATTTTTGCTTGCCATGCATTTATGATATTTGCTGGGGGAGAATTTGTGATCCCAATATAGGCTGCGATTGCTATCGCAATGATTACAAGAATCCCTGATCTAGAGTTAATTCTTTCTTTTGCGTCTTGTTTTTCAAAATTCATAACACTATTAACTCTGGTTATCATTTTATTTCAATAAAAAATTTCACAAATTTCACTATAAATGTCTTGGGACGTCTAAAGCATTATTCGATGACCGAAGTCAGTCTTGAACTGAATTTTGCTCTTGACAAAAATTTGATGTATAACAATATGTTATACATGTTAGCTCTTAGACTTCCAGTCGAACTAGAAAAAAAATTAGAAGAAATTGCTATTCAAAAAAGGAGAACAAAATCAGAGATTCTAAGAAATGCACTTGAACTTTACTTAAACCAATTCGAAGAAGAAAAAAATGCTTATGAACTTGGAGTAGAATTTTTTGGAAAACATGGAAGCGGTGTTTCTGACAATTCCGTTAATTATAAGAAAAAACTAAAATCCAGACTAAATGCAAAAAGCTCTTCTTGATGCTGGACCTCTAATTGCTCTTTTTGACAATTCTGATAAACATTCACTGAGGGTTCAAGATTTTTTCAAAACCTACAAAGGCAGCTTTTATACCACTTGGCCTGTGATCACTGAAACAATGCATTTTTTAAATTTTAATGCTGAAGTACAATCTGATTTTTTAAAATGGCTACAAAGAGATCCTCTTCGAATTAGTACCCAAGATAAAAAGTCACTTGAAAAGATTAGAATACTGATTTTAAAATACCAAAACGTTCCCATGGACTTTGCTGATGCAAGCCTATTACTTTTATCCGAAGAAGAGAATATAAACCATATTTTGACGCTAGACTCAGATTATATTGTGTATCGCTCTAAGAAAAAAAAATTCAAATATCTACTATAAAATTTTTGCATGACCAACCTTCTAAAGCTCTATAGTTGAATCGTGTGCTTCGTGCTTTTCGTGGTTCTAGATTTTTTAACCACTGAAGGCACAGAAATCACGGAAGGGTTTTTGTAATTTCTTTCCGTGTGATCGGTGTGTTCCGTGGTTCTAGATCTTATAACCACTGAAGGCACAGAAATCACGGAAGTGTTTTTGTAATTTCTTTCCGTGTGATCGGTGTGTTCTGTGGTTCTAGATTTTTTTAACCACTGAATGCACAGAAATCACGGAAGTGTTTTTGTAATTTCTTTTCGTATGCTTCCTGCTTTTCGTGGTTCTAGATTTTTTAACCACAGAAGGCACAGAAATCACAGAAAGGTTTATGTAATTTCTTTTCGTATGCTTCGTGCTTTTCGTGGTTCTAGATTTTTTAACCACTGAAGGCACTAAAATCACAGAAATGTTTTTGTAATTTAGCAAAGAAGATTTATTCCATTATCCTAAACTATGATAGAGTAGGGTTTATCATAATGGATATTTTTCTTCAAATTACTTTTTTCCTTTATTCTCTAAAAATTCGTCAAAAAAAAATTTTGTCTTGAAATTCTTCGCCTAAAATTTTATGACTACAAATGAGACATAATCTTTAGCGGTCAAATATGGGTATAGAACTATTAATTCCATTCTTAGCAAGCATTGCTGTGTTCTTTCTATTTAGAAAGTTAGATACCTCCAGCTTTAAATTGAGTCAAATCAAAAAATTTTCTCATAAATTGACCGATGAGTTGGAGGGTGTAGCCCGAGATGGGGTGCAGTCTGTAAAAGATGCCACCATCGATCTAGATCTAATGAATAAACAAGCGAAACGTTTGATCATTGATTTAGAAACCAAAGCAAATGAAACTGCATCACTTCTCTCAGACCTGCATGATAACAAAGTCTATCTGGATACTGTTCTTGTGGAACTAAAAGATGTAGTTAAGCTCACCACTGAAATTCGTGAAGAAGCAAAATCAGTGCAAGAAGGCATGAATATCATCCACACTCAAAGACAAGAACTTGCTAAAGTGAGTTCCAGTGTGGATTCTCTGCAAATTGAAACCAAAGAACTCATTGGTAAGTTTCAAGAAAAATTAGATGATAGAACTGGAAATATCCTTGAGTCTCTAGCGACTAAAATTGTAGAACTAGAAACTCTTTTAGAAGTAAAGTCTGATAAAGTGGATGAATCACTTAGAATTCTTTCTGAAAATTACAAACTAAAACTCACAGATGAAGTAGAAGCACTTGCACTAGAAACTGTCAACAAAGTAGAACATGCAAATGTGAAACTAGATGATTTTAACAATTTTGTAAGAGATAGCGAACGTTCTTTAGAAAATCGCCTAACGCTCTATCGTGATTCCACTGAATCTATTGCTGAAAGAATTGAAAGACTAGATACAAGACTTGAAGAAAAAGCTGAAACAGTAGGTGAGTCCGTACAGACTAGACTCATGAGTTTTGAAAAAAAATTCCAAGAAAGATTTGAAGCTATCTTTGAACAACTATCTCAAAACAAAGAATCTTTTCTATCGGGTGTTAAGATGGAAATTGATCTTGTGAGAACTGAAATTGAAGGCATGAGTCTTGAAACCATGACTCGTAAAGATGAAATTCTCACAGAAGCAAGAAGACAGGCTGAAACAGTTCTATCGAATATCAATAATTTTTTTGATAAGTATATGGATGCTGAAAATAGACTCTTGAAAACTGCTGAACTGAAAAAATCGGAGCTATTAAAAGAGATTCATCGTTTTGAAAATGATTTCAAACAATCCAGTGAAAATTTCTATTCAGACGCTGAACTTCTCAAAGATTCCATCTATAAAAATCTTCATAACTTTGAATCTGAAATGAATAAGGCTACTGCATCTATTGAATCCAATACTAGAGAAAAATTCATTCTGCTCAGAGAAGAACTAGAAGAGAGCATGCTCTCACTTCATGGAAGAAAGAAAGCTGAGTTTCTAGATGAGTTAGGTGCAATCGATCTTAAGATTAAAGAATTAGGCAGAGATACTTCTAACAAAATCAAATCGGTTGATGACCATTTTTATGATCTCAAAAATGCACTCATTGAAAGTTCTAAAGAAATCCTACATCAAGTCGAGAAAGAAGTTGATAGAATTCATGACGATCTAGTAAACAGAAGATCCAATGTTGACCAAAAACTAGAATTCTTTGCAGAAGGTTGGAACCTTGAACTTGAAAAGATCAAGTCTAGAACAAACAAAGAAGTGGATACTCTCGTTGAAAGACTTAAAGATATCCATGTGGAAGGTAGAGAAATTTCTGATTCTATTAGGTTAGAATTTGTAAATGGTAAGTCCTCTCTTGAGACTATCGTTGCTAGAGCTAAAGAAGAACTAGACTCACAAATCAATGGTCTTTCTGGGGAGGTTCAAACTAAGGTGAAACGTTCTCAAGAAGAAGTGGAAGTTCTATTGAACAGACTTCAAAAAACGGGATCACATCTCTATGAAAAACAAGAAAATCTACTCACAGAATATGGTGATAGGCTGCATCGTGACCTTCAAAATAAACTAGAAAAGACTAGAATTGAGTGTGATGAGGTTCTTGAACAAATCCAAAGAGCGGGAATGAATCTTCTAGAAAAACAAGAAGAGAAGATTGATAAATTGAACTCTACTATTGATGAAAGAATTTCTAGACAATTGACTGTTCTTCTAGACAAGGGACAACTCCAACTAGACCAACTAGAGACTAGAATCACTACCTATGTTCAAGAAGTAAGAACGAATATTGAATCTAGTTTGAAAAACTCTAAAGAAGATAGCGAGAGACAAATCACTGGGTTTAATGCTCACATGAAAAAAACTTTCTTGGAATTTGCTAAAGCGAATAAAGACTTCATTGAAGATAATAAAACTGAGTTCCAAAAAGCTAAAGATGAATTCTCTAAGTTTAGAAGAGATGTGGAGAAAGAAACTTCTGAAATCTATAAACTCAAAGGTGTTCTATTGGAAGACTTCCATTCTGAAGAATCCAAAGTTCGAACTTCTATAGATAAACTTTCCAATAGACTTTCTGAAATTGAGTCGTATGCCGACTTATTCAAAAATACTGAAAGAGTGATTCGTGAATCTGAACTTACTGTTAAGTCTATGAACGCAATGTTAGATCGAATGAGAATTGAAGGTGAGTCAGTAACTCAGTATATGAAAAACCTAGACTTCCTCAAAAACTCTAAGAAAGAAATTGAAACTGAAATGAGGATGTTAGAAACTCAAAAACTAAGAATTGATCAAATTGAAAATGAGCTTTCTCGTGCAACTAGTGCTTGTGATCAGATTCATGCAAGAACAGAAGAACTTCATGAAAAGATTAGCATGGTGACTTCTATAGATCATAAAATTGTAGAAGTATCTAGAATTCAGGAAGAGATTGCAATGAAGGTTTCTGAATTTAAAAATCTAAATTCTAAGATTGCTGAAATTTCTAGTGCAGTACAAGCAACCAATAGAATGGGCTCTGATCTTGCAGAAAAACTACAAAAATTATACCATGAACTTGGTAAACTTGAGAATAAAGAATCTGAGCTTACCGATCAAATCAATTTTGTGGAAGAAAGAGCTGCTGAGATTGCTGCAAAAACTTTCGATTTCAAAACAATTGAAACTAAATTTGATAAAGTTGAAAATCTAATGATGGATCTTTCTACTAAGCATAAACAGATTACAACTATGCAAAAAAGAATGGAGACTTTGAAGACAGAAACAGAAGAAATGAGAGAAGGAATGGAAGAATTACTATCGCAAGCTGATAGTAAGATGGAAAAACTTTCTGGAATAATTCATTCTGATTTCACAGAAGTGAATCCGAATCTTGGAAAGTCTAGTGTAAACACTAGGGCTAAACAAGCACCTAAAGATTTGAATACTGACTCTCTTAAACGAAAAAGAGCAACAGTGTTGAGTTTATATAAAACATATGATTGGTCACCAGAAACGATTGCAGAAAAATTGAATATGGATAAAACTGTAGTAGAAGCAATTGTGAGGTCTGAAAAATCATGAAAATATTACTTATATTGATAATTCTTTTTGTAGGCTGTAAAAAGTCCAAAGAACCAAGTAAAGAAGGCACTAATTCAAGATCACAAACTGAAGCTAAGAAAGTTGCAACTGACGAAGAGATGGATTTAGATGAAGCAACTCAGGCTTCAAAGCCAACGAATTCTCCTAAGGATGAAGAATCCAGAACAATTTCTAAACCAACTGATATCATTTCTTCTGCATCCAAAACTAGATTTTTGGAATATAAAATCAATCTGAACTTTAAAGTGAAAGACATACATGAAGTTAGAGAAGAAGTTTTAAAGATTATCAAAAAAGAATCTTTTCTAGCCAATAGCTCCATCGATCTGTATGGCTCTCATGAATCCATGACTCTAGAAATTCATTCGCCATCAAGTTCGGTTTATGAAACGTTACTCGCTCTTGCTAAGATTGGTGAACTCAAATCGGAAACAGTTTCTACTACTGATTGGACCGAGCTGAACGAACTACAGAAAATTAAATTGCAAAGAGAAGCAACAAGGATTTCTAGAAGATCTAAGGCTGTAGCAAAAGGAAACTCTGAGAGTTGGACTCTGAAAGATAGAGAAGAAGCACTAGAAAGAAGTGAAGACTCTGAAGATTTAGCAAAGCATGAAACTTGGAAGATTAAAGATAAGGTTACTTGGGTAAAATTATACTTAAATATTTCGGGAAAAGAGCTTCCTACAAAAATTGTTTTTCCTGATTATAGAAATGAGTTTGTAAGCTCTTTAAACTATATCCTAAGCTTTACAGGAAACATTGTATATCTGCTTCCCATTCTTTTAATTCTATTTCTACTCTATAGAGCATTTATTTGGTATAGAAATAGACCTTAGAACATAATTTTTTCCTAAAACGAAATTAATTCCTTAGTAAATCATATTCAATACACTCCTTGGATATGATTTACTCAATCCTTCATTTCTTCTTTCCTCTAGAATGTATCTTTTGTAACAAAAAAGATTCACTATCAAAATTTTGTTCTGTGTGTAAAACCTGTGCAAGAAAGAAACTAACGTTTCATGAAAAACTTTGTGAGTCTTGTTCTTCAATTATGGAAACTGAAGAATGTACTTATTGCAATTCAAGAAATATTTTTTTTGAAAGAATTTATTTCCTAAGAGGAAGAACTGAAATGGAAAAAGAAATCATTCAAAAATTAAAATTTGTTCCGAGGAGAGATCTTGGAAATTTTTTTAGATTAGGCTTAAAGCAGATAACTAGAAAACTTTTTCAAGATAATCAAATTGATTATATGAGTTTTGTTCCTTCCAACAAAAAAAGTTATAGAGAAAGACCATTCTCTAGTTTTGAAAAAGTTCTTCATTGGATACAAAAAAAATATTCCATAAAAACACTTTCTGTGCTTAAGAAAAGGTCTAAAGAACTTCAATCAGGAAAATCCTATTTTGATAGGTTTGTACATGCAAGATTTGCTCTAGAGATTCAAAAAGAATTTCAGAATAAATTGAGTGGAAATTTTCTTTTAATAGATGATGTGTTTACAACTGGTGCTACTATTAACGAAGCCGCAAGAATTCTTCTAGAAAATGGAGCAATGAAAGTTTTTGTAATTGTTTTAACAAAATCCTTTCCCGAAAAAAATTCTAATTGAGTTCCACTTGACAGTTGTCTTGAGCCTATTAGAATCAACTAATGAATAAAACCTGTTTGCTGCTTTCTGAATCTTCCCTTTTACATGACACTGGTTATGGACATCCTGAGCGCATAGAGAGATACCAAGCTATTCAAAAAAAACTATCAACTCAGTCCTATTTTTCAGAGCTTACTCAACCAAAGATAAAACCAATCACAGATGAAATTTCTCTAGCACATTCGAAAGAGCATGTCAAAAAATTATTTGGAATTCAGAATAAATCAGGAAGTCTAGATCCCGATACACGTTACTCTCCATCCACTTTCCAAGCAATTAAAGATTCTATCGGTGGTGCAATTTCGATAGCAGATGAAATCCTAAACAATAGAGCAAAGAATGGACTTCTAGTTGCAAGACCACCTGGACATCATGCTGAAGAAGATACAGCAATGGGATTTTGTTTTGCAAATACTGTTTCTATTCTTGCAAGATATTTACAAACTAAAGGCATAGAGAAAATTTTTATATTTGATTTTGATGTTCATCATGGAAATGGAACTGAGCAAATTTTTTATGAAGATAATAATGTATTTTTTTCATCAATCCATCAATATCCATTCTATCCAGGAACGGGAAGTGAAAAAGATACCGGTGCAGGTAAAGGATTAGGTTATACCAGAAATATTCCTTTGCAAAGAGGATCGGGAAAATCAGAATACTTATCTTCAATAGAAAAAATTTTAATCCCTGAGATTGATAAATTCAAACCTGAGTTCATTCTAATTTCTGCAGGATTTGATGCTCATAGAAATGATCCCTTGGGAGGAATGGAACTAACGTCCAATGACTATGAAAAAATAACTCAAATAGTTCAAAGAAAGGCTGATGAGATTTGTGGTGGTAAAATCATCTCTGTTTTGGAAGGTGGTTATGATTTGGAAGCACTTTCAGAGTCCGTCGAGGCTCATCTTGCAACGTTAGTTGGTTGAAATGGAATTTTCACATCTAGACAAACTAGGCAATCTTAAAATGGTGGACGTTAGTTCCAAACCAAGTTCAGAAAGGTTTGCTAAAGCATTCGCATCCATTAGAATAAGTAAAGAACTGATCTCAAAAATTATAGATAAGTCCATTCCTAAAGGAGATATATTTACTACTGCAAAAATTGCTGGGATTCAAGCTGCAAAAAAAACTTCTGAACTCATTCCACTTTGTCATCCTATTTTTATCTCTTCTATTGAACTTGAGTTTAAAATAATTGAAGAAGAGTCTAAAATAGAAGTTACAGCTTCTGCTAATTCTAATTCAGTTACAGGACTTGAAATGGAAGCGCTCACTGCTGTGAGTATTGCTTCACTTACTATCTATGATATGTGTAAAGCAATTGATAAGTCAATTGTGATAGAAGAAATTAAACTCTTAGAAAAAAAAGGTGGGAAATCAGGCGATTTTAGGAGTGAAACTTGATCTCCTATTTTGAAGCTCTGGAAATTCTAAAGACTAGTCTCAGTGAAATTTTTCAAGATTGTAAAACTGAATCAGTTTTGATTGAAGACTCACTTGGTAGAGTTCTCGCAGAAGATATTATCTCTGATATCGACCAACCAAGTTTTGATACCTCAGCAATGGATGGAATAGCAGTTTTTTCTATGGAATCACCTTGGAAATTAGTTGGTGAAATCAGAGCAGGGGATTCAAAAGAGTATATACTATCGTCCAACGAATGCTTTTCTGTGATGACAGGAACTAGAATTCCTGAGAATACTTTTAGTGTCATCCCAATTGAAGAAATTATTTTAAAAGAGGGTTTTTATTATTTAAAAACAGATTCACAAATTAAACCCAAAGTTAATATTCGATTCCAAGGTGAAGACTTAAAAAAATCAGAGATCACAATTCCTAAATTTAGTATAATAAATTCCAGTATGATTTCGACTATCGCTACTTGTGGATATTCTAATCTGCTTGTAAAAAAGAAATTAAATGTTAGTATCTTTGCAACTGGAGATGAGTTAATTATTATTGATAAGATTCCTGTAAACTCAGAAGTTAGAGCAAGCAATCTATATTCATTATCCATTTTAGCGAAAGAGAGGAACTTAGAAGTTATTAGAAAAAGAATACTCATTGATGAAAAAGATTCTATTAAGAAAGCAATCCTTGAAGCGAGTTTGGACTCTGATTTGATCCTTACTACTGGTGGAATCTCTATGGGTAAGTTTGATCTAATACCCGAAGTATTGAATGAACTTGGTGCAAAAACTCTAATCAATAAAACTAATATTAAACCGGGAAAACCTTTTTTATATAACATTCTAATAAAGAATAATAAAATTACGCCTATCGTTTCTTTTCCAGGTAATCCTGTTTCATCCTTTGTAACTTTTGTGGTTTATCTAATTCCTTCATTGAATTATGCGATTACAGGAACAAAATTTCAGAAAAAAATTTTTGCTACAACTAGTGAAACACTCAGAAAAAAAGATTCAAAACTTCATTTTTTACGAGGAAATATTTTTCTTGAATCAGAAATAAATTATTTCAAAAAAACTAAAGGTGATTCAAGTGCAGATATGAATGGATTAGGAAATTCTAATGTACTCGGAATTTTTCCTGAGTCAAAGAATCTAATTGAGATTGGAGAAAAAATAGAATGCATACTACTATAGAACATGTATCAGGATTCATTCTTGCAGGGGGTAAAAGCTCTAGGATGGGTGAAAATAAAGCATTGATGAAACTTGGTGATATAACTATAATCCAAAAAATTCTATCTGTGTTGAAAACTGTCTTTTCAGAAGTCTCAATTATAACCAATGAACCAAAACTTTTTGAAGACTTGAATGTTCCTATGTTTCAGGATTTGGTTGGTAAAGGTCCACTTTCGGGGATTCATTCTGCACTCACTCATTCTAGAACTGAAAAAATTTTTGTATGTGCTTGTGATACACCTTTTCTTACAAATAGTTTGATCTATCATATAATTGAAAATTCTATTGATAGCAAAATTGTTGTTCCTTATGCTGATGGATACTTGCAGCACCTTGTCGCAATCTACTCAAAATCTGTTCTTCCTGAGATTGAGTCTAGACTACTATCGAATAATGATATTAAGGAGAAAGCTTGTAAGATGAGTTCTCTTTTTGAATCTGTTAAGGGAAAAACAATCTATGTGGAAAAAGAATTCCCCGAATATGAGCCTAAATTGTTTTGGAATATAAACACTAGAGAAGAATACCAAAGAATCACTAATTCTTAATTTTCCCATGGGGATGAGCTTTTCTATAAATTTCTTTCAGTCTTTCTTGGGTGATACTTAAATATATACTTGTAGTTTTTAAATTTTTATGACCAAGTAGTTCCTGAACATAACGAATATCTGCTCCTTCGTTCAATAGATCAGACGCAAATGTATGTCTGAATTTATGAGGATTCAGCTTTTTGGAAAATCCCATTTGTTTTCTTCTTTCATCCAATGCATAAAAGATTCCTCTTTCTGTGATCGGACTTCCATTATGATTTAGAAAGATTTCTTCATGAGTTGATTCTAATCTCAAAGAAAGATATTCTTTTAAGTATTCAACTGCTTCCGTACCTAAATAAACAATTCTTTCTTTACTTCTTTTCCCCAAAACTTTTAGCTCTTTATAATCAGAAGAAAGATTCTTTAGTTTAGCATTTACAATTTCACTCACCCTTGCTCCTGTAGAATATAATAATTCTACAATTGCTTTATCTCTAATTTCTAAGGTCTTATCTTTAGTTCCTTGAAATTCAAGTACTGTAGTAGTTTCTACGGGATTTAGATTTTTCACTGTTTTCTTTTTTGTTTTTGGAAAGGAAATTCGTTGGATTGGATTTTCTGGAATTCTATCCATGACATAACGATACTCATAAAATTTTTTTAAACTAGAAAGTTTTCTACTCAAAGAATTTTTTTCTAATTTATTTGATAGATTTTTTTTATCAATGCTTCTACTTGCTAGATAGGTTCGCACATCGGTATGGATTGGTTCTAAAAAATTTATCTCTTCTTTCTTACAAAAAATTCCGAACTGAATTAGATCAGCAATATATGCTTTGATTGTATGGGGTGAACGATTTTTTATTTCTAATGAAAGTTTAAACTCCAAAATCTCATTCTTCCAGACTTCATCCAGTTCCTCAAAATCAGATTTATTAGGCTCTAGGTTTGAATTAATTTCCATAAGATAATATTAGTATCGTCAAAGAACTTAGAAAATTTTAGTAAACAATGTTTCAACCATAAATTCATTCTCGATCTGAGCACTTTCATTCATCCTATGTGTTGATATTATTTTAATCTTCTCTTTATCTTCAATGGAAAAATATTTCCAAGTCTTTTTTTCAATTCTTGTTAATCCACATGCTTTGCAGTATGAGTCACCTTTCTTGTATGTGCATACTTCAATACAAGGTGAATCCCATATTCCCTTAATGATTTGTTTAACTTTCTTAGATACTGGTAAATCTTTCATACTTTTGTTTTCCTGATAGATTTAAGAAATAAAATTTCATAAGTCAAAATATGATTTGCAATGATAAACCAATATAGAGGGAAATCTTTGCGTAGTACTCTAAGATCACCAACATTTTCATTTCTTTCAAAAATTCTATGACCGATAATTCCAGGTAAAGCATGAACCACAGGAAATAGTAGAATCAGATATATTGGTAAATAGAAAACTGTAAAAGGGATCCAAAGAATCCCTAGAATTGTTCCAATAATATGTAAGATTATTGTCCCATTATGCGAATGTTCTTTTAAGAAAACATCCTGATAAAATTTAAAAAATTTTGAGTTTGAGTGATTCATTTTTTCTCCTTAATTTTATGCAGTTCTCATGCCTCGAATAAAAATCGAAATTCCTTCTTTGAAACTTTTGTCTAGATCTTCTGGTAAGCCAAAGGACTTTTGAGTTTCAAGAATTAAAAACCCAAGAATAAAACTTCTATAAGCTCTTATACTAGATAACAATTTACTTTTAGGAACGTTAAGACTTTCAAATACCATTGAAAAAATCTCTAAAATTTCCTTTCGAATTCTTTTTAGTTCATTAGATTCATTCTTGCCTCGATATATGGTAGCAAGAAATTCTCCTTTGGATTCTTTTGCAAATTCTCTGTAGGAGTTAGAAAGATGTATGATTGCATTTTCACCAGTTTTTCCAATTAAAGTTATTTTAGTTATTTCAAGTAACTTTTCGAATCCAGAAAGAGCGATATTTTCTTTGATCTCTTCAAGACTCTCATAGTGTTTGTAAATTGCTGGTGAGGATATCTTTAAATTTTTTGCAATAGTTTTAATGGAAATTTCGTGAATTCCATCTCTGTTAGCTATTTTGATTGCCTCTTCTAATATTTTATTATAAGTTTCTTTTTGGTTAATTAGATTAATCATATGGTTAATCTAATTAACCATATGATTTTAGTCAAGTATTTTTTTGAAAAAATTAGTTTATTTAGGATTGAGTAACCAAACAGTCTCAAACGAGTCTCTATCTGATTTTAGTTCAGTTCCCAGATTTGTTCTTTGAAGCTCAGAAATAGAAAATTTTTCTTGAAAATGAAGTTGAACTTCATCAAAAGAAATAGAGAAAGGTGGACCTGACAAAGAATTATGTTCATAACAAATTAAAAGTTCGGGAACAAAATTCGTAATTTCAAGTAAGTGCTTAGTATATTTTATTCTAAGTTCTTCGGGCAAAGCAACTAACGCAGCTCTATCATAGATTGCACTTACTTTGCCTAGAATTTCTTTTGTAAGTGAAAATATATTTCCAACATAAATATTTATGTTTTCACTTGAATATAGTTTTAGACTTCCTAAATCTTCTATTTTAGGTTTTAAACCTAATTGCAAAAAAAGTTCTTCTATTGCAATTACACTGAGTTCAACCCCAACCACACTAAACCCTTTAGACAATAACCATTCAATATCTAGAGTCTTACCACAAAGTGGGACAAGAACTCTATCTCCAGAATTTAATTTTAATTCATCAATAAATTTAATTAACAGTGGATTTACTTCATTTCTGTGAAATCCAATCTCTTTCACTTCCCATTTTCTATGCCAAAAACTCTCTTCCATATTACTAGATTGATAACCAATAATTTTTATCCAAGTAGATTAAAGAGAATTAATTTAGTAAGGAAATTTCCTTGCTATATTTCCCTTAAGTTAAAAAAATAGTGTCATGTCAATTGTTGAATATATAAAACCGAAAGGTGAGAATGGATTTGGATATGGCTCCACAGCATTAGAAGTAACGGAAGGGATCGATCTCAAAGGAAAAACTTTTTTAGTGACTGGATGCAACTCGGGACTTGGAAAAGAGACTGCAAGAGTTTTAGCACTTAGAGGTGGGAAAGTAATTGGAACAGCTAGAACATCTGAAAAAGCTAAGGAAGCTATCCAAGAAATAGGTGGTTTTGCGGGATATGCTTGTGAATTATCCGAACCAAGCAGCATTCGATCCTGTATCGCTGAGATTGTAAAAGATAAACATACGTTAGACGCAATCATTTGTAATGCAGGGATTATGGCTCTACCGAATTTAGAAAAAAAGTTTGGCTATGAACTTCAATTCATTACAAATCATATTGGTCATTTCATTCTAGTAAATGGTCTTCTCGGTCAACTTTCTGAATATGGAAGAGTGATTCTTGTGAGTAGTACAGCTCATACTGCTGCACCGATTTCTGGAATCGATTTTGACAATTTAGATGGATCCAAAGGTTATCGCCCATGGACTTTTTACGGTCAGTCTAAGTTTGCAAATCTTCTTTTTGCTAAAGAACTTGCTAGAAGATTTTCTGGAACTAAAAAAACTGCATTTGCATTGCACCCTGGTGTGATTAAGACTAATTTAAGTCGTCATATGGGTGGGGTTGTAAATTTCTTGTTCGGAACTTTAGGAGCATTATTCTTGAAAACAATTCCACAAGGTGCAGCTACTCAAACATATTTAGCAACAGCTCCTAACGTTGAATCTAAATCAGGATATTATTATGCAGACTGTAATCCTGCTTTTTCAAGACCCGATGCAGATAATGCTTCTTTGGCAAAAAAACTTTGGGAAGTTTCTGAAAGCATTGTTGAAAAACTATAATAGGAAAAAATCATTTTTCCTTCATTTCCTCAACACCCTCCCATTCTGGGGGGGCTCCATGTTGAGCATAGTATTCAGCTCTTTGTAAATAAATTTTTGCAGGAAAGTCTTCTTCATTTTTAGCAATTACTTTTCTAAAATAGTAATTTGCTCTATCAAAATTTTTCTCAAGATAAGCAATAGTCGCTTTTTCAAAATCTTCTTTCGTTTTTATATATAACTCAATTTTAGATTCGATTTGTCCTTCAAGAATTTCAATGATCGTAACTGGTAAAGTTTTTCCTTTTACCTTTACCTTATCAATTACTCTGTATCTATACTTATTCTTATCGGGAAGTGTATCAATGATAGACTCGCTAACTAGAATAGAAGAACCGTAATATTTAGTGAGTCCTTCAATCCTAGAAGCAAGATTTACAGAATCAGAAATCACTGTTCCATCCATCCTCTCGCTTTCGCCTATCGTTCCAAGCATTAGATTTCCTCTATGAATCCCTATTCCAATTGTAATGGGTGGATAGTTTCTTTCGATTCTGAATTGATTGTAAGAGAGTAAATTCTTTTGCATCTCAATTGCTGCAAGTAGTGGATCTTCTGAGCTACCCGAAAAAAGTGCCATGATAGCATCCCCAATAAATTTATCAATGAATCCATTATTCTTCCTAATTAAAGGACCAACTCTTTTCAGATAAGAATTGATAAATCTAAAATTTTCTTCAGGAGTCATCTTTTCAGAGAGGGAAGTAAAGGAGCGAATATCACTGAATAGTACAGCCATATTCTTTTGGATAAAATCTCCAAGTCCAATCTCAGTAATTGATTTCTTACCAAGCAGTTCTAAGAATTTGGTAGGAACAAATTTAGAATAAGATTCATTCAATTCACTCATATTGGTATAGAGCCTTGCATTTTCAATAGATATAGAACATTGTCCCGCAAGTATATTCAATATTTCTAATCTATTTCCAGTGAATGTATTGGTAGCTAGATTATTCTCTAAATAGAATATTCCATTTAGTTTACCCTTATTCATGATTGGAACACAAAGTAAAGATTTGATTTTATTCGATAGAATGTATGGATCCTTATTGAATCTAAAATCTCTACTAGCATCCCCAAGAACTACAGGGGTCTTAGTTCTAATCACATAGTTTAAAACTGTTTTTGCAACTTGACTCTCAGCACCTTCAATAGGTATGGATTGGAGTACTGTCTTAGTTTCAGACTTAAGATTTCCCTCTGCTTCAATAAAGAATTCCCCTTCTTTTTCTAGAAATAGAATTGCTCTCTCTGCTCCAGCATTCTCAATCGTTATGGAAAGCATTTTCTCAAGTAGATTTGATAGAACGATTTCCCCAGAAATTGCTTGGGATGCTTTTGTAATTGTAGATACATCCAAGAAGCTACTTCCAGTATGAGTTGTAGCAGACCTTGTAAGACTGATAGTAGCAGAAACGGTAGGTGCAATCTTTGAATCAAAACTTTTATTAATTAGTTCAGGGTATTTAGTTTCTAGTTGTTTAATCTTTGTTTCTGCACCCCAGGAATGGTAGTGATAAACTGATTCGTTCAAATATAGTTTAGCAATCTTAGTTTGGTTGATTCCAAGATAAAACTTAGCAGCAAGTTCTGAAATGATTCCAGCATGGTATAAAAACTCACCCTTTACAGCATTATCAAATGCTGAATCATAGAGTCTCATTGCTTCTAGTTCTTTCTTTTCAATTCTATTTAACTCAGCTTGAACAATATCTAGTTTGAACTGAAAGTTTTCTGGACAGGCTTCCGCATAACGTTTCATTTTTTTTTGATTCTTAGTTATGAAAGACAAGTATTCTTTTCGTTTGGACTCATCTTCTGTAGAATCTAAGATTGCTAAATATACTAATGATGAATTGAATACTGCTTCTGAAACAATATAGAAACCACCCGAGAGACCTAAATACTTTTCTGAATTTTCTATGTATTGAATGCATTCAGTATATTCTTCTCTGAAATAATGACATTGTGCTTTAAACTGATTATAAAGAAGGATACAAGACGTTAGTTCTACTTTGGAAATCCTAGATCTATATTCTTCTTCATTAAACTCAGAATCAGTAAAGCTAGTTGGGCTTTCTGTTTTTCCTTGTAAACATAAAGACATTTGTTTAGTTGTCTTTAATACTAAAGACATTTCTTCACTTCGAGCAACATAAGGAACGGGAAGATTTTTTTCTGCCTCAGCAATAATAGCGTCTAACGTTACACTAGCAAAAAATTGATTCGCAATCCTATGAGCAAAAAGAAATCCAACATAGATCATGTCTCCTGATTCAAGACCAGACTCAATTCCCTCATCGTAGATAGGAATATCTGTTAGCACATGTCTCACCCAATGATTCACAGTTGCACCAAATATAAAACTCAGCTTCGGAATTTGCTCTTTTGCATTCCATTTCTTGTTGATTTGAATTGCAACCTCACAATACTTTTGACCAAGAGTAGAATCTCCAAGTCCCGTAAGTGATGCTCCATAAATACAATATCCAATCGAAGATCCTCTATCATTTCCATATTGAAGAGATAAATTTACCATTTTAAAACATAGATAAGTTCCACCTATTTTATCAGTAAAGAAAACTGAAGCGTGAATTGTTGTGAGTAATTTCATTAGACATATCATTTCAGGGTCATTCATTTCTGGAAGTAAGAGTAAGTCTTCTGGATTCTTTCCTTTCAAATTTGAATTGATTAACTTTAACTCAGAACTCAATGATGATTTAATCGTTTCCATGTTAAAATCTATTCCGAAATTCTTCAAAGCTTCAGTAGCTAGAGTAAATACTTCTCCATGTTTTCCCGCGTTAGTTGTAAGCTCGATGAATAAAATCAGAGCCTCAGTAGTTTCAATTTTATTTCTAGCCTTAGATTTTAGAATTTCAAAATTATTATGCGCTGAATCAAAATTCCCACAAATATACTCACAAGCAATTAGTTCAAAAAATAATTTATAGCCAATTTCAAAATCTGTTTCCCAAAAGCTATCTTGAAAGATTTTCTTTGCAGAGTTCAGGTAGTTTAGGGCAACTTCATATGCAGAAGAAGATTTCGCTTTTATACTTGCTCTAATATTCCACTCAACTAAATTCTTCTTATCATTATTGGATTCGATCAGTCTAGCACTAGAGTTAAGATGATTTACAATATCAAAGAAATACTCTTCTTTCTCGATACCAAAATTTTCAATCATGAGTCTTGCAATTTCAAGATGAGTTTTTTCTCTATCTGCTTCTTTGGAAAGTAGATAGGAAGCTTCATGGATTCTATCATGTAAAAACTTAAATTTAGAATCTGGTAGTTCAGTTATATTTGATTCCTGAAGATAGAACTTATAGTTTTCATCAATAGGTAGTATATAACCTTTTTGGATAGCAGCATCTAGTTGTTTTAGGATTGTATGTGGTTTTTGTTTTGATAAAATGCTTAAAAGTTGAATAGAAAATAAATTTCCAAGATAAGAAGCAAGAATCAGTAAATTTTTTGTTTCAGGTTTTAATTTTTGAAGTTTAGAAACCATGAGTTCCACAACATTATTTGTTGCACTAATTTCTTTAGCTTTGGATAGATTCCATTTCCAAGACTCATCAAAAAAAAGAATTTTCTCTTCACAAAGTGTTTTGATATACTCCCCAAGAAAAAAAGGATTTCCTCCCGTTCTTTCAAAAACAAGTTTTCTAAGTTCAATTAGATTCTTATCTTCTTTAGGATGTTTGAATGCATCAGAGAGATATTCTTGAATATGTTTTTCTTTAAGTGGGTTTAGAACTATTTCTGTTACAGTTTCAGGATATATTTTTTTTATCTTTTCAATTGTTAGAATTAATGGATGAGCGTTATTTACTTCGTTATCACGATATGCACCTATTAGAAACAAACCATCTACTATTGGATCTGTCATTAGCAGATGAATTAACTTCAATGTTTCAGAATCAGCCCATTGTAAATCGTCCAAGAATAGGACGAAAGGTGAATCCTTACTTGCAAAAACTGAAATCAATTTAGTAAGACCAATTTCAATTTCAGAACTATCTTTTTTAGGAAAATTATTTCCTACTAGAGATTCTAACTCAGGGATAACCTTAATTAATTCATCCAGATTCTCATTTAGTCTAGAAATAATTTTTTCTTTCCAAACTTTCACCTGTGAAGTATTTTCAGTAAGAATTAATTTTAAAATACTTGATATCGCTTGTAGAATCGAATCATATGGAATATTTCTTTTGAACTGATCAAACTTTCCTTCCACAAAATAACTTTTTGATTCAAGAACTGGTTTGTGGATTTCTCTAATGATTGAAGTTTTGCCAACCCCAGAATAACCTGAGAGTAGTAAAAGTTTATTGCCACCATTCTTCAATTCACTATAGATATTCAAAATAGTTTCGACTTCTTTTTCTCTTCCATAGAGTTTAGTAGGAGCAATAAAAGTTTCTAGTTTATCCTTGGTTCCTAGTTCATGTTCTCCAGAAAGTTCAACAAGACTAAGATCATAAAGGATTCCTTTTGCAGTTTGATACCTATCGTCAGCCGACTTAGACATTAGCTTTAGAATGATATCTGATAAGAATTCTGGAATCTTTGGATTGATAATATTTGGTGGAATAGGGGACTTAGCTATATGACAATGAATCAATTCCATCGGATCAGTTGCACTGAATGGAAGTGACTTTGTTAGGATTTCATAAAAGGTCGCACCAAGTGAATAATAATCAGAACGATAGTCGATAGAACGATTCATTCTTCCCGTTTGTTCAGGAGAGATATAAGAAAGGGTTCCTTCTAACAATTCTGGATTCTGAGCGTTTTGAGTTTCTCGAGTAATCTGAGAAGAGATTCCAAAATCGATAATTTTTACTTTATGAGTGATTGGATCAATAATGATATTTTGAGGATTGATGTCTTTGTGTACAACATTTTTACTGTGAATTTCTTCTAAGGCTATGACAATTTGTTTGGAAAGTTCAACGAAAAGATTTATATCCAACTCATTGGAAGCAAAAAAAGAACCAATAGTAATTCCATTGAAGTCTTCCGTGACTATGACTAAGTTATTTCCTTGTTTTATAATTTCAATATATTCAATGATTCCTTCGTGGTTAAAGTTTTTGCCTATGGAAAATTCTAATTGATAACGTAGTAACGATTTTGGATCGGGATGGTCAGTATTATGTAGTTTTAGAAATACATTCTTTTTTTTTGTTTCATCTATTGCACTAAAGACTACCGATTTAATGCTTTCGTATTTTTTCTCTAGGACTCTATAGCTTTGAACTGACTGCATGTAAGGTTTTTCCTGATGTCCAATTTACTATCTTTAGTGGAAGGCTTTCTCTTCAATTACTAATTCAAAATAGAGAAATAAAATTTTTGATCAATCTAAAGGAATAAGAATTGATTAGAAGAAAACTTGTTGAAAGTAATTTCTAAATGATTATAATGTGGTAAGTTGAATAATTATCTTATTTTTGGTAAGGTATTTTTTTGGTAAAGAATTTTAGGGACATACACAGAAGAATGAAGTTTTTATTTAAAGGGATAATCTATATTATCTATATATACTTTGGATTTCGTTCACCATTCTTTTTGATCTTTCCCGATGGGGATAGGTATTGGTTTTACATAGATATTATATTTTCATTATGTATTTTCATAAATGCAGTAATGAATTTTCAGGACAAGAAGGCCTCCAAAGGTCTAAGTAAGTTTTGGATATTTTCACATTTTTGGGCATCCATCCCTTTTGTGCATTTACTGACTCCAATACTCGGAATGGACTGGATTCTACCAATTGATTTTTTAGAGTTTTCTAGACTAATCGCAATTATCGATGTACTATATGAAAAAAAAGTAAGCTCTAAGGTAGAGAATACTAGAGAAAAGATTTCAGTGTTTATTCTATTGACCTCACTTTCAGTACATTGGATTGGAATTGTTTGGGTATTCTTAGGTGGCATATCCATTCAAAAAGAGCCCGATCTCATAACGATTTATAACAAAGCAATATATTGGACAATAACTACTCTAACAACAATTGGGTATGGAGATATCACTCCAACGAATAATGTTCAAAGACTTTTCAATATTTTTGTGATGATCTTAGGTGCAGGCTTTTATGGTTATATTATTGGAACGATAAGTAAATTCTTAAATAATTTAGATCATGCTAGAAATACTTTTGAAGATAAGATGGAAAAGATTCATACCTTTATCAAGTATAGAAATTTTCCGAATGATCTTAGAGAAAAAATTTTTAATTACTACAATTTCATTTGGGAGACTAGAAGGGGTTATGATGAGATCGAGATAATGAGTGAACTGCCAAACTCACTTAGAATGAAGATTGCACTGTTTTTGAATAGAAGTATATTTGAAAGAATTCCAATCTTTCAAGATGCACAAGAAGATCTAATTAATGAAATCGTACTTTTGTTAAAACCAATGATATTTATTCCGGGAGATATTATTTTTAGAAAAGGAGATAGTCCCAATGGAATGTACTTTATCTCCAATGGATTATTAGAGTTAGTGAATGATGAAACAGGGGAAGTCTTTGTTTCCATGTCTGAGGGTGGTTTTTTTGGAGAGTTAGCATTGCTTCAAAATTCACCAAGAACTGCAACTGTTAGAGCAGCAAAATATTCAGACCTATACTTTCTAGATAAGCAACATTTTTTGAGTGTAATTGAACGTTACCCGAAATTCGCATTGCAGGTTAGAGAGATGGCAAAGTATAGAACAAATTTTAAGAGTAAACGTGGAAGTAAAAAGAAAGCTTCATAAAATAATCATCCCCAGCGTTAGCCGCTTGTTGTCCTGGATGTGAATAAGATTGATTCCTAAATTGAATTTATGTGGAGAGATATCACCTAGAGTTTTATAAGTACGATCTCTAGGAAGTGCAGGAGCATTTGGGTTCAATCTATAAAAATCATTTTCATAGTCCCCTAAAATTCTAGTGAATCATTTTTAGTCTAAGTTATTTTATTCTAAAGTAGGCAGTTTACATGGAAATTCATAAGAAAAATAAATTTACTTCAAAAATATAATTTTTTTGGTGAATCCTTATAAGCTTTCGTCTATTCTTATTGTTTAAAAATTAATTCTTATCGCAGGTATCGAAAAAAAATTTAGAAAACGAATTAATTTGTCGGGGCTAAGGATTATCATGTTTATAGTTTCAAATTTAAACGAGGGAAATATGAACTGGTCTGTAGAAACCCAAAAGATGACTAAGAAGATCATTAGAGAGCTACCCATAGAAAATTTTATCCAAGGGTATTGTGTGTTGAAAAAGGAAACTGGAGAATTTGCAAGAATCACCGTGAACGATGCGATCGGATACAAAGCAATACTTCGAGAAATGGATAGTGATGAAATCATTGTAAGCTATGAAACCATAGATGAGATTGTTCAGAATGGTTGGGTAGTGGACTAGTATCATGAGATGATGGTAATACTTATAAAATGAGTTTTTGAAAGAAATTAAAAACTCATTTTCTTTCTTCTGCACCGACTAACGAGCATAAATGCAACTCACCCTCTAAGGGTCTTTTATTTGTAAACATAACTGCTGTTTGCAATTTACAGACATTGTTTTTAATCAATTCAAATTGAGTATTAAATTCATCATAGGATTTAGCTTGAATATTCAATAAAACTTTTTCACAATAATCCACTGCATCCGTATAATAATAAACATTTCTTAGACAATAGACTTTTAATGGTTCTAACACATCTGAGGATTCTTTCCTTCCTGAAAGAAACTTTAAACTAAGTTCTCCAGAGGAAACTTTAAATTCAAGAATAGCCTTAGAAATAAAGATTCTTTCAAATCTATCATCTGCTTCTGATTTTCTGATTACGTTCGGACCATTGATCGATGGATTCGCTATACAATTAGATATCAATGATAATAATAAAACCAACAGTCTAGTTTCTATTTGAAATAATTTATTAATTAATTTAAAATTCATTATCATACCTTCTTTTTGCAAAGAATAATTTATCAACCAGTGATTGTTTAAAACTATATCTTATAGAGATTGCCAAAAGTTATTGCATTATAACTTTCAATAAAGTCAATCGGAACATAAAGCTAGACAAAAGAAATGATAATGTATATGAATTCCTGAATAGGTTTTTTTAAAATCTTTTTGATTTCGAGTAACTAAGAACAGTCCATTTTCTCTTGCAGTTGCCCAGATGATACAATCAGGAATTTCAAGAATAGTTCTCATAATAAGTGTTATCATATGATGACGTTATATGATGTAAAAAAAATTTTAAAGGGATTGGCAGGGATTTATTAGAATTTCTAACTTTATTAGTAATTTTTGAATGAGTGATTAAATTGCCAATCTTAATTAAACATAATAAACTTTCCTAAAAATTCTTAGCATTATTTTTTGTAATAATGATTGATTTCATCTATCGAAGTAAATTTATTCGTTTTACCTTTTTGCTGAGCAGTTTTAGTATAGCAATAGTTTCTGGATTAGCCTTACTTGATTGTGTAAATAATTTTGTTAATCATAAATTTCTTGGATTAAGAGTAACTTTTCAATTTATTTGTTTTTCGATTATTTTTTGCTTGGAAATTTTTTCTTTGATTTGTTATCTCAGAAAATTTTCGAATATTTATTTTCTAATGATTCAGAAACTTATCTTTTCTATTTTTATAACCATTTTCATGATCACATTACTAATTAGAGAACGATCAAATGATTATACTTTATTTATTTTGTCGGGGCTTTCGTATATAATAGAACTGTTCAGGAATGCAAGGAACAAACAAATGAAATGGACAAAACAATTAGTGAAACTTAATGATGAAATTTTACAAAATTTACCTATCGAAAATTTTATATTGGGATATTGTGTTCTAAAAAAATGAAAACGGTGAGTTCGGAAAAATCAATATTGCAGATGCTGCAAGTTACAAATTTATTATTAGAGAAATGGGTACAGAAGAAATTCAAAATGAGTATAAAAATATTTGAGCGTTAGTTGATGAAGGATAGGTTGTGGATTGAATTATACTACAAATAGATATTCATTAATTTTTTTACAATCACGATTTTGTAGAAAAATTTATTGAATAGTTAGAATCCAATAAAAAATAAATAAATGTCAATAATGATGAAACAAAAAATTTTATCAGAAACTATATATCATAAAATTATAGCTCTGTCTAAAACTGAAGTGGGTAAATTAAATTATGCTGAAAATTTTCAATTGGTCGAGAAGAATACTGGTCAAGTTTTGAACGCTAATTTCTTTGGGATGACTGTTGAGAATGAAATAAAACTTTTAAAAATTGCCAATGCAATTAATGATTTATTTGTTAAATTTATTCGAGTTGAAGATTATGATTCAAAAAATAAGTTGATCGTTTTAGAAAGATTGTATCCCATTCCGTTTAATTATTATAAGCTAAACAATAGAAAAAAATTATTTCTTGATTTTAAAATAAAAATAAAAGAGCTTCATGAAAATAGTTTTATACATGGAGATTTGCTTCGCCCAAGATATAATCCTCCAGAATGTTTTAGTAATATAGTTTTAACCAAAAAAGGAATTCTTTTAATTGATTCAGGATTTTCTAAATTAAATGGGTTGAATAGTTCAGAAGAGGAATTCAACTCTTTACTTTACCAAGAAACTCAGGAAATCAATAGTTTTGAAGAGTATTTCTTGAATAGCTTGAAAGGATAAGTTATTGAACTAGCACTTTGGTAAATCAAGTATATTAGATTGTCTTAATTCACCTTATTTTGAGAAAAAAACTGTATGAAAAATGGGTCAACCCTCGACTTAGTTTCAAGCTGTAGATTTTCAATTTACTTTATTTAAAGCATCAAAATAATTCGATAAAATGGATTATGAACTTTCTGAACATGCAAAACTAGTTATTGAAGAAAGGAATATTTCTAAAATACATTTAGAAAGAACTTTACAAAACCCTGACTTAGTTTATATTGATGAGATGAGTTTAGACTTGGAGCATCGATTTAAAGTAATTCAAGAAAATGAAAACCGTGTATTACATGTTATTGTGAATATTCTCTCAATTCCAATTCGAGTTGTTACTGTTTTTTTTGATAGAAGGATGAAAAATAAATTATGAAATTAATTGTAGATGAAAAAACTGATTCCATATATTTCCGATTATCAGATTCTAAAATTCAAGAATCAGAAGAAGTGAGCCCAGGTTTTGTATTAGATTTTGATTCAATGGGTCAAATTGTTGGAATTGAAATTTTAGCAATTTCCAAACGAACCGATAAAATTAATTTAAAGAATCTTAGTTTTGAAATAGCGGATAACATTCCGAAATGAATCTTATTAGATGAAATAGAGATTTTCATTTTATAAATCTCTTTTCTTAAATTGTGCTAAATTATTTTTAATCTAAAGGTGATATATTTTTTTCAGTGCTTTTCCAATATCCGTTTAGAAAAATTCTAATACAAAAATGATTAGAAATTTTTGTATTAGAAGAGAAGGATTCTATCTTTTATTGGAAGTTAATATATCTCTCTTTTATTTTTGAATTTCAATTAAGTTCATACATGATACTTTCTTTGAGAATACTGGTGATGATTTCTTTATTATCAAGGAAAAAATTTATTTATTTTTTTGAATTAAATCGTTTTACTACTCAATTTATTATAGTAAATATTGCAGAACTAAATTTTTCATAACAACTTAAAGTCGGTTTTAAAATCAGTAAAAACTCATTGCTAGAAAATTTATATCAATCCAAGTGGTATATAAAAAGGAATGTTTATGAATAAATTTCAATCTATATTACTATCAATTTTGATAATTGGATTTGTAATAACGTGCAAAGAAAAAGTTGAAGAAAAAAAAGTAGAGCAAATCACAAATGAAGCAAAACCAGCTCCTGCTCCCAAAGAGTCAGTATTTCCTTATTTTAAAGTTGACGTAATACTAACTCCAAAGGCTTTAAAAAAGTTAAAGTCAACTAAAAGCAAAATTGGTCTAACGTTTATGTTTGACAATGAGGGGCAACCCGACTCTAAAGATTCAATTTCAGAATCAGTCGAACTCAGTTTCCCTCAAGTCATTGCTACAGATACATTGAACATTCCGCAAGAAAAATTTGATAAACTGAAACCGGGATACGAAATCAATGTGAATGCATATTCAAAGGGGAAAGAGTCTGATTTGAACTTCTTACACTGTGACGTGCTTAGTGGTAAATTGGATAAATTGCTCGGAGGAACTCATACGATCAATTGCGATTTATTAAAATTATAGTTGTAAATAAATTGTTTGTCTAACAAGCAATTTTATTAATCGATAATACTAGTAGGATGATACTATTGGCCAAGGATAGTATCATTATGTGAGAGTATGGTGAGACTCATTTTTTTATCAATACTATCTTTTCTTGATAATGAGTTGTATTGAATTTATTACTTGCTAAGAAGTCTAGAGAAAAAATGATTAAGTAAATAATTTAATTAATACATCTGACATGCCAGAGTGTACCAAAATCAATAACCTTAGAGCTCCCATCATCTAAATTGATTGCATAGGCAGACAGAGAATTTGCCTTTGTGGAAGACCAATAAAAGTTTTTACCTGTTTCTTTTTTCCAAGATTCAGTAATTCTATTATTATAAGCATTTCGTAATTCTTTGATAGTTGGTAATCTCATTTCAAGGGTTAAACATTTCTGATTTGCAATTTCCCAACCAGAATAGGATTGATATCCGCTCCATTGAGGAGAATTTTGATTTGGCACTATAGACTTTTTCTTACAAGTACTACCAGTCCAGATATTTCCACTACTTTCACAAGCTTGTTTAGCTAGTTCTAGTCCTCTTTCTACTTCTTTTTGTTTAGCTAATTCTTCTGCTTCTTTCTTTTCAGTTTGACTTTTCTTATCTGAATCAATAGTGTTACTTGTAGATTTATTTTCTAAGTCGTTTTCAAATTTCTTAAAATCATCATATGCCCACCATCCAACTGCCAATAACATAATTGCAACTAACGTTAAGATTAGCCATTTTTTATAAGAACTAGAGGCTTTGTTCTCTATTTTCGCAGGTTCAATAATTTTAGAATTTTCTTTCTCTAATCTATCTTTCTCTAATGTATCTTTCTCTAATCTATCTTTCTCTAATTTATCTTTTTCTATTCTATCTTTCTCTATTCTATCTTTCTCTAATTTATCTTTCTCTATTCTATCTTTTTCTAAATTCGTAGTCTCTTGTTGTTTGATAGCATCCGCAAATCTAGTTTGGACTTCTTTTTCTAATTCCTCAGCTCTTGAATTAGTGATTCCTAATTCATTTTGCTTTTGAGACAAAAGTTTTCTTTCTGAGGCAGCTACAACTCCGTCTGAATAGACCATTTCCAATAGTGAAGTATATTCTTTCTCATTATCTTTTAATGGTTCAGGTTTTGGTTGAATCAAATAATGTGTATCGGATAGATTATGATTCGTCCAGGGCTCTTGTTTGTTTTTAGTTTTATTCAAAACCTGATAGCGTGTCTTTCTAAAAATCATGTCCAATTCATCGGAAGGATTCTCTCTTAGGGTATTTAAAAAAGAACTAGTGAAGACACCATTTCTGTCCTTTGAGTTTCCATCTCCCGCAGTCTGACCTGCACCCGCTGCAAATGCGATATAAGTACTTGGAGGCATGTTCTTTACTTCTGCGAGTCCACGAGTTACACTTCTATGTTTGCCTTCAAAGGGATTGTCACGACAAGCATCTAGAATGAATATATTCAAAGAATTGCGAGCATCGCTGATGATATTGGTGATTTCATCCATACCAACAGTTTGTTTTTTGATTCGAAGTTCTCTATCAAGCTCTGCATCTTTTGGAATCAAATAATTCTTTCCATCCACTTGAATTCCATGACCAGAATAATAGAACAGTGCAATTTCTTTATTGTACTGAATTGCTTTAGCGAAATTTTCCAGAGCATCTTCAAATTCAGTCAAGGTTGGATTGGTTTCTAACATCACTTTAAATCCAAGTTCTCTAAGAACTTTTGCAATGTCCTCTGCATCATTGACAGTATTAGCAAGAGGGCTGATGAATTCGTATTCTGAAACTCCAATTACAAGTGCGTTCTTCGATGACATATAGGTAGAAGTTATTTATATATATCGAAAATAAAAGTTTTTTTTATTTATCATTTTTATTAAGTTCAATTTCTTTTTCTTTAGTTGCACCTTTGCCATCTGACTCAGTCCACCAAAGTCTGATTTTGACTGATTTGTTTTCCATTGGAATTAGTATTTCTTCTACAAAATGACCCGTATCTGTTTCTCCTTTTCTAGAAATCGTTTTGTCTTCTGCGAAAATACTTACTTCATATCTACTTGATTTGGGAACAATTCCAGATAGAGTTATACTATATTGTTCTAGGGAAGACTTGATTCTCAACACTTCAAAATCTCCCGATTGGACTCTATTGGCTAGAAAGATAGTAACAGGAATGAATAAACATGCAAGAAATGCAAAGATCCTAGCTAGATTGTAGTATCTTCCTTTTTCTCTCAGTCCTTCCATGAAGGCTTCTCGAATGCTATCAGGGGATCTATGTTCAAAGGAAACTATCGCTGAGGTTGACGCTGCTGTTGTAAGCCAATAGGCGATTAATAGAATCACACTTGGAAGGATCATGCCGACTAACGTTATAATCGAGATACTTTTTCCTAAAAAAATTGTAAAACCTCCCGCACCAAGTCCAACTATGGAAGTATAAACTCCCCAAAACCATAGGATTAATTTTTCAAACTTCTCCGCAGAAGTATTGATATTTAGTTCAGAGTTATCTACTAGTCTTTTGCCTACTTCAAACCAATAACCTTCGTGTAGATGGGAACGATACTTTGGTTTTTCTTCTTGTGAAGTTTTTTCTAAACTTTGTTCTTCAGTAATAACTTTCTCTACATTATTAAGTTCTTTTTTGGGCATTAGACTGTTACCGTAACTTTATAGTAGTCTTCGTGTTTACAGTGGGGGCATTCTAGCAATGTATTCATTTTTTTGGTTTTAGGCTTTGAAAAAATACCTTTCGATCCTCCCATTTCTTCAAGTGTATCAGAGATATTCTTAGTAGATCCACCCACTATTTCTGATTCATACTCAAACTCTTTCCCACAACCATTATGAACACAGGTTATTTTCTCTGACATAAGTAACTCTCTATAAATTATTAACAAATACCAATTTATATTCGAGTAAAATACTTGTCAGCAAAAATGTTATCTCTAAAAATAAGAACCGTTAGCCGACTTGGTGACTGATGTAAATTTTTGATAAAAAATTTACGAAGTCAAAAAAATATCTTAGAACGATTGAATAATTCCCTTAATCAAATTAAAAAACACTTTGTCGCAGGCACGAAGAGAAGCCGCACATTAAGTCTAGTGAATCAATTATTCTGGAGAATCTATTCTGCTTTAGTGAATCATTCATTCTAGTCTGGATTGAAGCTAACGCTTCACTGACTCATGCTTTGCATGGTCATAACCTCACTCCTGTAGGAGTTGCGGTTGATTCCAAGCGGTAGCTCTCATTGCCGTTAAGCCGACTTGGTGAGCCTTTGGCTCAAAAAAGCTAACGTTAGTGGATAATCCGTAAAAAATCGGAGTGACTGGATTTGAACCAGCGAGAACCGTTAGCCGACGGCGGAGGTTCGCAGCTACAAGATATTTAACAAATATCTTGGTAACCGAGATTTTTTTGTATTAA
>JANRLP010000040.1:0-9498 GCA_033762425.1 Leptospiraceae bacterium
TTCTAAATATTTGATTTCTTGTGCCACCTCAGCAAAGTCGGACTCACCGACTATCGCACAGGAAATTGTGATGGTTGCTTTTAATGTTCTACATGCATACTCAACGTTACTTGCAGTGTCTTGGATCACAGAAGTATCAACACCCGCTAAAGTACCAAATACCTCTGCTCCTCGACGACTTGTCTTCGCATTGTTTATGCAACTTTGTAGGTCTTTTTTGGCTTCCCTACACTTTGAAGCATCTTTTTGACCCGTGCGTTTCATCTCTGCTAGCTCTTTAATTTTATCTTCTTTATCTGATCTCATTTTTTCTAAACTAGCAACTCTTCTCTCTTCTGCCTCTCTCTTGTCAGCTTCTGCTAGATACCTCTCGTCTCGTTGTTTTGCTCCCGGTAAAGAATTGAACCTCCAGTTTTCCATTGAATTGATTTTTTGATTTGTTTCACTGACAAGATAATTGATTGCCCGAACATACCTTTCATCCTTGCTAGAAGAAAGAATTTGGTTTAGCTCTTCTTTTCTTTTCGCCCATGCCTCCAAGAGTTTGCCTGACCTGCAATCAATATAGGCTACTTCATAACCCGGAGATTTAGGACAAACAGTATCAATTAAGATCGCTTTGTTTGTATCAGGAATTTGTGCAGTTACAGTATTTACACTTACACATTGCTCCAATACAAACAATAGTATGATTATCTTTAAGATTCTTTTCATTTTTTTACTCCTGCGTATTCTAGAATCATCTCTTTTGTAGAATTTTCAATTGATGTTGCCAAAGACTGCTCATCTACCGATTTCAACGTTAGTCGTCTTGTGATTTGAGTATTCTGGATTTCGGGAGTGCTCAAGATGGCTTTTTCTGTTTTAGAATCTTTGACTGTGAACTGTAAGGTATGCTTCACTTCCCAAGGTCCAATCATATCAATCCACCAGAGATCAAGAATGAGTAGTGTGTATAAAAAATTTGCTCCCTTCAGGTCTGGAACTCTAGTTTTATAGTCCAACACAATTGAAGATTGGATTTCAATCTTTTGAGTAGCTAGGGTAGATAAAATTCTTTTGTGATCATTTTCAGATTCAAAACTACTATCAATGTACTGATTCAGATTCGACGCAGAAATAAATTTAGATTCATTCAAGCCTATTTCATGAAGTCCATTCTCTAATCCTCTTCCATATGCTTTCGTGACTTCTTTTAAATTCGCAATATCAGTTATAAAAGTTGTACCAGAACCAGAACCAATTCTTGCCTGATTCACTTTGAAGTCTATGCCACTAGGGAATACAAGCACAAAAGACTTGATGATTCCAAGAGCTTTCATTTCGTCCTCATTTAGCCGAACGAATTTTTTTGTACAACTAATACAAAAGATTAGTATATAGATGAAAGTAATTATTTGTTTCATACTCTTCTCCTTACCTTCCACAAATTGTTTCTGATCTACATTGCAAATATGATGGATAGCATTGACTACTTGCTGAACAGGAATAAGGAAGACTCGCACTACAACCAGAGGATATTCCAGAAGTATTGCAGGTAGAATTTCCTGAACCACCACAGGGAGCAACTGAGCGACAAGAGGATAGAGATGAATAGCAGTTCAAACTATTACTACAAGTATAGGGTAAACTTGCACTGCATCCTGATGCGATTCCTGAGGTATTGCAAGTGCTACTTGAAGAAGTAGTTGTAGTTCCAGAATCAGAACTAGAGCTACTACTGCTACTGCTTGGTGGAGCAGAATTATTGAGAAAATTCAAACCAACAATGAAAGTTAAGTCTTCACTAATCCCTTTCTGATCCTTCTTTTTATTTTGTAGTTCAATGCAGGATGTATCTCCTTTAGCACAATCACCGTTACAGTGAATCAATGAAATAAAAACTAGGAATAGTCCAAATATGCATATGCTTAGACCAATAGTTTGTAACCATTTCTCGCGTTTTTTGTTCTCTAATTTCATTAAAATCTCCCATGAAATTTCTCGTTTCTAAACCCGCTTTATATACCATAAAAAAACCTTGTCAAGCATTCGGGTATTAACGGTCGAAAATCGGTATGAATGGTGTAAAAGAATGAAAAAAACTGGAATTTAGAAATAAATTATAATTTCCAAGCTGATTTTTTGGAGTTTTTGGTTGAGACGATAGGAATAGGTTTTGTTTTGTGTATTAGGTTTATCTAATATAGTATTTGAAAAATTTTTTGAATGCTTCCTTACATTGTTAAATCTAATAATTCGTAAATATAGTTTGGATTTCAGAATCAGTGAATGCTTGGTTATAGTATCGCATATCGTCAACATATCCGGAATAATGGAAAAAAGTTGGAGATCCTAAACCTCCCAGTCTTAAGGAAGTTGTGTTAGTAAAATCTGTTCTAATTGTATAAGTAGTAGTGGAAGCAATTGGTGAACCATTTATATATACTTTTGCAGTTCCTAAATTTCTATCAAATACAAAGGAGAAATGAGTCCAAGTATTATAACTAATAACATTTGTATTAGAATCAAATTGCCCTGAAACCGTGCCATTTCCTGTATTGAAAAGGACAGATTGATCCTGAACAGAATATTTATTAAAAAAAATACTAAACCCATCGTTTATGCCACTTGTTCCAACTTTATTTGTAAGTATTGTTTGCAATTTTTCTGTATATCCCCCACTTGGTGCGATAATGTATGCCCATAGTGTAAATGTGAATTGATTACCAAGATTAGTTGCTCCAAAATCCACACTTGCCCCGTTATTATAAGCTCCAGTGGTTGTTCCAAAAAAAATAGAATGTGAGCCTTCTCTAACAATTGAATTATTGAATACAACATTGGGACCTGTACCAACTTGAGTAGCTGTTCCCGTTTTCGCATTCGATGTACTACTAGTATAATCATTATTAAACTGCCATCTATAAAATGGACTTGGAACAACTACTGGTGCAGATGGGGTAGTAGGAGTTGTTGGAGTTGTAGGTGTTTCAGTTGGAGTATTAGTAGGAGTGCTTGTTGTGTTTGTAGTAGAAGCAGTATTCTTCTGAATCGTGTCAGCCAAAACAATTATTGGAAGATTATTCCGATTAAAATCAACATTGCAATGTATGAAAAAAAGTAAAAATATGATTAACAAATATTTATAAATTTTCATCATCATTTCCCCTTTTTTGAAACAAATTATTTCATAGTCTAAAAAACACACAAGTTTATTTTCAGAGTAATATGTTTTCTATTAAAAAAAGCTAATTCAAACTTTATCAGATTCTAGAATTTTTTTATCAAAGTGCATTCGAACTTGGAATTGATTATTCTTATTAATTTCTATAGAAAGCTTGCTACTATTTCCATAAGCTTCTTTTAAACAAATTTTAATATAACGAAATCCAATTCCATCTTGAATATTTTCTATAGCTAAATCAGGTTCTACTTTTCGATTGGAATAGAATAATAAAAAATCTCTGTCAGAATGAGTTTCTTTTCGTAAGTATAAAGAAATATTTTGGTCTTGAAATTTATGTTTGAAAGAATTTTCGACTAACGTATGGATGATAAACGGTGGAATCTGTTCTTTTCCAGTACAATCAACTAGGTTCAACTTAAATTTTTTTCCAAAGCGAAACTCCATGATCTTCAGATAGTCTTTGCACAATTGAATTTCTTCCTCTATAGAAATAAATCTTCTCTGGCCTAGGTCTAACATTGCACGCAAAAATCTACTGATGGAAAAGAGTAGCTCAGAAGTTTTTTTAGGATTTTCTCTCACCCAAGCAATTGCTGTATTTAGTGTATTCGTCAAAAAATGTGGGTGGATTGACTTGAGCATAAGCTCTAGTTGTACTCTTTCTTTTTCTAAGATATCATTTCTAATTTTTAACGCTAGGGAAACTAGAAACGATAAAAGCACAAAATAGAAACCTAAATGAGAAAAATAAGCAAAATTTTTTAGGATACCCAATTGGAATAATATACTGGGAAAAACACTTAAAGAAAGACCACAAACTCCATAGAATAATATTTTAGCATAGGAATTTGTTTTGTATATCTGGAGTAAAGAATAAACAAGATAAAACATATCAAATGTTCTCATTGTATAAAATGGCACAACAGCAAACATAAAAAAATAGTACCCAGTTTTATAAGTGAAAAAGAAAATATAAGTGTATATTGCAAATATAAAATAGAAGATAGAAAGATATTGGAATTTTTTATTTTCCCCTTTGAATAAAATTAAATTATAGATTCTATATATAAAGGAAGGATATAGGGAAAGAGAAACAAAACCTAAAGCAAAAAAGAAAACAAATTTATCTGTTAGATAAGTTTTTGCGGGAAAATGATAAAATGTTACGAACGCAGAAATCAAACTTAGTAGTCCAAGGTCTCTAATCAGTACAATACTTTGGTTCCATTGATAGACTAAAAATAGAACTGTTGCAATCGTGGAATAGATAAATGTGATTATCAAAAATCCAATTGCTTTTCTGAATAAAAATTTTTCTAACTCAAATCGTTTTCCAATCTTAGGAATTCCATTAATTCCAACCCTTCCCCAATCAGAAACAATTTTTACAATCAGTTCTTTATTAGATGCATCTTCATAGAATGGAATGATGATCGCTTCAGTAACAGTATGAAACTTGGGTAGTTCTTTTGTAGTAAAATCAAAATTACCTGCAATTCGTTTTCCCTCTAGATAGACTTCATAAAAATGTTCGATGTATTCAAAATAAATTGCAGTCTCTTTGCCATAATCATTCTTTGGAATTTTTATTTTATGATAAAAATAGACTCTTTCTTCATTGTTTGTATATTCATAAGGTAAGGAAATTTTTTTCCAGTCATGTTCTTTTTTATTAGAATCTGAATCAATATTATAGTACCAACCATCGGCTAGATCTCTTTGGTTTTCTAATTTCTCAAAACAGAAATCAAAAATAGGCTCCAGAAAAAAGGGAACTAGTCCAAAAAAACAAGCTAAGATTATGTAAGCATTGAAATTTTTCATAATAAGAATTAGAATCAAAAAAAACAAGAAATTTCTTTTTTGTTATATTTGAAATTTATCTTTCACTTAGATATATGTAAGTCAAGTTAAAATCAGAATTGGTAAATAATTGGTTGAATTTTATCTTTAGAAAATAATGATATAAAAATAATTTAATCAGTAAATTTATTCTGAGTTTATTATTTTAGTTTTGTAAATAAATTATTTATAATAAAAAAATATTCATGGAAAAATTTTTTGAACTCATTAGGAACTAATGGTAAAAAAGGGAATGAATGGTAAAGTAAAATTGATAATTCGAAGTTGTATTGAGAAATTGATTCGATTCTTTGAACGAATATATTTGATGAAAAAATTCCGAGTGATTCCAAAAACTTATTTCTATATAACCATTTTTTTGACAAGTTTCAATCTTGTTTTTGCGGAAACGATAGAGCTAAAGGAATCTGAGGGCACCTATTTTCTCATGGAACATGGGGAATTTCTTCTGGATGAAGAAAAGACGGGAAGCCTAGACTTTGCGAAACAAAACGAACCAAAGTTTCAACCCATCGGAAAGTACTTCAACATCATTCAAAAAAACACAGGTGCTTGGTTTCGATTTACTGTGAAGAATAGGGAGAGCCAAACCCAACAATGGGTAGCTGTTCCAGCATTCACTTTTTTTGGAGAAAAGTACATTCTATACCAAGTATGTGGAGAAAATATAAAAATCTTCAAAGCGGGAAGAAAGATTTCAGAAGCAGAAAGAACCTTGTATCGAAAGCATTCTCTGGTTTCTTTTTTAGTTTCACTAGAAGCGGGAGAAGAATGCAATCTGTATCTATATTCGGAAGATACTAATGCAGTATTTTTGAATTTTATTCTGCAAACCCAAGAGAGTTATTCTAACTATGAATACTATCTTTCTATGTACCAAGGGGCGTATCTTGGAATTGGTCTTGTACTATTTTTTTATAATCTATTTTTATTATTTTTCACCAGAGATAAGGTTTATCTCTATTATATCCTCTTTGCGTTCTGGCATATTGCTTTCCAAGCAGTTTATTATCGAGTAGCCAATGAACATAATCTTATCTATTCAGAGGGATTTTTAAACTTTATTGTGAGTACTAGTTTTTGTTTGGTGGAGATATTTTTAATTCTATTTTTTAAGGAGCTTCTTTCCATTAAGAAAGAAGTCTATCCAAAGATTTATTATACATTCTTATTCATTATCATCATAAATGTATTAACCTATATCCCTTTTTTGATTTGGGGATTTAATGCTATTTTTAAAACCTTTCCATTTATAATCACTTGTATGCTCCTTCCTTATATAGGTCTCAAGGAATGGATCTTAGGCAATCGATCTGCAAAACATTTCATGATTGCTTGGTCTGTGTATTTTCTGTTTATGATTCCTGCTTATTCAACGGGACTGACCACTTTACCAATTACTTGGAAGTATTCCTACCTATTATTCTATCCAATTTTGTTTGGGTCTATTTTAGAAATGACCTTGTTTTCCTTAGCGTTAGGCGACAGATACAACCAGATCCAAAAACGAAATGAAACTCAGTCCCTTGAATTACTTGTGAATAGGTTGATTCTGGAAGAAGAAAAAAATGCTAGAAAAAAAATTGAAATGGATCTGATGTAAAAAGTCATCCAACCACATTTTTTAATGAACTCATTGAATACCTTAGTTGCACTCATCACTACTAGTCCCAAAAAAGCAGCCAAGATGATCATTGCACTCGGAACGGAAATTCGAAATATTCTAGAAATCTCTGACTATAAAGAAGTGAGTTTGAAAACAGAGCTAGGATTTTGTGAATCCTTTCTAGAAATCATGTCGCTTAGAATGGAAGAGAAATATTTTATTGAATTAGAAAATATCACGGGTGAAGAAAAGATTCCACCCCTCTTGTTTCATACGATTTTAGAAAACGCATTTTCTCATGCAAAGGGTGATTACTCTAATCTAAAATTTCATCTGAGGAAAGAAATTGACAAAACTGTTATCTATACTTTTTCCTCAACTGCAAAAAATCCTGAGCATGATTCTGCTAGAGTGGGCATAGGAACTAAGTATATTCAGAACTGCCTAGAAGATATGTCTCCTGGAAAATGGAGCGTCACTCAGGGGCTAAAAAATGGAAACTGGGTAGTAAAAATCGAGATTGGGTAAAAAAGATTAAATGTCAGTACCATTCAAGCCGATTTTTGACCGTTAATACCAGAATGCTTGACAAAATGATTTTTATGGCTATATTCCCTGATAATTATGGTCAAAAAGAAATTTACTGCAAATACAAATATATTGATTGTAGAGGACGAACCCTCCGCTGCGAAGATGCTCAAGGTTTTGGTGAGGGATTTTTTTGCCAAAAGGAAGATTTCCATTTTTTGGGAAAAGGGTCTCGCGGGAGCTAGCACTTACATTGAAGATAAACAAATTGATCTAATTCTTCTGGATTTGAATTTGAATGGGGAAAACTCATTCATACTCGCAGAAAAGTTAATTCCTTTGAACACTCAGGTTATTATCATCTCCGGTGAATTAGAAAAAGCAATTGAGGCTTTTCGTTATTCTGTTTTAGACTTTGTTCCAAAACCAGTAGAGCCTCAAAGACTCAACCAAGCTTTAACTAAATTTAGTGAAAAGCATAATTGGAGAAAAAGAGGAAAGTATCTATTTTGTAAATTGGATGAAGAGGTGCAACTAGTACCGTTTGTCGATATTACTTATCTAAAAGCAGACGGTAAAAAAACAATTCTATATACTAAGAATACAAACCCATTAGTATTAAATAAGAACTTAACAAGTATTCAAAAAGAATTACCAGAAAATTTCCGTAGAGTTCATAAATCCTATATAACAAGAGTTGATTTTATTCAATCCATAAAATTGAAACCAGAAATGAAGATTGTTCTAAAGAACCAAGAAACAATTCCCATCTCTAGAAGGCTACTCGCAGAACTAAAAGAAAATGGAAAGTTATAAATAAAAAAATGAAAGAAAAATACTCACTTCAAAAAATTTTTAAATTAATAAAATCGTAACTTAAATTTTATTCTAACAAAAAGTCAAGGGGTTTGGGCGTTAGCCCAAGTTGCCGACAGGCTTCCCTGTCTTATCAGATTTCAAATGGAGCTACAGCGACATTAGAAATCTTAGTGTTTTTTTCTCTAATGGAAAAGTATTGGAGAACGTAAGAACTAAGATTAAAAGAGATTCTGTATCAATACTATTGCCAAACGATAAATCAGAAAACTATCCTAAGACTGCAATCAAAAAGATTCAACTTAGACCCGTGCAACTAACGCCCATAAAAACTGAGGCAGATAAACTTGCATACGAAAGAGAGAAGATCAGGGTTGCTGAAGCGCTACAAGAGTCAGCAGACTGGGAGCCACTGGAATCTGAAAAATTGAAGGTAGCAGTTTTGAATCTGCAAGCGGGAAAAGGAGTAGAAGAAGGTGAGGTAGAAACAATTGAAGAACTTATCTCGATTAATCTTGTGAAAACAAAGTTATTTTCTGTGATCGATAGAAGAAGTGTAGATAGAACTCTAAGTTCTAAAGGGGATGCAAGTTGTAAGAGCGTTAAGGAATGTGATCCAAAGAAAATTGCAGAGTTGATTGGAGCAGCAAAGGTAGTAACGGGAATTGTCACTAAGGTAAAGGGAAAGTATTTTATCAACGGCAATATTGTGAATGCAAAAACAAATACAATTGATTTTGCAGAAAGTTCTCTTGCTGAGAGTCCAACAAAATTTCAAGAAGCAAGTGAATACTTTGCGAAAAAAGTTGCGGGGGGTATCTTAGTGATCTATGATGCGAACGTTACTTCTCGTAGTAAATCAGTTCTACCGTATGTATTTCGTTCGGCGATACTACCCGGTTGGGGACAATACAAAGCGGGACAAGACAATCTAAGCAAGTACCAAAAATGGAAAGGAATTGGATTTGGTGGAGCCTTTCTTTTGGCTTTCGTAAACCTATACCAAAAAGACCAAACATTTAGAAAAGAAAAATCTGAATTCGAATCTGAGCATAATCTATTCTTGTTATTTCCTCTAGGTTCGGGACTAGAACAAGCATTCTATCTAAGAGATAGAAATCAATATTCAGAATTCCAAGAAGCGGGAGCACAAGCGACTAACGCATTCTATATCTTAGGTGGGGTGTATATCCTCAATCTAATCGATTCAGCATTTCCTGATAAAAGATTTTTAGGAATTGGAAAAATGGGTCAAGAGAAAACCTCAGGTTTCCATCTAAACATGAAAAATGTTCAAAGCATATCACAAAACAATACCAATCAAAAGGAGACACTATATGAGGTTTCATATAACTATGTTTATTAAGTCCATTCTAATACTAGTATTCATTACTATCACGGGATGTGACTATCTAGCAAAAGAAGGAATTCCTTCCAATTTAAAGCTGTTCTTGGGTATTCCCGATAGAACCCCACCTAAGGTGAATTCCACTTTACCTAAAGATAAAAGTACGAA
>JANRLP010000041.1:0-15538 GCA_033762425.1 Leptospiraceae bacterium
GGTGGAAATGTTTCTGGCTTATTCAATACTTCTGACCAGTTTTGAAATCTTGAAAGTAATTGTTGCCAATGGTCTATGTTATAATAATTATCACCTAGCAGTCTGTAAGACGCTCCTCCAGGAATCCCTTTAATAATAGCTACTGCCCCCTTTACTGCACTTGATAGTTCAAGCATTTGATCTTTAGTATCTACTACAAAAGTTTGTCCAAGTACGATAGACGGCATTTGACTAGGTAATATTTTTCCTGTTTCAGGGTCTAATAATGCCACTGGCTTAAAAGGATTTTGAAATAAATCTACTAAAGGAATTGATAAATCAGATTCTTCATGAATCAAATATACAACATTATTAACAACAGATAGATAAAGACCAGTTTCATTTTCAAGCTCACCTGAATCAATGTCACCATCCCATGAAGTAAGTTCTAGTGCCATTTATATCTCCGTATAAGCAATATAGAGATCAATACCAACTGCAATTGTTCCCTGACTAACTCTAATCCTACTTGGAGGAATTGGCAAAGAAGCGGTTGGAAAAATTAATAGATACTTAGCTTGAGACGGAATTTCTAACTGTGGTTGATCTTGAAAATAGAAATCAAAAGAACAGTTGTAAACAGGAACTATCTCATCTACTATTGAGTTGACCCCTTTCACTTTATGAGGTAAATAGATAAGCTCTTTATTTAAGTCAGCATCAAAGCTAACTATATTTTCTGGAACCCTTACTTTATCACTTGCATTGAAATAAGTTTTACTTAATTGCGAATGACTGACTTTGGGGATCCCATTGAATTTAAAATTAGTTTCCACTAATTTAGATTCATCAATTTTTTTGTAGAAATGCAAATTCTCAACTGTAGTTGTAAAGAAAGATAAATTTGTTATTGGTTGAATTTGTCTTCCTACTTGTGAATTGTTTGTTGTTAAACTAGCTGTGATTTTTTCTATAACTACTTTTCCTGAAATTGCAAAAGCTGCAAAATTGTATTTAGCCTTACCATTAAAAGAAGGTGCAGTTTCTAAAGTCTTTTCATGCAAAAGATATGAAAAAGAAGAAGGATTCAAAATATTCTCTACTATATAGATCAGTTTTTGATTGATATACCTTCTCATTTCTCATCCTTATTTAAAAGTGCAACGTCGCACTTATAACTTTTTACAAAGCAAAGTCATGCTAACATCATTCACATCTAATGTAGTGTTCACAGCTCTTGCTGAAACTACTAGCTTAGAGTTGTGAGGGAATTTTTTCTTAAATGGAATTGGGTCAAAAGGAATCTCTGCTGTTTTTGGATTGCCGAACTGGCAAAACTGATTTTCACCTTCAATGATAGGAGTGTTATTTCCATCTCTTAAAATTAAAATACAGTTCTCTTTACCTACAGTGAACTTAAACAAGAAACCGTAAATTTCTAAATCTAATTCTTTATCGTTCGGAATCGTAAAGATTACTTTTTCCTGTCCATCAGCAACAGGGGTATTTATAACACCCCCTAATGCTAAAAAGTTTTCAGCAGCTACCATTGACAACTCCTGTTAAACTTTTTTATTTTTGATTGAAGCGGTAAAAGAAATCCCGTTTATCTGTGCCCTCAGAATTGAATCGTTCATTACTGCTGGTAAAGCATAGTCAGTAAAATCAATAAAGAACTCCATCAAAACGTTTTGATGATATCGTAAACCTTGTCCCCAACGTTTCACAAGTTTCTCAGAATTGTAATTCTGCATCATAGGAGTAGGAGGATAAATGATTGTTTTCTCCTGCTTTACAGCTGCAGCATCAGCATTTGTTTCTTTTTCTGGTAGAAATACTATTGGAGGTGGAGGCAAAAACTCAGACAATGCAAGTTTGAAAAGTGTATCCGTTCCACGTTTCAAAGTAGCCATTCCCGAATTTCGCATTTGACAATAAGCAGTAAGCATACCTAGAGAATTCAAGGAATAAAGAAAAGGAGTATAATCTTTATTCATGAATTCAATTTTCAACTCTTGTATAGCTCCACCTTTATCATTCTCAAATGGATTTGTGAAATTAGTAGAAGTGTTTTTAGAATACTTTTCATTCTTGAAAAATTTGATCTGAGTCATTCCCTCTTTAAGCTTCGCATCTGAAGTATGAGTTATTTCCTCGTAAGTTTCACCAGTTTTTCCAATTGTTAGTTTCATTTTCTTTCCTCTTAAAAATTTATTGCTTAATTAAAATCGCCTGAAAGATCAGACTCACCTTCACCACTCATGATGAGTTTATAGTCCTCATCTTCTCCATTGACTTCAGGAACAAAAACTGTTCTGTAATCCTCTTCTCCATTGAACTCAATGTTTCTTACAGGATCGCCATCAATTTCAGAAAATGGTTCAGGTAAGTAATTCCCTTGAATAGTTTGCTCTTCTGCAGGGAGAAGAGCATTCGCAAAGTCTCTCAGCTCTTCAGCTCCATTGAACTCAATTGTCTTTACAGGATCGCCTGACATTTCAACTGATTCTTTAGAACTAAAGCCCAAATATTCCTTTTCATTCAAAAGATTTGCAGCTTGTAAACCTCCAGAAACTAGGCTTAACCCCGCTCCAATTTGCACTGCACCCTTTAACTTTGAAAAAGGCATGAAGTATTCAGCTAATACATAAACAGCTGCAGGAACTCCTACGTGTTTAAGATTATCTAGAGTTAAGATATCTTTTTTTTGATTTGCTTTTTCTTTGTCGTTAATTGAACCCTTGCTAGGATTTTCAGATTTCAACACTCTCATATTGAAAAATCTAATCGCAAAAAAAGTTCCTAATGCACCTCCAACAGCAAGTGCATCATCACCTAACTTCTTACCCGAAAAATTACCCTTTGACTTCATGACTACTCCTTTCCGTATAATTCTTTATTGATTGCTCTTGTTTCACGCTTAGCTTTGATATACTCTCGTAAAGCGACTGTATTTCTCTGAATTCTTGCTTTTTCATTTTGCAGCCATTTTATTTTTGTTTCAAGAGTAGAACCTTTTCTAGGTTTTTTCTTTGGTGCTTCTGGCTTAAAACCTTTAGCGTCAGGATGACTTAAAGATACTCTAACTTTACTAGTTTTCCTTCTCTTAGGTTTAGTAGTTTGTTTTGGCTTCTTTTTTCTTTTCATGGCTTCCTCATTTTTTAAGCATTAATAATATAAGTATAATTGCAGCTGCACCAAATCCATACCCTACATACTTACTTTTTTCATCTTGGTTTGAATTAGGATTTTTTGCTTTTTCCAAATCAGTTTGTAATCTTGATAAAATTTGTTTATCTTGAGAAATACTTTCTTTTAGTTTTACTTCTTCTTCTAAAAGAGTATATCGACCGCTGTCATCTTCAGTATCTTCACTCAACCTTTCTTGAATAACTTTAAGAGTTGATTCCTTATCACGAATTTCTTTTTCAAGTTTTGCAATTTCTAGTTCAGTCTCTTTAACTCCATGTAAAGCAAAGCCATTGTCTAAAATTTCTAGATTCATTTTTTAGACCTCTTCTTTGACGATACTACATATATGATTATACCTAAACCAACAACTGAAGCTCCAATAATAACAAATTTTTTTGTTTTATCATCTTCAGTTTTTTTAATTTCCAACTCTTCTTTCTTTTTATCTTCATCAGATTTAAAAATATCTAAAAATCTAGATTGAGACGAAACATTAGGTTGAGTAAAACTAACCTGTCTTTGAACTGGTTGAGAGATACTAACTTGTCTTTGAACTGGTTGAGGAACTATTGGCTGAGTAATTGCCATTCTTCCACTAGGTCTTTGCATCAATTTTATTAATTGCGGTTGTTTTTCATTTCTTCTTTTTCGTATTGGAGGTCTAGAACTCTGCTTCTGTCTTTTGATTAATCGTGGATGAGAAAACATTTTTTTCTTTTTAGGCTTTTTCTGATTTTGGTTCATACCTTGCTCAAGCATACTACCTACTTGAGAACCAATTCCAGTGCCTACGCCAGGAGCAAAAAACGAACCTACCCCTGCACCTATTGTTGATAATATTCCATTTAGTTCTTCAGAATCTTCTTCTGCCTCTGTTAAATCTTCCTCATAATTTGAATCTTCAACTTCTTGCTCATCTAGTCCTTGCTCTTCTTCTTGTTCTTCAGGCTCTTCTTCGCCTGCACCTTGTCCTGGACTAAGATTACTTAACAATCCAGTAGTAGCTCCTATCACACTTTGACCGATCTGACCTACAGCATTAATATTATTTCCTATATTCTGAAAGTGATCTCCAACACCTTTGCTAATTTGGTTTCCCACATTACCTAAGCCTTTTCCAATATCTCCGAAACCTTTTCCTAGTCCCTTACCAATATTTCCAAAACTCTTTCCAATATTGCCAAAGCCTTTTCCAAAATTTCCAAATCCTTTTCCTAATCCTCTTGTATTGATTCCTAGTCTAGGAGCTTTAAATTTTGGAGCCTTGAATTTAAACTTAGGAGCTTTAAACTTTATTCTTGGAGCCTTTATCTTAGGCATCTTGAACTTAAATCCATTCAAAGGAAGTGCATAAGTAAAAATTTCACCGTTAAGCGATACTTCAACTATTGCAGTATCTACTTCTAGATCACCATAAAGTTCATCACCATCACCATCTAAAGATTCTTGATATGGAAAGAAATCACCCTGAAGAGATACAATCTCATAAGAAGCGTTAGGTGTCATTTGATCGCCTTCAAGGGTAATTAGCTCTTTCACAAAGAAGAACTATATTAGTAAAGTTTATTGAAGCAATCTTAAAAAGTTTTAGTGAGTGTTAAGTGTCCTTGTGAAGTCCTATTACTGTCATCTTTTTTGATTTTTTTTTGATAGAAGAGTTTCTAGGTTAATAGTTTCCTTTGCAATACTAGAAAATTTAAAAGATTTTATTTCTTTATAGAAATTTTGATAGAAGATATTACCACTTACTTTAAAAAACAAATTTCTTCCTTGCTTCAAATCATTTTGAATTCTTATAATTTCATCTTCATAAAGTAATACATTTTTATAGATAGTTGAGCTTGAACCTTTTTTAATTTCACAAGAATCAAAGTAAGTTCTTTGAAATATTTCTTTATCGAATAACAGTAAATTTATTTCATAACCTATTATATAAAGATTATAATAAGATGATGAATTAATAATTTCAAAATTTACTGATACACTAGATTTTTCTTTAAGAATAGTAACATCAACTAAGCATGAGGGTTGACCCCATTTTTCATACAGTTTTTTTCTCAAAATAAGGTGAATTAGGACAACCTAATATACTTGATTTACCAAAGTGCTAGTTTAATAGCTTCGGAAAAAAGAACAACCTCAAAGAAGAGGTGTTCTTGTTCTTTGTTTCCTACTATTGGCATTAAGAATATTTCACTAGGATATTTTCTTGTCAAGAGATTTAAAATAAATTTGTTTTGGAGTTAAATAATTTAGCGACTGATGAATTCTTTTCTCATTATAAAATTTGAAATATATTTCCAATCCATTATATAATTCTAGTGCTGATTCATAAGACTTTTTAAATATATCCTCATATTTCACTGAACGCCAAAGTCGTTCAATATAAATATTATCTAAACTTCTTCCTTTACCATTCATGCTGATTTGTATATTATATGATTCTAATATACTCGTGAATTCGTTGCAAGTATATTGGCTTCCTTGATCTGTATTAAAAAATTTTGGTTTATACTTGATTAATGATCTTTTTAAAACTTCAATGCAGAAATCTTTCTCCAAAGTATTTGAGATTTCCCAGTCAATTACATATCTTGAAAACCAATCAATGATAGCAGTTAAATACATATATCCCTCTCTCATTGGAAGATAAGTTATATCCGTTCCCCAAACTTGATTTGAGTAAGTTACAGTGAAATTCCTCAATAAATATGGGTATATTTTGTGATTTTTATCTGGGATTGTGGTTCGCTTTTTTTGATATTCTCCTTCAATATCCATTAGTCTCATTAACCTTTGAATTCGTTTTCGATTGATCGATAATTTCAACTTTGATCTAAGGTATGATACTAATTTTTTCTGTCCATATCTAGATTGACTTTTTGTATGCTGAAGATCTATTAACTTCATTATTTTCAAATTTAGTTTGCTTTCAGATTTATATTCATAATAAATTGACTGTCGACTAACGCTCAACAACTCACATTGTTTCTTTATAGAAAAAGCCTCATTACTATCAATGAGACTTCTTCTGTGAAAACAATTTAATTCAAGAGTTTTTTTTTAAGAAACTCTACTTCCATTTTGAGCTTACCGATTTCTTTATATAAAGATTCAGTCAATTCTTTTTCTTCTTCAATGTCCTTACTCCCCTTAGCAGAGAACAACATTGGAAATTTATTGATAGCTTCTTTTTTCCATTTTACAATTAAATTAGAGTGAACTTTATACTCTGATGAAATTTGTGCTAGTGTTCTATTCCCTTTAATAGCTTCAATGGCTACTTTTGATCTAAACAATGGATCGTAATTTCTACGCTTTCTCATGTAATCTCCTCTTACATGATCGCCCTTTTTATCACCTTAAATCGAATAAAAAGTTGTCCAAAAAATGGGGTCAAGCTCACATTTACCAATTTGATAGAAATTTACTTTCTCAGGCAAAACTAGTTCTCTAATTTTTCTTGCTACAGTTTCACTCAACTTTCCAACCATCCAAAGAACAAATTTCAATAATATACTAAAAGCAAATTCCATCATGTTTCCCTTTTTTGGTTGACTGAATCTAGGTAAGCACTATTATATCAATAGCATGTTTTCCTGCTCGTGACTGATTGCAGTCGGTCACGTAAATTCAATCAATTCACTTCAAATATCTCTCGATAGTTTTCATTGTAAAGCCTTTTACCAAAAACACACCGATCTTTATATGTAGCATCTGCAGGAAGCCATATATCAGCTAACTTTACTTCAGGATACACATGATGAGGTTTATCATCAACACCACACACTGCAATTCGACAAGGAATTTTTTTATGATATGCAAAACTAATTAGTGGAACAGTCTTATCATCACAATCTCTAATGGGATAACTATTGTCTTTAGTGTAACGAAACCTAGAAACCACTTCTTTTCCTATGGGATCTCTTTTGTAATCTAAGTTTCTCACATAGTTATATAACTGAAAGAAATTAGAAAACTCAGCTACATCTTCACGATATCCTTTCGCCAATCGAATGATCTTAGCTACTGTTGCTTTATAACTTAACGGTTGAATTGTCGCCTGCATTTTTTCTCCTAAAGTGCTACGTCGCACTTTCCTTTTTTTTTAATTTAAAACGTAAAATACTATTACTATGAATAGGAAAGTTAAGATAAGAAAGTATTGTTTAAATAAATAATAATCATATTTTGTAGAAATTCCTTTTATGAATTCATTCAAAACAAACAGATAGTAAAAAGCAGAATAGAAAAAGAATAAGAAACTGTTAAATTCAACTTGATCTTTGTATTCTTCAAAAGGATATAGAAATTTTTCACACTCATTACTTTGCTTGCATAAACTTTGTAAGGAAACATTAATAGTCACTAAAGTAAAAAAAAAGATGAATCGAACAAAAGAAAGAGTCAAGCAAAACTGCTTAACTCTTTTTGCTCTAAGCAAATATTCAAAAGATTTGAATCTAAACAAATTCAATTGTCTTAACTCACTTCTCTCATTAATCCATCAACTTGTTCTTGATGTCTTTCAATTTCTTCTTCTAAAGAAAGAAGTTTCTCTGCATACTCTCTATAACTAAGTTGAAAAATTTTTCTCTTCAACTCAGCTATTCTTGCCTTATGATATTGAATCTTATGTGCTAAGTGTTTCTTCTCTTCAGTCTTAATCATTTTCTTCTCCTTTTGATTTAGAACTTTTATCTTCAAGAACTTCAATTCTTGAGCTTAAATCTTTTTTAGTCTCATCAATTTTCTCTAAAAGATTTTTGATATCTTGTATAATGATAGACATATCATTTCGTAGTCGTGGACTTAAATTCTCAGTATTACTATCAACCACACTTAAAAGATTCTCAATGTCTTGTCTGATGATTTTACTTTCTCTTCTATCACTCATTAGAATCATCTCCTATGATAATCCCAATTTCAGCAAAATTTTCGTTCTCGTAAAGTTCTATCTTATGATTCAAATTTCCTTTGCTCTGAGAAATTTTTTTCAAGAGAAATTTAATCTCTTGAATTCTTTCTTGAACTAATTTATCTTCTTCTGTCATTTTGATCTCCTAAGCTTAGCGACTAACGTTTTCAAGTCCTTAGTTTTAGTTTGAATATCTTTATTCAATTCCGAAACTTGTTGAGTAAGTTTTGTAATTTGGGATTTTTTACTTTCTAGTGATAGAGTTAAACTAGAAATCAACTTCTTAGTATTTGCAATTTTTTCTAAATCCGTTTCTGGAATTAAATAGGTTTCCTTTTTTAATGCAGGTTTAGAAGTTTTTTTCTTAGCAGACTCCGGAGTCTTTTCTTTAGGAGGTTCAGATTTTTTCTTTTGAGTTTTGTTTGATTTAAGAATTGCATCTATTCGATTCTTAATCTCTGAAACTGTTAGTGGATCAGGATCACCTTTGAAGGAATTTATTTCTCTAGCTAAAAGAAGTTTTTGTTCTTTGTTTAGTGGACTCATTAGACCAATCTCTGAAGTTGTAAGATTCTTAATCAGGTCATAAGTTGCACCCGAATCTTCAAGCTCTTTGATTGTGTTTATGTGTTGAGATTTTTTCTTAACCCAATCTAAAGTCTTGTGCAAGGTTGCTGAAATTTCATGGAGTGATTTATTTTTACTTTTAAGTATCTCAATTGCTTTAGCATAATCATAATCAGTCCAATTGACTCTCTCCTCATTTTCTGCAAACTGAATTTCAAAAATAGAGTCTTCAGCAACATCAATTAGTTTAGCTTGAATTGTTTCTAGCTTTAAGATATCTCTACATGCAAGGAACCTTCTCCTACCAGCAACCACTTCATATTGATTCACTCCAATAGACTTAATAGTGATAGGGTTAATCAATTCATCCCCATTATAGTGAATAGACATCGCTAGAGATTCAAGAGATTGCTGAGTATATGACTCTTCAGGTCTAATTGAATCCTCAAATTTAATTGTGATTTGTGAAATAGGAAACACTGTTCTATTGTAGTTGGAAAGTTTTCCGTTGTTCTCAGGTTTAATTGTTGCAGTTGTCATGATTTACCTCGTTTGTTTTAAGCAGATCCACTGCTCTTTGTGCTTTATAGCTATTTGTTTTAAGAAAAGATGGAAGGCTTAAAAAATTCCTTCTAGCTTCTCTTTCTATATCCTTGTATAGTTGACTGTATTCTTTTAGGTCTTTAGATTTCATAAAAAACCCCCAAGTGCGACGTGGCACTTTTTGAGAAAACAGGTTTCTATTACTGATTTGATGGTATCTGGAACTTCTGAATTCACTACAATTGTTTCACCTTGAAAACTAACGTTCAAACCTTGAATAGTTGAATTAGTTCTAGAACTGAAAGCTTTTGCACTCCATTCTAAGAAAGACTTCCAATCAGTAAACTTAGGAGTTGCTGCAGAAGAACTTGGTGAAGTTTCTTTTGGCTGATCCTGAAATATCGTTCTTGCAGTTTCAGGCTCTACAGTTTTTTTCTCAGGATATATCTTAGGATAAACTGTATTATCATAAAACAGATTCTGACAAACTCCGACCAAATAACTAAACGACCGAAGACTATTTGTCTCCCCTAATCTATTCTTTGTGATGTTCAGAGCATTATCGACTATCGTTGAACCGTAAGCACTTCGCAACTGTTCTATATTATGAAAATACTTTTTGTCTGGTTTTTTTTCAGAACTACAAAAATTATCCTTACTAAAGACAGTACGTACTATTCTAGTATTTCTAGTCTTGTACGAATCGGACAAAGTGTCGATTTTTTCCGATTTTTTATCCGATTCTGAGAACAGATTATCCGAATTTTCAAAAAGGTCGGGATGATTTTTTATCCGATTTTTGGAAATTTTTTCTTGAGTAAAGTTTGGTCTTCTGCTTTCGTTACTCACCTCTTCCCAACCCTCTTTGGTGAGTTGAATCAATGACCTAGTTTTGTTTAGGTATCCTGAATTGATTAATCGTCTTATGTAAGTGGAAAAGCTTGAATATGATAATCTGTCTCGCTTAAATTCTTCCTGGAAGAACTCAAACAAAGTTCTCTGAGTTGCCCTGCAGGACATTTCAGGATTGTTGGACAGATTGCGAATCTTGAGAAGAATCTCACGATATACGGGAGTAATTTTATTGATTGTTGATGGCATGTAGCCTCCTAAAAATTTTTAGAAAGCTAAAGTTTTTTCATCGACATAGAACATAATATTGTTATAGTGTTCTAGTGGTCTCTTATACACAACTTTGGCTAGGAGTAGTATAAGTTACTTTAGCTTTTGATCTTTCTCTGCTTCAACCGAAGCAGAGAATTCCAATTCCAAATTTATTGCGTTCTGCGAAATAAACCTTTTGTAAAGTGAGAATATGCTTGTAATTTTTTATTAATGGATATAGTTAGAAATGTAAGGATTTACAAACTCAATCAGAGAGATGAAACTACCTGAAGATAAAATTTATATTGAAGATTCAAAAATTTTGAATTATCTTTTAGTGAAAAGAGATATAAAAGATAAGTCTAATTTTTTAAATCTTGGTGGTTATTCACTTGAAAACTGGGAGCAACTGAAGAAAGACTTATACTTGTTGGCATCTGAAAATGATGTTACTGTAATTGAAGAAGGCTTTGGTCAAAGTGTGGTAGTTGGAATTGTTGGAATACTTAAAGGTTTTGGTAAGGGGAAATCATTAAGGGTTAAAACTGTTTGGCAAAAAGATCAAGGTGATGAATTTTATAGATTTATCACATTAATACCATTTTGAGGATATATGAAAATAGAACTTTACAAAGAAGCAATAGTAAGAACAGATCAAAAAAAATCTGAACTTAAAAAAGGTGACCTTGTTACTACTATTGACTACGTAAAAAAATCATCTAAATTTCCAGCTTTCTATACGGTAGAAGTTTTCAATTTTAATGGTAAAACAATTGGAATTTATCATATTCTTGAATCAGATCTTGAACCTATACCAGATAATGCTATTGTTTCAATTCGCAAACTCAAAAAAGCAAGCTAGCTCTCTTTTCTAAAATTTACGTTTAAAGAGTTTCCACGCAAAACTTAGTGCTAGTTTAAAAACCTTCTTATTAAAAGAAGAATTTGTAAACTTATAATAGATTCCTAACTCTTTGATCGAGCCTCCATTTTTATAAACTAAATAAAGTGCTTCCATATGAAAATCAAATGCTACAGATTCTAGCTTATGGTTTGCAATCACTGTAAATGCTTTTTGAGAGTATCTTCTATATCCAGAGGTACAATCCTTGATGTTTGGACCAAGTATATCAAAAAAACCATTGCTCAAACAATAGTTCATAACTCTTGCCGCTAAGAAAGAAATTACTTTTCTATAGAAAGGAACTCCTTCTGTTTTCTCTCTGCTACCAATTACTAAATCTATATTCTCAAAACTAAAAAACTTTGGGAGCATCTCTGGATCGTGCGAAAGACCAGCATCCATAGTCACAACAGAATCATAATTCTTTTCCATCGCATAACGCATACCATCTTGAATTCCTCCAGGAATATGAGTGTTTTTTTGATGATGGATCACATGTAGTTTTTCTTTTCCAAATTCATCTTGAAGTTTCTTCAAAATTTCTGGAGTCTTATCTTTGGAAGCATCGTTTACTACGCATACATCAGCAAACTTTATTGTTTGTCTGACAACTTCTTCTATGGTTTCTTCTTCATTATATGCAGGGATTACAACTAAATTTTTCATTTTCTACCTAATCTTGAGTATTGCCTTTCCGTAGGACTTTCTTCCCGTAACATCCCTAATTGCTTTAGGTGCGTCTTCCAAAGTATATGTTTTATATATAATAGGTTTCAACTTGCCTTCTTCATACCAACTGTTCAATTGATCTACCGCTTTAAAAATTCTTTCGGGGTGATTCTTTTGGTATAAGTTCCAAAACAATCCTTGCACACTGATATTGTTTAGAAGTAGCATATTCGTTGCAACCTCTGCGATTCTTCCTGAGGTAAATCCGACCACAACAATTCTACCTTCAAAATTCGTGCACAACACTGACTTATCAAATATATCCCCACCAACAGGGTCAATGACTACATCAACACCACCGAGTTCCTTACGAATTTTTTTTGACCAATTAGCCTCATTATAATCTAAGACAATATCAGCACCAGCGTTAGTCGCAATCTGTCTCTTCTCTTCACTGCCAGCAGTTGCATAGACCTTTGCTCCAATTGCTTTTCCGATTTGAATCGAAGAAGTTCCAATTCCTCCCGCACCTGCATGAACAAGTAAAGTTTCTTCCTTTCTTAGATTTGCTCTCACAACGATTGCAAAATAGGAAGATTGATAAGTGATGATAAAACCTGCTGCTTCTTCAAAGCTCATGGTTTTAGGAATTGAGTAAACATCTTGTTCGGGAACTACAACAAATTCTGCATAACCACCTAAGAAACAAGCTGCATTCACTCTGTCTCCAACCTTGTGTCTAGTTACCTTAGAACCAACCTTCACAACGATTCCACTCACCTCAGAGCCTGGCACAAATGGACGTTTAGGTCTAGCCTGATACTTTCCTTGAATCAATAGCAAATCAGGAAAATTCACACCTGTTGCATGAATCTCAATTAATACCTGATCTTCTGTAATCTCGGGAATGGGAATGTCTTTTAGAACTAATTCTTCAGGCTCACACCAAGCCTCTGCAACATAAGCTTTCATTATTTCACATTTGAATTAGGTTTAATTCTAGAAAAGAAGAATTTTATACTCAGATTTCTCTCGATTAGCAATCAAAATAAACAGGGGTAATCGGCAATCTTTTCAAGATTTTAAGATGAAAAGGTATTGACATCATATATCGTCATCATATAATGACTGAGTCATGAGAACAATTTTAGAAATTCCAGAAGAAAAAATTATAGTATTAGATCAAATCAGTATAGATCAAAAAGTTTCTCGTGCTGAAATTGTGCGAAGAGCAATTGATCAGTACATCCTAGACCATTCCACAGCGAGAAGAGGGGCAAGTTTCGGAATATGGAAACACAAAAAAATAGATTCACTTTCCTACGAAAAAAAACTTAGAAATGAATGGCTGTGAATGAAAGCTCTGTTCGACACTAATATCTTAATTGACTATCTCACTGGATACAAACAAGCTGAGAAAGAAATTTCAAAGTATAAAGATCCAAGCATCAGTGTCATCACTTGGATGGAAGTTTTAGCAGGCACAGAAAGCTCAGAAGAGAATGAAATAAAAAATTTCCTAAACACTTTTAGAATCCTGCAGCTAACAACTGCAATTGCTGAAGAAGCAGTTTCCATTCGTAAAGAATTTAAAATCAAACTTCCCGATTCCATCATTTGGGCAACAGCAAGAGTAAATGGAATGTTTCTAGTCACAAGAAATATAAAGGATTTTAAAAAAAGTTATTCTGGAATTCATATTCCTTATAAAGTATAAATTTTATTCTCTTGGAATTCGTTGAAACTCTTTCTCAAAAGATTTACTAACGTTTGTTTTGTAACTTTTATAATCCCAATATTCTAATTATAACTTTACAACTACAATCTTAAATTTAAAATTTTTAGATTGCAAGATGATAAAATTATTTTTAAATGATAGTATGAAAAATTTTAGTTTAAAAAAATTACTGATTCTTCTTTTGCTTTTTCTATATCAAAATAGTTTTTCTCAAGAACATCCCTTAAAATCAATTGAATCAGATTTAGATAAACCAAAACAAACTACTGAAGATTTGCCAAAAACTAGAGATGAGATAGATCCTGAATTTCGTTTTGCACCAATAAACTTTAGATCTAATGAGAAAAGCTTTAGTTTTGGAGTGGCTAATGTTAAAAAAATTGAAGACCAAATTGAATATTTAGATTCGAAAAAATTCTTAAGAAAAAAATTTGGAAAAATTATTAGTCACTCTTCAAATTTAAAAAAATTTAGAGCTAATGATTTTAGAGCAAATCTGCAATACAAGACTAATCTTACACATCCATTTTTACTCGCAGGGGAACTAGCTTATAGAATTCATAAACCAATGGTTATATCACCTGATCATATTTGGTTACTTATCCTTCAAGGTGTTATGATTCATTTAAAACAATCACCTAAGAAGTATAAGAAAACTATCAATTTTAATTCAAAAAAAACTTTGGAATATAAATTTTATTCTAAAAGAAATATGCCTTGGTCAGAAATATTTGAAAATTTTTCTATTAAGATAAATAAAAAAATAAATCCAGAATTTAATAAAATTTTAAATTTAAGATTTAGTTCTATTACTAAAATTGATGAAGAAGTGAAAATTTTATCGAAGATGAATTTATTTGAAGAATATTTCGAATATAAAACTGTAGCTATTTGTGGTATTCCTTACTTTAGAATCCTTGGGAAAACTGAAGATTGGGAAAAAATCCAAGATGCAATAAAATATTTTAAGAAATTAAATCTTAATTGGTGGGTTAAACATTTAGAACCTATTATTGAAGAATTTGTAAATGCTTCAAAAGGAAATGTAAACCAAAAGTTTTGGGATAACTTTATCACTAATAGAAGTAAATATGGAGTACAATATTTAGATGGATGGATCAATGTTCTATTTCCATTTAAAATTTTATATTCTTTTACTGATGAAGAAGGACAAACGAAGAGAGTACTTGGATATATAAAAAACAAGTTTGAAAAATCGCATCAATTTAATGACTTTCCTCTTGGGATTAGTGAAACTAAAATTCTTTATCAAGATGACTCAGGTAAAATAAAAAAATTTATAATTACGTCAGGATTCATTGGAATCACTGAAACAGATGAAGGTGAAGTAACAGCAGTAACAGGTTGGCTAATTCGCCCAAATAAGAATATACAAATAATTGAAAGCGAAGAATAATCCAAACAATTTCTCACCCCCAAGTCATAATTGGGAAAACCTTCTTCTGAAATTAAATTTCGATACTCAAAACTCAAAACTATATCCTAGTCTCATTTCCATTCCTTGGGTAAGATTTGTAGAATTGATTCTAGGTAAGGGAATCAATTGAAGATTCCAACCAGACTTTTTTTCTGTTTCAAAATCAGAAAATTTTTTAGGAACTTTTTTTGCCCAATAATATCCAACAATAGCACTATGGATTAATTGAACTACGTAAACCCCCGCGGCAAATTGCAACATTTTATTAGCAATATCTTCTTCCCGATTCAAATCATTCCTTGAGTCCAATGTCCTAATCAATTTAGAGTTTGCGTTAAAGGTTTGAAATTGAGTATAAGTATTCAATAGATCATTGCCAGCAGTAGTGGAACTCGCAGTTCTTGCAAGACCTGTCACAAAAGCTCCTTGAAGCAATGGTTGAACAAAAAAATCATCTCGAATTTTTTTATCTAGTTTTCTTTCTGC
>JANRLP010000042.1:0-9179 GCA_033762425.1 Leptospiraceae bacterium
GGTTTGCTCGTTTAGTTCTATTATATACAATACTTGGTTGGTCAATTGCAATTCCTATGAGAAAGATTCTTGTAGCACAGTTCTCTACATCTCTTCTCTTATAGATTCCATCATCTTGAATCTTAGCGAGTGTTGGCATCAGAAAATCACCTGCAAGTTAAGCTGTGTTAAATGAATATAGATATTTTTGCATTTCAATAAATAAATTTCGTATCGTTTGAGTATCACCTAATTCTTTTTTTGCATCAACAATTGCATGGTATTTTAGAATTAATAAGTCACTGATTTTTGTATCATCCAATTCTTCAACGCCTTGATTTACATACTGGCTCAAAACGAAGTTTAAAAACTCCTGCTGTTTTATATCGTATTTGCCAAGATGTATTTTAGCATTTTCTGCACGTTCTGCTCTTTCGATAATATTTGATTTAAAAGCAATATAAGCTAACACATCATATAAGTCGCTATTTTCAGCATTAAGAATCTTTTGAAACTCAGTCAATTGAAGTTTAGCAAAGCCTTTTTCACTAAGTTCTTCTAAAAGTTTTTTTCTAGTATCTGGTTTACTCCAAATGATTCTTAATTCCTCTTCACTTTTAAATAGCTCAGGCAATGACCCAAATAGTGAACGCAAAAATTCTTCCGCAGAAATCGGTCTGCCATCTGGACTCCAAAAAGAAGTGCTGACCATATGCTGAAACTGTCGTTCTTTACCATCAGCAAGTTTTACTTTTATTAATTTCTTGGGTTTTTTATCGCATCTGCATTGTTTATATCCGCATATCTCACAGGGTTCGGAATCAGAGTTTTTACAAATGCAGGGAGTTTGGCCGCATTCACTACAAGGTTCAGGTATAGGTTTACTGCAAATGCAAGGTGTTTGTCCACAATCATTACAAGGATCTGTTTCTACTTCTGGTTCACCATCCCACTCAGGGTCACTGAAATGATGGTGTGCTTTTACAAAGTCATAAATTGTAAAATAATCTTTTCCATCAAACAAACGAGTTCCCCGACCAATGATTTGTTTAAACTCAATCATTGAGTTTACAGGACGAAGCAATACTATGTTTCTTACTTCAGGAGCATCTACCCCAGTGCTTAATTTTTGAGAAGTAGTAAGAATGGTTGGAATATTTTTCTCATTATCTTGAAAATCTCTTAAATGTTGTTCACCCAATTTTCCATCATGCGACGTTACTCGGTGGCAATAGTTTGGATTTTGAGAATCTGCATATTGATTGATTAAATTTCGAATTGCTAAAGCATGTAATTGAGTAGCACAAAAAACCAAAGTTTTATCCCTTTGATTTATCTGATTCATAAAAATTTTTACTCGATATTCTTCCCGCTCTTTAATCTCAATGATACGGTTCATTTCTGTTTCGGTATAGCGCCTGTCTTGTTCAATTTCACCTTCTATAACAGTATCATCAGAAGTATAAATATACTCATCAATTGTAGTGTCAATTTGTTTGACTTTGAAAGGAGTTAGGAAACCATCATTGATTCCTTCTTTCAGCGAATATATATAAACTGGCTCACCAAAATAATTGTATGTATCTACATTGATAGTTCGTTTTGGAGTTGCTGTTAAACCTAGTTGTACAGCAGATTTAAAATATTCCATAATAGCTCGCCAACTACTTTCATCTTTGGCTCCACCACGATGACACTCATCAATAATAATAAAATCAAAAAAGTCATTTGGATATTCTCCAAAGTAAGGTGTATCATTTTGCCCACTCATAAAGGTTTGGAAAATGGTAAAAAACACACTTCCGTTTTTTGGAACTCTGCCTTTTTTCTTGATATCACTTGGATTGATACGAACCAAAGCATCTTCTTCAAAAACCGAAAACGCATTGAATGCTTGGTCTGCTAATATATTTCTATCTGCTAGGAATAAAATTCTTGGTCTACGCTGTCCGTCTTTGTTGATGTTCCATTTAGCCTGAAAAAGTTTCCAAGCAATTTGGAATGCAATTGCGGTTTTTCCTGTACCTGTTGCAAGAGTTAATAAAATACGGTCTTTGTTATCAGCAATCGCTTCTAGTACTTTGGTAATGGCATTTTCTTGATAGTATCTTGGCTGCCATGTTCCGCCACGGTCTTCAAATGGAACAGAGAGTAATTTATCATGCCAAACGGCTGAAAGCGGTTGGAGTTTGTTCTGCTCTCCAAAAGTCATTTCCCACAATTCGTCGGGAGTAGGATAGGAAGTTACATCGCCCTCCTGTCCTTGTTGCATGTCTATGCGATAAATTTTTGAACCGTTAGTGCTATAAGTAAACCGAACCTGTAATTTTTCTGCATAATCTTTGGCTTGTGCAACACCTTCAGTATAGTGTTTATCTTTTGCTTTGGCTTCGAGGACTGCTAGATTTCTATTTTTGTATTGCAAAACATAATCAGCCTTATCTGGTTTACTACGCTCTCCATTTCCAATCAAACGACCTTTAGTAATGGGGAACTCCATTCGAATACGACTTCCTTCCACAATTCCCCATCCTGTTGCTCTTAGCAAAGGGTCAATTAATTCTGCTCTTGTTTCAGTTTCATTCATGCAGTTGTTTGTAGCAATTTATACTAAATAAAAATAGTATGTCAATCAAATATCAATTATACTATATCTGGAAAAATCCTTTTCTATTGAGCAAATACTACCTAAACATTTACCCGTTTTCTTGCATCTTTTTACTCAATAGAATTTCAGCTAATCAAATAAGAAATCCTTTAAAAACGGGGTTTTTGATGGAAAAAGTCTTGTTTTATCAAATAACCATCAAATAAGAATTTAAGCCCAGTAAGGGATGTAGCTCGCATATTTTCTGGATTTATTTTCAGGATCGTCCTCTTTGATCAATTTTTCATCCATAGCGTCTCGGATCTTTTCTTTTTTATCCAAGTTGTTTAATATTTTGTAGCTATACATCGAAACGCTAGTTCTATTTTCAGTTACAACTGCATTGATTGGAGGTAACTGAAATAATTCGTTGTAAAAAATAACCTTATCCAAGCCGCTCCCTTTTTCTTCATTAGAAGGCAACTGACTATTGATCCAATCTACAAGATCAACAAAATCCATAACATAGCCTTTTAGATAAATTTTTTCCCTTTCAGTTTCTACTTTATTCTTTCCTTTATAAACAATTACTCGTATAGATTTCCTTTCTATACTTTCAAAATCTTTTAAATGTTTTGCGAAAAGTAGTGCACCTAATTTTGTTATCGCATAACCATTCGATTTTAAGATAAGTCCTTCCTCTAAAAACTTCTCGATCACTCCTTGCTGATTGGAAGGATAGGGTAATTTCATTAAATCAAAATAAGTTTCTGTGCTCAGGTATTTTGTAATATCAGAAGCACTTAAATTATCTTTGGCAATTTCTTTCTCAAATGGAACAATATCTTTTTTCCAAATTTTTGCCTGCTTTTGAGGGAAGTCATTTAGCTTGCGACTAATGCTACCTATTCGGATATATGCTTGGTGCTGAAACTCTACTGGTTGGTTTTTGGTAGCGGGAATAATATAAATTGAGATATGTCTATTTGTATCATAATCAAATTCATAAACAGTAAAATCTATTTTAGGATTTAATCGGGTTAATAGCCAGTGTTCTAAATCTTCATTTCCTTTTTTGGCTGATCTCGCTTTGAAAGTAGTTCCTTGGATGATATGGGTCTTATCTTCTATACCAAAAACCAAATAACCGAAAGGTTGATTGTGAATACAAGCACCGTTGGACAAAGCTGAAATTGTTTCTCCAATTTCTGTCTCGGAATGAAAATTGAGTTTAAACTCAACCCATTCACTTTCCAGTGGTTGTTTCACTAGATCGTTTAATAATTCTTTTAATTGTTGATCTGTCATATAATTTTTTCTGTTTGTGGCTTCGACACATTCTAGAGCTTTAGCCTTCGATTTACACCAGCCCCCCACTAAACGCCTTCTGCAAAATGCTCTTCTTTAAATCTTCCAAATTCGCAATCTTCTTTTTGTAAATTTCTTCCAGCCTTTGGGTCTTGGCTCTGAGTGCATCCAGTTTTTTGACGATTGCTTGTTGGGTTTTTAAATCAGAAAGATTGAAAATTTTGAATGCCCTTATATCTTTCATATTTATATGTTGGACTGTTGCACCCGTTGAATGAGAAAGTAGTATTTCTTGAACATCCTTGGATAATATTAAAAAAGCTAAATACTTAGATAAGAGCTTCTCTTTTTTGGGTCTTATTAAAACAGTTCTTTGGCCTAAACAAACTTCTAAATTTTCAGGAATTACAGCAATATTCCCAGCTGACGCCTCTCGTGCCAAAATCAAATCTCCGGCTTTTGGAACTGCTCTTTTCGTCCATTTCAAATAAGTTTCGTAAGAAACTCTATTTACATTTTCTAGAATCAACTCGCCTTTCCCAATATTAGATGTCCGAATAGAAGGATAGCCTTCTTCCTGTGTAGGGGCTGTTTTATGTTCACAATCAACTATTAATTCGCATAAATTATCTAAAGTTTCAAAACTATCCCCTTGCACTTTTTCCTCAAACACTTCCTGCAAATAGCTCTCAAACAATTCTTTCGCATTCTGATAATTCTTTTCTGCGTTGGCTTTTGCTTTGTCTATAGCAGCAAAACATTTGTCCAGTACAGCCACGATGCGTTTTTGTTCGGAGAGGGGTGGGATGGGGATTTTTGTATTCTTGGCCTTTATAATAGTATATGTACCTACAGTTGCTCCTATACTATCATCAATTTGTTTTCTAAGATAATCAGATTTAAATGCATATTCAACAAAGCGAGAATCGGCTTTTCCCTTTGTTTTTAGCCAAATAATATTTCCATCCTTAAAATAAAACCTATCTTCTTTTTTTACAACATAGCAGATACCTAATGTGCCAACACCAGTAACCATAATATCATCTGCTTTAGGAAGCCCATATTTTTCTGAATACTTCTTAAACATATCTTCTGAAATAAAGAGTTCATTATTAACAAAACCATTTTCAGCTAATTTGACAATTTCTCGTGCTCTATAAAATGGCACACCAGCATCTCTCCAATCCTCTTTAAAAACACGTTTACTTGAAGTTATCTCAAATAAATCCCCCAACTTCTTCACTTCCCAGCCCGATTTGTGGGTTGTTGGTTCGAGGAGGGGTTCGAGTGTCTCGCTCTTTGTTGTATTATTGCTAGTCACTTTTTTCTTTTTCATAAAATTCCTAATATATAGAATATTCTTTCCTGTTCCCTTCGACTCCGCTCAGGGAACTAGTATGGGCACTCACGGAACGATCTTCTTGATTATGGTGGCTGAGCGGAGTGGTCACTGAGCCTGCCGAATGTGTCGAAGCCGCCGCTTTTTTCTTCATAATATTTCCATTTCCCAAAGATTATTATCGAATAGAAATTCCAAGTTACATCGGTTAATCCTGTTAATCCTGAAAATCAGTTTAATCCTAGTCAAAATCCTGCTCTAGTTTCGATATAATAAAGTATTTGTAGTATATATACTACAAATACTAAACCTATTTTCAAGTAAAAAATCTCATTTGAATATGAAAAAATATGCTTTATTATAAGTTTTCTCCTTGATTTTAAGTCCATATTCTGTAGTATATATACTACAGAATATGGCAAGTAAAACTACTCGGTTTGGAATAGCTAAGAAAGATATTGAATCCTTTTTTGAGGGTTTCGGGACAAGCGTGTTTTTCAAAAAAGACTTGGGAAGGATTTTGGAGGAAAAAAGAGGATTTTGGAGACTTCCGCAGTCCATGTCCGTATCTACTTTTATCCGAGATCTGGAAGAGAAATCTTTTTTAAAATCAGTTACTTTGAAATTTCCGCATCGGAGTTATCATCTTTACACTTGGAAAGAAATTTCTTTGTACAGCTTACTACAAAATGCGTTTCCGCGCCATCATTTTAGTCATCATACTGCTGCCTACTTTCATGGTCTGACAGAGCAGATTCCGAAAAATATTTATTTCAGAACTGAGTTGTCCAGAAATCCTGAAAATGAATCTCCCGAAAACCAAGAACTGATAGACAGGGTGTTTAAAGGAAAGGTTCGTGAATCGAACACTTTTTGTTTGGTAAATGAATTTAGAATCTATTCTTTGTTTAGTAAAAAGTTGGATGATCTGGGTATAATAGAAATGAATTTGACTGATGGATCAAATATTAGACTCACAGATATCGAGAGGACTTTAATTGATATTACAGTTAGGCCAATCTACGCGGGCGGTTTGCATGAAGTTTTAAAGATCTATCAAAATTCTGCATCTATTGTTTCTGTAAATAAATTGATCGCATATTTACGTAAGATGAACTTTACCTATCCCTATCACCAATCTATAGGATTTCTAATGCAATTGGCGGGAAATTTTTCTCCTACCAAAATAGAACAGCTAAAAGAGATTCCAATGAATATGAATTTTTACTTGGATTATGCAATGAAGGAAATGGAATATAGTCCAGAATGGAAATTATACTATCCCAAATTCTTTAAGCCTTAGGATAAATAAATTTACTTTTTCGAAATAGTAATCAAAGTTTTGAATAGTCTCAGTGGAAGGAACCGTTGCTTGAACGGATAGGAAATCTGATTCGTGTAAATTTCTATACTGTGGGATAAGGTCTAATAATTTAATATCTACTTCCTTTGCTCCGAAAATTCCATGAATCATGATGCGAAAGGATTCTTTATTTTCATCATTCAAAGCAACTAAATTTTTATCTATCAGCAAACTTATATCATAAAAATCCTTTGCTCTTCCTTTTACTTTTCCTAATTGATAAATGGACTTATATTCATTCATCTGCTGACAAATCGATCTTAGCTTTTCAATCAATATCATTCGTGGATCGTAAACATAAATATTGTAATCTTCAAAGCTTGTCTTGATTTTGTATTTAGTAAATTCGAAAGGGCTTATATCAATTTCAAAGTTCTTCTTTTCCTTCTTTCCTAAGCTTAAAGCTTTCTTTCGATCTTTTTCTAGATCATTAGACTTTTCTGAATCAGGGATAACTTTGAAATCAATTCGGTATCCATACCAGTTTGCAGGTCTATTTTCACTAGGCTGTGATGGTCTTTTTTCAAAATGAAAGTCAAAAACATGGTAATTATTTTTACTAAACTCTGAAATAAATAATTTTTCAATTTTCTCTTTTAAAGATGCGATTTCATAATTTTGAAAAGGGTCATCTTGCATGGAATAATCAATATCAATGGACTGCCTTCCTGTTACTTTATAAATTGTATCCAGAGCCGTTCCACCTTTCATTACAAGTGCATCAAATAAATCATCATCGGATGCTAGCGAGATAATTGCCAGTTTCTTGATTTCATACAAATCCATTTTCAATTAAACCTCACACCAACTCCGCAATGCTCTCCAGTATTTCAGCACTTTCTTCATCGAGTGATTTTATTTCTTCTAATATTTCCGAGGGAGAGCGAAGAGAAGACTCTTCTTTCTTGTTTGGATTTTTGACGCTTAGGTCGAATGTTTGATTTTTGTTTTCTTCATTCTTTATGAGAAAGTTTCCATCGACTCCTATCATAGAACTTACATCTAAAAACCAACTTTTTTCGGTGTTCGCTTTAGAAGGATTTTTGGAAACAAATTTTTGCAATTTTACAAATTCTTCTAAATCAGAATCATTCAAGGCACTAGTTTTGCCCATACTCCTGCCTGCGTCAAATTGATAGTACCAAATCTTTTTCGTGGGTTCCCCCTTGTTAAAAAAAAGCACAACGGTTTTGACTCCAGCACCGAGGAATGTTCCCCCTGGCATATCCAGTATCGTATGTAGGTTACACGTTTCTAATAAATGCTTTCGAAGAGAGATAGAAGCGTTATCTGTATTGCTTAAAAAAGTATTTTTAATTACAATTGCAGCCCTTCCTCCGGCCTTTAGACTTTTGATAAAATGTTGCAAGAATAAGGATGCAGTTTCGCTTGTTTTTATATCAAAATTTTGTTGTACTTCTGGTCTTTCTTTCCCCCCGAAAGGTGGGTTGGCCAAGATCACATGGTATCTATTTTTTTCTTGTATATCTCTAATATTTTCCGTCAGAGTATTGGTATGAATAATGTTAGGAGCTTCAATTCCATGTAATATCATATTCATAGTGCCAATAATATAAGCCAGGTTCTTTTTCTCTTTTCCCGTGAACGTCTCTTCTTGTAAGATCTTTAGATTCTTTGTGGTTTTATCCATATGTTTGTATAGATAGTCGTATGCCTCGCACAAAAAGCCCGCACTTCCACAAGCAGCATCATAAATCTTTTCTCCGATCTTTGGTTCAATTACCTCGATCATAGCACGAATCAAAGGTCTGGGTGTATAGTATTGACCTCCGTTACGACCAGCATTTCCCATATTCTTAATCTTAGATTCATACAGATGGCTAAGTTCATGTTTGTCTTTGGAGCTACCAAAAGGAAGTTCATCTGTGAGTTCTATGATCTCTCTCAGATTGTAACCACTCTTTACTTTATTTTTGAGTTCAATAAAAATTTCCCCGATTTTGTATTCAATAGACTTTGGGTTATCAATGGCTTTTTGCTTGAAGCTTGCTAAATAAGGAAATAATTTTAAGTCCACAAACTGGACCAAGTCGGGACCAGTCATAGCTTTGTTATGATCGACTTTTCCATCCTTAGCCTTCGGCATTGCCCAAACAGGCCAACGATATTGTTTATCTAAAATGTAAGTGTAGCTCTTTCCTTGCAATTCTGCTTCGTCAGCTTTTTCAATTTCCAATTGATCGAGGTAACGCAAAAATAAAACCCAGGAAGTTTGTTCAATATAGTCCAGTTCGCTATCTGCACCAGCATCCTTATAAAGTATGTCGTCGATGTTTTTAAAGGTTTGTTCAAACACGGTTTTCTGTTCCTATGAAATCTATTGCAAAACATGGGTTATGGGTGTCATGCTTTTTCTAAAAGTAAATAATCGAATCCCCTAATCCAAATCAATTGTAGAATCCACTTTTTTTACAGAACAAAAAAGTGGTGGAACATACCTACTTCTTGGATCGCTTCCTCTTGTGGGTTGGTTTGCTCGTTTAGTTCTATTATATACAATACTTGGTTGGTCAATTGCAATTCCTATGAGAAAGATTCTTGTAGCACAGTTCTCTACATCTCTTCTCTTATAGATTCCATCA
>JANRLP010000043.1:0-4003 GCA_033762425.1 Leptospiraceae bacterium
GAGAAACGAGTATTTATACTTTACTTCTGAATATGAAGATTCTGACTCATCAATTCGACCCTTAGTATTTTCCGATGAGAAAATAGCGTTGGAAAAAGCGAAATCAAAAGGATTTCCAGTCTTTATCGAAAATTCAGTAAAAGCAAGTATTAGAATGAAATAAATCCAAGAATAATTTATAAAATTTATTCTTGAGAAATTTATGCATAATTTTCATCTTAACCAAAGGTAATTTATGTTAAATTTAATTTTTATTATTCTATTCTTAGGACAATCTCTTTACTCAGAAGATTTTGCAGGAACATATAAATCAGCTTCCACTGATGATGAAAGAATCAAAATTCTTGATGATATTGAAAAAGATAGCAGTTCAAAGAATGCTAAGATTGTACTCGAAGCCTTGAAAAAAGGTGAATCCAATAAGCTCAGAGCGAAAGCATGTGAAGTTTTAGGCACATTAAAGTCTGGAGTTGATGAGATTCAAAAGTCTTATGATAGTGATGATGCGGTAGTGAGAGAATCTTGTATGTTGGGACTAGCTCGAATTAGCAATGCAAAATCAATTCCCTATTTTGAAAAAGGAATCAAAGATAAAAATGATGCTATCAAAAGTTATGCACTACGAGGTCTTTCTGCTGTAGGACGCTCAAACCATGCAGACTTACTTGTGATAGGATTAAAATCTTCAGACTCAGATGATAAAGAAGAAGCATTGAAAGGCTTGACCAGACTAAAATCTAATGACTATTGGAAAAAGGTATCTGAGTTTTGTGATTCTAAAGAAGAAAAATTTGTTGTTCTTTGTTTAAACTATTTCAAAGAAACTAAAATTAAAGAAGGTCTTCCTTCTGTAGAAAAAAATCTTTCTTCTACAAATGCTTCTATAAGCACAGCTGCGATCGAAGCTATTGGAGCTTATGGTGGAAATAATACCATTGAATCTTTAATTCGATTTAAAAACTCAAGTCCAAACCATCCTAACATTGAGGAAGTTTCCAAGATGTTAAAAAAACTTAACAGTGCTAAGTTATACTTAATTGTCAAAGTCGCAGACTCTCTCAATCTAAGATCAGCATCAAATGATAGATCAAGTATTGTAGTTTCTTTAAAAAATGGAACAGTATTAGCAGTTCTAGAAAAAGATCCAAGAAAATATGAGATAACCGATAAAAAAGGCAATGTCACTGAAAATTTTTGGTATAAAGTTAAAACATTTACTGGATCAACGGGCTATGTGTTCGGAGAGTTCGTAGAAATAGTGGAGGCTTACTGAAATGAGAAATCAACTTTTATTATTCTTAATTGTTCTAACGTTAGTTACTGCTTGCGGACCCAAAAAGAAAGTAACTAAATTTGAAGTTCCTAAGCAAATTTTATTTCTTGATCAGACAAAATTAGAGGCTTATAAATCAACAGAAAAAAAACAAAAACCAGATTTAGAACTTTCTTCAACTGAATCAGAAATGAAAGTTATTTCCAAAACAGAAATTCAAAAAAAAGATTCAACTGATGTTTGGTATGAAGTAAGTTGTCCTGAATCCAAAAAATCAATTTGCAGTTCTGATTCGATATTCGTTGAAGGAAATAAATTATTGAATGATGAGATTATCAGTTTAGAATTGACTAACTCTAAAAATCAACAAATCATATTAGATTCTGGAGATATAGAGAATGCAAAGAAAACTAAAGAATGGTTCAATTCACCTTCCAAAATTGCTGAGGTCAGTATTTCTGAAAAAATTCTACTTCTTCTACTTTCTAAAATTTCTAATAAAGATGAGCTTTTGGGAAAATTAGAAGAACTAAGTATTGTCTTCAAATTAAACCAAGGAACTGAGTATAAAGACACAATTAGAATCGATCCTATCATAAAAAAATATGCTAGTATCAATAAACGAAACAAAGAAAACCCAACTCCTTTAATAACAATTCTTCCCACTACTGTAGAGAAGTTGGAAATAGAAAAAATTAACTTAATAGAGAAAGTTATCACAGGATTTCCAATGAGAGAGCAATCTTTCAAAGGACTTGTAAATCAATTTAATAAGTTGAAAAAAATTCCTTATCTTCAAGAAAAAATTCTAGAGAAGGTAATTGAGAAAACTGAGGGTGTTAATAAAAAATTAGAATTCACTCCACTCTCAGAGGTTAAATTAATTGAAACAAACGATGGGGCAAGTAATGAACAATTGATTGAATCGATTACAGCATCCACAAGTGGAGATGATTTTGATTTTCAAATCAAAACATCAAATGGTGAAATCACAATTGCGGGAATGCAAAATTCTCCTTATCTGCTTACTGGTGGTCCTGGGTTTAAAGAATATGTAAAAAATCTTCCTGTTGGAAGATACAAAGAACTCATAGCAAACGACTATTGGTCGGGAGTGCTACAAACTGCATTAAAAGAAGGCAAAGGTGGATTTAATGAATCTACTGGTTTAATGGAATATAGATTTAATGCTAACGATGGTTATAAATATTGGGTAATCTTAGAAATCTTTAGAATGCATCCAAGTGTAAAACGAGATACTGAATTTTCAGGTTCATTTAGTTGTAGTTTAGGTGATGGTATTTGCAAATGGAGACAACCTAAAGGTGAATTATATATAAGTTTTACTGAAAGTTATGGTGGTGATGCAAGCCCCACAACAAATGAGTTTTTATGTATGACCGAGAAGGGAAGTGAAGGTTTAGACTTAAAAATTTCACCTGCTGATTTAAGATCTAAAGAGCCAAAAATTATTTTTGACTTACAATGTTCAGGAGCTTACGGTTCAGATTTTGTAAATGCTTTATTAAACTCTAAATAAGAAGAAATGAATAAACTTACTTGTGATAATTGTTCGGGAAATTTAATCCAAACCTTTGGAGACAAAGAAGTTTGGACTTGTGAATACTGTAAGACAAAATTTTTTCTGCCTAGGAATTCGAATGTTCCTCAAAGGATAGTAGAGAATCAAACTCTTCCAGTTGAACCTTCAAAGAACAATTCTAAGTCAAAGTTAAGATTAGCTTTGCTAATAACATTCGCTGTTGTGCTCTGTGTTGGATTTGGCGGGTACTATTTTATAACTCAACATATGAATTCACAAACACCTAAGCCCAAAGAAGATACACCTGTGAGTAGTTATTATTACATTCCACCTTCTTCATACACACCAACTCCTACACAAATCATGCTTCTTCAAGTGAGTTCTAATGGTGGGTTAAGAATGAGAGAAGAACCAAAACTTACATCAAAAGTTGTAGTTGTAGTTCCTGATGAAGCGTTAGTTACTTTCATTAAAGACACAGGAATTGAAGTAACAGCTGAGAATTTGACTGGAACATTTTTTGAAATTGAATTCGATGGAAAAACTGGATATGCATTTTCGGAACTTATGAAATATGAAAGAAAAAATGGTGAAGTACATGGTTTCTTCTTAGTGAAAGAAAATTCAAATTATAGTAAATATTACTATAAAGCTTTGAGTAATGAACCAGTGAATCAAGGTTTTGAATGCAATCAGAAATACTCAACTTTGAATTGTTTCATTTTGGTTTATACACTTTCCCACAAATTGGTTCTAGATTCAAGAGAGATACCAGAAACAGGTGAATATGAATATGGTAGTTGGGAAGGAGATGATACTATTCTTTTAAGTTATGGTTGGGGTGATGATGGCTGTTCTGTAGAATCAAAGGCAGTTCTGAATGTACCTACAAAAAAATTTACAGTTACCTATAACAAAAATGAATGTCATAACACACAACATTAAACTTTTTTTGTGAAAATATTTTCATCTTAGGTTTTGACTAATCCAAATCAATTGTAGAATCCACCTTTTTGACGGAACAAAAAAGAGGTGGAACAAACCTGCTTCTTGGATCGCTTCCTCTTGTGGGTTGGTTTGCTCGTTTAGTTCTATTATATACAATACTTGGTTGGTCAATTGCAATTCCTATGAGAAAGATTCTTGTAGCACAGTTCTCTACATCTCTTCTCTTATAGATTCCATCA
>JANRLP010000044.1:0-33372 GCA_033762425.1 Leptospiraceae bacterium
GTCAAAAAATTTCATAAAAACAGTTATTACAAAATAAATTATTGAATAGGTAATAATTATTACGAAGCACCAACCACAGAAAAGTCCTTGCAACCAAGACAAAGCTCCCCAACTAGAGCAACCAAAGAAGAGTCTGGTATATAAGTAAAATTTACCTCTAAAACAGAGCAATCACACTTGAACATTACTAAAAAACAACAAAAGCCCTTGCGTCCCAGATCGAAGCAATATGCACAAAATTTCTGTAAGAAATTTTGTATCTGCAAGCCTCCCGCTTGATAGCTATCGGCTTTCGATGGTCAAAAATTTCGGTAATTGAGGTTGTCGAAGTAAGCAATTTATTGACCGAAGCGAGAGCTGGAAAAGACGCCCTAGAAACCATTAATGGTATTCCATTTGAAACAAACTATTATTGACCACATAAGCCAAAATTCTAGCTTGTTCCCTGAGGATAATACATTGGATATAATTGAACTTGAAAAAGGTTTTCCTGAAACAGAAGAATTAATTAAAAAGCTTGCTAAAGAATGTGGAAATTCCATCGAAATCATCCGTGGTAGTGCAATTAGCGATACTCTCCATTTTATTGGGGATACTCGAAAAATCTCTGAAAAAGATGGATACATGAAAGAGCTCCCTGGAGTTCGTAGAATTTGGGATGTATCTATCCCCTACAAAAATATTGCTCGAATTGGTGCCGGTAAAAACGGAGAAGCTGTTCATAGAGCTAGTAGAGTTGTAGAAGTAAAGGGATTAGATGGTCTAACCAGAAAGATTGGAAATGGAAAGCATGTTTTTATTGTTGGTCCCGATTCTCCGCAAAGTCTAGAGCAGACTCTAACGATAGCTAAACAAGCAAAAGCAATTGGTGAAAAACTTGGTATTTTAGATCGTATTATCCTACGTGGTGGAGCATTTAAACCTAGAACAAGACCAACTGATTGGCGTGGAATGGGTTGGGATGGAATAAAAATTCTTGACCAAGCCAAAGAAGAAACTGGCATCCCATATGTAACTGAAGTTATGGATCATACTATGGCAGAAGAAGTTGCTAAGCACTCCGATATGATTCAAATTGGAACTAGAAATGCTCAAGACTTTGAATTATTAGAAGCAGTTGGAAAAACTCAAAAACCTGTCATTCTAAAGCGTGGCTTTGGAAATGAATCTGAGGAATGGTTTTCTGCAGCTGAATATATCGCTAATCAAGGTAATCTTGATATCGTTCTTTGTGAACGTGGAGTGAAAACTCTTTTCATCAAAGAAGGTTATTGTAGAAATACTCCTGACTATAACGTTATCACTCATGCAAAAAAGAAAACGATTCTACCAACCATCTTTGATCCTTCACACGTTGCTGGGGATGATAAAATTGTTGTCCAAAATCTTTTAGGTTGTCTTGCATTTCAAGCTGATGGTTCAATTACTGAAACTCTTCATGTGGAAGAATTTCGTAAAGAGCAAAAATGTGATGCTGCTCAAGCACTTGTTATGAGTATCTATGAGAAAGCAGTTGAAGCTATCTTGGAATATGAAGCTAAAATTCAGCCAATTGTTCTGGGTATTGATTCATACTTTGATAATCGTTCGAAGAAATAGCAAATTTAATTTCTCAGATTTAATATCCTTGATGTTAAATCTGAGAATTATCGTTTTATGATATTAGTTTTCTAAATTGAAATTTTTTTTACTCAAAAATCCTATCCATTATTTATCTTACATTCAATTTCAAGAATCAATTCGTAAGAAAAGGTCTGAGTGTGTTCTATTTCTTGAACATCCTAAAACAATCACATCAGGAACTAACGCTGAAGAAAAGAATCTTTTGTTCTCAAGAGAACTCTTAGAAAGTCATGATATATCACTCTTTTCAATAAACAGAGGTGGTGATTTTACTGCACACGAGCCTGGTCAATTGGTTATCTATCCTCATATTGATTTAAAACTGCGAAATCTTAAACTGACTGATTTTACTAAACTTCTAAAACTAGTTACTTCAAAATCTATACTTGAGGTTTGGGATTTGAAACTTATTGATAAACCTCAATCTCCAGGATTGTATCTAGAAGAAAATCCTAATAAAAAACTTGTTTCAACTGGAATTTATTTTAAATCTTTTTTTACTAGTTTTGGTCTAGCGATTAATTGTTCTAATTCTCTTGAAACGTTTCAATTCATAAACCCTTGTGGCGGTAATTCTAAAGATATCGTTTCTATTCATTCTCTGGGTCTAGATATTTCCCTTGTACCAAAATTTATCAAACTCTTTCAAACCGAGTTTTTGAAAGAGTTACATGATTTTGATTCTGATTTAAAACTTATTCCATCTTAGTTGTCTCGATTCTTCTTGTTTGGATTACAACTTTTTTTCTTGATGAAATCCTATTCCTTTTGATAGTAAGAATTTATGAAAAATGAAAATGTAATCGCAATTGATGGTCCTGCTGGTTCTGGAAAAAGTTCTGTTGCTAAAGAAGTTGCTCTTAGAACTGATTTTAACTATTTTGATTCTGGTTCATACTATCGTGCTGTAACACTATTTTTCTATAATAAGTATAAAAAAGAAAATAGTAAAGCTCTCTTTTCTAATTGGGTAACATCCTTTGACCTTAACAGTTTATTAAATGAAATTCAACTTTCCTCAATTCTAGATAAAAATTCTGGAAATAAAACTCTATTGAATGGTAAAGATGTTTCTGAAGAAATTAGGCATCCTGAAATTACTGAAGAAATTAAACATCTAGCCTCGAACCAATCAATTCGAAGCTTTGTCAATAATTCCCTCTACGAGCTCTCCAAAAATTATAAACTAATCATTGACGGAAGAGATATTGGCACTGAAGTCTTCCCAAACGCTATTGTAAAAATCTTTTTAACTGCTAGCCCTGAAGAACGAGCGATGAGAAGAAAACTAGAACAGGAAGAAAAAGGGATACCTAGTAATTATGAATCAATTTTAAGTGACATAATTAGAAGAGATGATTCAGACCGAAATCGAAAAATTGCCCCTTTGAAAATGGCTTCAGATGCATTCCTAATTGACACATCTGGTTTGTCTAAAAATGTTGTTATTAGTATGATACTGTCTAAACTATAAGCAAGCTATTTGCTATAGTTTTTAAGATAAATTTAGCTAAACTTTCGGTACACCATTGAATCCACAAACCACCCAAACTAATAAAAACACCTCCCTTTTTGAAAATGCTTTGAATGCTGAGGAGAAAATATTTAAAAAAGGAGAAGTCATTGAAGCTCGAGTCTTAGACGTAATTGACCAACGTGTATTTGTTGATCTTAGATCTAAGTCTGATGGATATGTTCCTTTAAGTGAATTCTCTGAGCGACCAGAATACGGTGCTTTAGTTTCTGTTGTAATTAAAAGAAAAGAAACAGATAATGATTCTGAAATCTATGTTTGTTCTAAAAATGAAGCAGATGCAAGAAAAGGCTGGGAACTTGTAAAAGAAGCCTTTACTAAAAATCTTCAAGTTTCTGGTAGAATTGAATCAGAAGAAAAAGGTAAAGGCTTTCTTGTAAATGTTGAAGGTGTAAGAATGTTTCTTCCTGCCTCACAGCTAGGAAAAAAATTTACTACTATTGAAGAGATTAAACAAGAAATCCTTGATTTCAAAATTATTAAACTCAATGAAAAAGGTCGCTCAGGTCTAATCTCCAGAAGAAAACTTTTAGATGAAGTTAATAAAGAAAAATGGGAAGAACTAGAAGCTAAAGTAAAAGTAGGTGACAAAGTTACTGGCGTTGTAACAAAAATTGCAAGTTTTGGTGTGTTTCTAAACGTTTTCGGAATTGAAGGACTTCTCAGACAAAATGATATTTCCTATAAAAAATATGCTCCCTTCAAACAATACTTTCAAGTTGGACAAGAAGTTGAAGTATTAATCATTGAAATCGATCCAAGCAATAATCGTCTTGGACTTGGTGTAAAACAACTTTTTGAAGACCCTTGGGTTTGGGCGGGCAGAGAACTTGAGAAAGACATGATCGTTAGAGGGATTGTAACTTCCTTAACGAACTTTGGTGCATTCGTAGAACTAAAGGAAGGTCTGGAAGGTCTGATTCATACCTCTGAACTTTCATGGGCAAAAAAACCTCCTCATCCAAAAGAAGTTCTTAAAAAAGGTCAAGAAGTTGATTCTGTAGTGTTAGACATTGATCTAGAAAAGAGAAGACTATCCTTAGGTCTAAAGCAGCTTCTACAAAATCCTTGGGAAAATCTATCTTCTAATGTTCGTAAGAACAATGTTCTAGAAGGAAAGATTACTGGTATCACTAAGTATGGTGCCTTTGTAGAAGTTGAAAACGGTATTGAAGGGTTAATTCACGTTGGGGATATCACTTGGGATGAAAAAGTTAAAGATCCAACTAGCCTATTGAAAAAAGGTCAAGTTGTTAAATACATCATCCTTGATGTAAACTTGGAAACCAATAGAATTTCTTGTGGTCTTAAACAACTATCTGATAACCCATATGAAACTTTAAGAAAGAAATATCCTTCTGGAACTATTGTTGAAGGAAAAATCAAAAGTATAGTTCAGTTTGGTCTTTTCCTTGAAATTGAGCCTGGTTATGAAGGACTCATTCACATTTCGCAAATTCCAAATGGAAAGAGCATTAAGCTAGATGAAGACTTCAAAGTTGGTGATATTGTTAAAGCTGTGATTCTTAAGATAGAACCTGATAATAAGAAGATTTCTCTTTCTATCAAAGATTTTGATAAAGCCCTAGAGAAAGAAGAATTTTCAAGGTACATCAAACAAGATGATTCTCCATCAAGTGGTAGCTTAGGTAGTTTCTTTCAAAAATAGTTATGGCAAAGTCTGACAAAAAAAAACTTAGAGAAGAACTTTTCCTCAAAAAAAAATTAGCAGAGGTATCTGTTGATCCCTATGCTGATTTTACTGGTACCAAAACGGAACTTGCTTTCCTTAAGCTTTCTGACTTCATGGCTAAGAATCGCTTCAAGGTCTTTGCTACTCTTTTAATCTTAGCTGTTATTATGATTGCCTTTGTGTCCATTGGTGAGTATATTCGATCCACTGAAAACAAAGCAATGATTCAAGCTGAAGCATTAGAAAGAAAATGGGAGAAAAATCCTACTATCACTAATGATGAAAAGATAGCTCAAATGGAAGCATTCTTAAATGAGCATTCATCTAAAAATACTAAATTGCTTTTTTCAAAGAGACTTGGTGATTCCTATCTTGAGAAAAAAGAATTTGCTAAAGCAGCAACATATTATGAAACAATCTTAAGCTCTATTGAAGAGCCTAAAGAAATGAAAGCATATTTTTCTATGATTGCGGGTAACGCTCGTGAGAATGCTAAAGAATTTCCTAAAGCAGGTGCTCATTATTCTAGAGCAACTTCTCTTTTAATGAATAACAGAGAAGCGAATACTTTCTATGCATGGGCATTATATAGCTCTGCAAGAATGAAACTCTTGCAAGACCAAAAAGACGCAGCTAAGCTTGAACTAAAAAAAATTCTTGATCTAGAAGATAAACAGACTAGTGGTCCATATCTCAATGATGTTAAACAGCTAGCAACCTATCTAATTCTATCAATCAATAAGGGCTAATGTTTACATTAGCCTTACCTAAAGGAAGACTTGCTGATTCTAGCATAGAACTTCTTTTAAAAAAAAAATGGATACAAACTAAGCCAGATGAAAAATCTAGAGAGTTAAGTTTTACAGATCCTCTCGGTAAAATAAAACTCATCCTTGTAAAAAACCAAGATGTACCAACCTATGTAGAAGGCTCTGCAGCTGATGCTGGGATTATCGGTCTAGATCTACTTCAAGAAGGGAATTATGATTTGTTGGTTCCCCTTGATCTAAAAATTGGAATCTGTAGGCTTTCCTTAGCTGCAAAACCTGAATTTGAAATGAACCAATTCAAACGAAAAATTAGAGTTGCCACTAAGTATCCCGTTTTAACAAGACAATATTTTTTTTCCAAAGGACAAAGTTGTGAGATCATCAAACTTTATGGAAGCATTGAGCTTGCTCCTCTCTGTGGACTTTCCGATTGTATTGTTGATTTAGTAGAAACGGGTGAAACGCTGAAAGCCAATGGACTTAAAGAAATTGAAATTATCATGAGATCAAGTGCAAGACTAATTGTAAATCGGGCATCCCTTTATCATAAAAGAGATGAGTTAAAAGAGTTTATCCAATCCCTTGAAAAATAGACCTGATAATAACTTTTTAATCCTGAAAATAATTCATTAAAAACTTTTTTTATAAACCTTTTTTATCTTTTTAAATATCATAATCCACATCAATTAGTAGCATAATAATTCGATTGCTTTTTTTTTACATTTAACCTATCCTATACTAATGAAACAAAGTTTTACCTCTCTTGAATATACCAGCGAAGATTCATTCATGGAAACAGAATATTCTTATGACGGATCCGAAGAAACTGGATGGAAAATCTTTCGTAATGGTAAAGAACATCTAGAGCTTGGCAAGGGATATAAACTCTTGCAAACAATTCTTTGTGGTGTTTGCTCTACTGATCTTGATAGACGCTTTCTTCCTTTCCCTCTTCCTCAGATTACGGGGCATGAACTGATTGCAATGGATCCAACAACAAAAAAGAAATATGCAGTTGAGATCAATGACACTTTAGAAGCGAGAGGGGAAACTCCATTGGATTCATTTTGTTCTTCTGGAATACCTACTCATAGTCCAACAAGACAAGTACTTGGAATAGACAGACTTCCCGGTGGTTTTGGCAAGTTTATCCTTGCACCCAAAAATGCTATGATAGATATAGAATCAATTCCAGAAGATACTGCAGTTATGATGGAGCCATTTGCAGCTGCTCTTCAAGCAGTAATTGCCTCACCTCCCAAAGAAGGTTCTGAGGTCGCAGTTCTTGGTCCTAGAAGGCTTGGCTCACTATTACTTGCTGCACTTGTTGGTTATCGTCAGAGCTCAGGAAAGAAATTTAAGATAACTAGTCTTGCGAGACACGATCATCTTTTGAATCTTTCTAAACAACTTGGTGCAGATGAAGCAATTGATTTGAGAAAACTGGAATTGAGTTCACTGTATAAAAGATTCTCTATTGTTTATGATACTACCTCTAAACCAGAAGGATTTGAACTTGCTCTCAAACTTGCTAAAGATGAAGTTCATATCAAATCAACTAACGGTTTAGAAGTTTCTGGAATTAAAAAAATGACAGAACTAGTTGTGGATGAACTTTCTATAATCCCTTTTTCAGAAGAAAGTATGAAATTTCATTGGGAGAATTCTAACTATCAAAATGATAAAATCTATATATCTCCTTCGATTCATGATTCTAAGCTTCCCTTTTCTGGATACAAACTCTCTTTCCAAGAAGCTATTTCCATAATACATAGCAAAGAATTTGAGAATAGACTTCCTCGTTTTGATTTAGCAATTGCTGGTAATCTTGCTGAAATAGATTCATGTATCCGTCCTATGAGTAACTCTGAAGATTCATTAGTAAGACCTCGTGGGGCGATACTATTTCGTGGCGATAGCAATGGAAACTCACTTTTAGAGTTTTTGAATTCTGGAGGAAAGATTCGTTCTTCTAGATGTGGAGATTTTCATCTTGCATTAAAAATTTTAAAAGAAAATTCTGAACTTGCAAAGAAACTTCCGCAGTTAATGATAACTCATGAATTTTCAGCAAATGAACTTGAGAAAGCATTTTCCATTGCTAGAGATAGTAACTCTGTGAAAGTTATTGTTCGCCACTGAGAAACATGATGAACAAAATTATTGAAACTTCATTAGGTGTTAATTTATACAATAATGGGAATAGATGGGAGATAGATTTAACTCATCTTAGAATCTTTACTGGACTTTCGGTCCTTGCCAGAGTCATCGGTGATCAAATAATAGATACTGTTGAATCTGGAGTTGGGGATGTTTCCTTTATCTATAAAATCAATCCGAATATTAATCCGCAACTACCAGAAATGCAGATCAATTATATTCAGATCTATGCTAAAAGTGGTGTCTTAGATGATATCATGCTTTTCAAAGATGAATTTCATGAACACTTAAGATCAGTATTTGGAACATTTCAAAGACCTGTTTGGGGAAAGAAAATTCATCCAGAATTCTTTGGTGAAAATTCCCGTGAAGTATCTTCAGCAATTTTAGTTTTTCCATTTCATCATATTAGTCCAAACGATGATGTAGACTATCAATTCGTCTTAGAACGTGGTGAGAATCTTCGCAATCCAGGAAAGTTTTTTTTCAGACTAACAATTGAAAATTTTAAAGACTCACTTATCACTGCTTCTAAAAAACCTTTCTTGATTGTTGATGATTTGAAATCTAGGGTTTTTATTGCAGGCAGTACAAAAATGTCCGAATCTTTGAATGAAAAACTTAAGGCTGCTTGTAAAAAAGGTATGAATAGTTTCTCTGAAGAAAATTTAGTTTATGGTCATCTATTTGAACAAGTTAGCAAAACACTGATTGGAGATATTGATCAACTTAATTTTTTTTGGGAAAAAGAATTTTCTGAATTCATGCTTTCTTCAGATAAAACGGATAGACTTGTTCTATTGAAGCGAATATTTCTAACTTTGGAAGATAATGAAATTTGTAAACTATTAGTAAGTGGTCAAGAAATTTCTATTTCACATGGTAAGTTTACAATCAATGTTTATTTAACTAGAATGTGTAGGGTTTTGAATTTTTCTATTAATAAAGATAGAATCTTATTAACTCCGAGTTTTTATTTGGATAGAATGCCCTTAGTTAAGAAACTAACGTTACGAGATGATAGACCGTTTGATTTTACAGGAATTAGAATATTTCTCATTCATCATATAACTTCCGAAATTCTTGCTCTGATTGAAGCTTTCAGAAGACTTAATGTTGAAGAATTGCAAGTAATGTTTGTAAAGTATGGTGGTGTGGTGCCTAACGTTTACCTAGATATTCTTCTAGAGATTAATCAAATGAATTTTTTTAGCACAGGATTATATCGTACTCAAGATGAGTTTAGAAGAGACTATTATCTTTTGTCGAGAGCATACAGTACAATTGATAACTATAACGAATTAAATTCATATCTAGAGAAGAAAAAATGGAATTTCTACGATGCTATGAAATTCATATCTGGTCATTTCTTTTTAAAATTTGCTTTCAGAGCAATCAAAGATGGAAAAAAAGTTTTGCTAGTTGAAGACGGTGGTTATCTTGCACCAAATTGGCATGATTATGCAATCAAAAATGTTACCTTAGATGATGTTTGCAAAGAATTTTTAGTTGATAATTTGTTGAGTGATTCGTTAACTTATGGCGAGTTTATGGACAAATTTCTGATTGGAACTGTTGAACATACTAGGAACGGTTATGATAGACTTTTAAAAGTTAAGCAAGCACATGGTAAGCTTTATTGCACTTCCTATTCAATTGCAATTTCCCATAACAAAGTAGTTGAAGAGTCAAAAGAAGTTGCTCATTCAATTCTAAGTTCTATTGAATCAATTCTTCATGGACAAGGTATGGTTCTATCTAGAAGAAAAATGATTGTACTGGGAGCAGCAGGTAATATTGGTGGTTTTCTCTCACAGTATCTTATTCATGGTCGTCTTCATGAAACTAATAAAGATTTGATACAGATCGATTTAAAATTTGATAATTCAATCAAGAATCAATATATCAAACTCAGTGATATTCCCGAATCTGATTTTCTTGACTTAGAACTTTTTATTGGAGTTATTGGTGAGTCTATTCTTAAAAATGATTTCATTGAAAAACTATTGATTCAAGGCAAGAAAGAAAAACTAATCTTTGCATCAGGTTCAACCAAAACTGTGGAGTTTGCGGATCTAACTCTTTTTCTAAATGGACTTTTTTCAATGAAAGAACAAAAGATTAAAAATATTCCCGTGAAAACAAGATTCGAAAGAATCGTGGATCCTCAATCCCAAATTGATCAAGGTGGTAAGGTTACTATAGAATTTTTGGATGGTTCACATAATGTAAAGATTTTGTATCTGCTTTCTGATTTAAGTCCAATTAACTTTTTATTCTATGGTGTTCCAACGGAAACAATGGATATGATAATTTCTAATCTTGCGTCAGTTAGTCTAGGCATGGTAGATCAAATGAAAAAGGATAAAATTCTTCCATCCAATTTATACGCAGTAGATCATGAAATTGATCGTTGGGGAGAGCTAAGATGAGTAAACATGGCTTCTTTCAGATAACTCAAAAAGTCTTTATCAGAAAAGGAGATGAACTTCTTGTTATGAAAGATCATAAATCAGGTGAAGGTGATTTACCTGGTGGCAGAATGGATCAGGATGAGTTTTTTAGTGATTGGCTAGAAAGTCTTCAAAGGGAACTCCTTGAGGAACTTGGAGCAGAATTTAAGATTAAAATTTATCCTGATATCTTCATCGTACATAAACATCGAGTAAACAATGGTAATCACCCATGTATTATTTTTGGTTATAAAGCTGAATATGTTAGTGGAGAAATAATACTATCCGAAGAACATGATTTTTATAAATGGGTAGATATAAAAACTTATAAACCTGAAACATTATTTTCTGAATATATGTTAGAGACAATGAATGAATATTTATTAAGAGAAAGGAAATGATAGAGATAACAAGGGTCTTTTTATTTTTCAGTTTTATAGTTATTACGAGCTATTTTGCTTGGGCAGGTACCGGAAGAAATCTAGAAGAATTTGAGTATAATCAACTAACGTTTCCTGTTTTTACCGAAAAGGTTTCTCAAAGCTATGATAAGAAGTCAGGAAATATTTTAGCTATTGAAACTAAACTCACTCAAGCTGATTATTCCAGAGTTGATCGTTTCTATAAAAAGCTTGAAGCATATCTATTGGATGCTCAAAAGAATGGTCTCTTGAATGAAAAAACGTTAGTTGTATTTCCAGAACATATAGGCTCTCCCTTTGTTCTACTTGGAGAAAAAAGAGAAGTCTTCCATTCTAAAGAACTATCAAGTGCAGTTAGATATATGATTTATTCTAATTTTGTTTCTTATGTTATTAGTAGTTTTTCTAGGTTTAGCTTGGAAACTAGTTACGAGAAATTTTTTCACTTAAAGAAAGAGCTTATTGCTAAGGCTTACATTAGTAGTTTTACAAAACTTTCAGTAGTTTTTGGTGTTACTATTGTTGCAGGTTCAGTAGTTCTACCTGAACTTGAAATCAAAGAAAATCAATTTGAATTCAAATCAAACACACTTATGAATCAATCATTTGTATTTCTTCCAGATGGAAAAATTTTTCCACAGATATTTTTTGAAAAAAATAATTCTAGTTTTGAAAAATTTTTCAAAAACAATGAAGTTATTGAAACAAAATTAAAATTACCAAACATTTCCGATTCGATTAACTTATTAAGCTCTTCTGATTCACACTATTCAAGTTCTTATTCTAAAATACTATCTTCAAATGATATTATTGTTAGTTATGGATTTCTTCCAAAAGATGAAAAAACTGATTGGAGTCAAGATAAAATTTCTTCCGAACCAATAGGTGGTAAATCTATTTTTCAAGATTCAGATAAATCATTATCAGAAGAAGCACTAATGCAAAAATTTTCATTTGTCGGTAAATTCTCATACCTTCAATCAAAGGCTGGAATTCAGGTTTTTATGAAAGGACAATTCTTTGAATATGATTTAGTTGGGCAGAGTTCACTTTTATTTCGCTATGTCAGAAATGATATTTTACCAATAAAGAAAGATTCAACTTATATGTTGAATTTTTGGTTATAATAAGAGTCTTAATGAAACAAACAATCAGTTTTTTTACTATTGGGGTTAGAGACTTAAAACTTATGAGTAAGTTTTATATGGAAGTTTTTGAATGGAAACCTATGAAGGATGATTATGAAGGAATTCTTTTCTTTCAAATGAAGGGACTCATCTTTGCTCTATTTCCCGAAGACGAACTAGCAGCAGATATTGGAACAGTAAGCGATGGTAAAGGTTTTAAAAGATTTACTTGTGCAATTAACTTTAAATCAGAGGCAGAAGTTGATGAAAAATTTAATCAACTTGTTTCAAAAGGTGCTAAAATTTTAAAAAGTCCTGAAAAAGTTTATTGGGGTGGTTATAGAGGTTATATTGCTGATCCAGAAGATAACTATTGGGAACTTGCTTATAATCCATTTATTGAATTAGAAGACTGATAAGACGCATCACAATGAACTAACGCTCAGTTTTTTTTCAACTTCTTTTAAAAGTACTTCTTCAATATTATCCTTAGGATTCTTCAATACTAGCTCTAAAGAAAATTTTAAGACCTCACCATATTTTCTTTTATCAAGTGAAGCAAAATTTTTTTGAAGAATCTCACCATTTATTCTTAGATCAGAAAGCACAAGTGGGGCATATTTGTTTTCATGAATTATTCTTTCTAGCTTAATAAACTCATCATGATTTATAAAAATCTTTACAAGTCTCAAATAGTTTTCTATAAGTAAAGGGAAATCTTCATTGTTACTTGCTAGTTTTATCATGGATAGATTCGCTCTTACTGAAAATTCATCGATTGGAATTTGTTTTATCCTAGAAATCAGCTTATAAAACAAAATAGAATGTTTCATATGTTCTTTTGAAAAACGAAGATTTCTCAAAATTTTTTCTATTTCATCTTTGTTCTTATCTTTAAAGTGTAGATATAGTAAAAGTGCAAGTGAACTTGGAATATCATTATTATCAATTTTATCAATTATTTTCCAGTCTGCTTCTGAAATTAATTCTTCTTGAAATTCTTCTCCCCAAAATAATGAAATGATCTTATTCTGATTCAAAAGACCAAGTGCTATCGAGGGGCGACTAGATTTTAGAATCTTTACCAATTCATCATGAAATCTTTCTTTAGCAATCTTCTTCGTTACATGAATAGTTTTCGCAATTGCTGAATAAGTTTCTTTTTCTATATGAAATCCCAAAGTAGAAGTAAAGCGGATTGCTCGAATTGGTCTAAGTCCATCTTCAGTGAATCTAGAAATTGGATCTCCAATAGTTTTAATTTTTTTTTGGGCTATATCTTCTAGACCATTATGAAAATCAAAAAGCTCACCCGAATTAATTTGAAGCGAAAGTGCATTCATCGTAAAGTCTCTTCGTTTCATATCCTCTTCCAGTGAAACTCCAAACTCAATCTTTTCAGGTCTTCTTCCATCTATATAGTCAATATCTTTCCGAAAAGTAGTAATCTCATAAGTATTTTTTCCATAGAGTAGAGTAACTGTTCCATGCTCTATACCAGTTTCAACAACTCTTGGAAAAATTTTTTTCACTTCATTTGGTAGCATTGAAGTTGTTAAGTCATATTCGTTAGGAACTTTTCCAAGAACTAAATCTCTTACAGCACCACCTACTAGATAACACTCATTAGAGTTTTCCATAATTGTTCTAGTTATGTGGAGTAAATCTCTTAGATTTTGTTTTGGGATTAAAGTTAGAAGATCATTCCTTTGGAATTTCATGAGTTAACTCAGATAATTTTTCTCTAATAGCATCTTCTAGAATACTTTCTTTTAGCCTTCCATTCAATTCAATAGAGTTTTTTTGCTTATATCTTGCAGGAAGTGAATTCATTATATCGATAAAAAAATTTGCAAAAATCTCTTCATTCCAAACCAAATTTTTATACTGAGGTAAAATTTTTGTAAATAATTTTTTAACTCTTTTTTCATTAGAATTATGTATATCAGCAGTCCACTTATTGATTTTTAAAACTTTTTTTGTTACTGGCAATTTTTACAAATCCCTTTAAGTAGAATTTCAACTCGATTTAACTTGAACTCAACAATTTCTCCAATTGAGAAGTGAAATTGTTCTTTGTTCAAGCAAGTCATTTTACCACAACTATCACAAGAGAGATGAGCATGTTCATGAAGACTATCTTGAAGTTCAAAATATGTAACACGATCATTTGAAAGAATAGTTTTCACAATCTTTTTCTCTTCAAATTCACCTAACGTTCTATAGATTGTAACTCTATCCCAGTTTTCTGCATCAGCTAAGTTTTCCATTATTTCTGAATGAGTTATTGGTTTAGAGCTTTCTGAAAGTAATTCAAGGACAGCAATTCTAGACTTTGTGATTTTCAGGTTATTATTTTTTAAGATTTCTTTAATATCTATAGCATTTTCGGTTTTCATATTAAAAATTCTCCGAGGTTTCTCTCCATATTGAACGATACTTAACTCCAAGATAAATGTTTTTCTTAAGGAGTTCTTCAATTTTTCTTTGTTTTTCACTGTTTATCATAAGTTTAAAAAATGGCAAGTCTTGTTTTTGAGAAATAATTTTTTGAATTTCTTCCTCAGATTTTCCAAGTCCAACGGAACATTCTTTCTCTACTTTATCACTTACATAACCAGAGCAGAGCTTTGCAACAGTTAGAAAGTCTTCATCTTTGTAAGCAGATAATATTTCTCTTTCAATAGAGTTTTTTTTACAGGACACTAAAAACAAAATAATCAAAAAGTAAGCAGTTTTGTTTTTGAATACATGCATTTTAATTTACCAAGAAGAATATTCCAATTACAATCACAAAGATTACAAACCCAATCAAAACATACATAAAGGATTTACTAGTATTGCTATCATCTTCAAATTTTCTTTGAGCAGAATTGTTCTTAGGTGTTGCTACTCTAATCTTTCTTTCTTCGAGGGATCTTAGTAGAACTCCCTTGGGACCCTCAGCAAAAATATGGTATTCATTCTTAGGACCAATAATCATTTTTTTAAACTTCCCAACTATTGGTTTTGGGAATCCTTTTTCATCAACACCATCTAATTTCCTTGCTATTGCTTTCTCATCTTGGGTCTTGAAAGGTAATTTAAATAAAATAAGATTTCCTTCTCGTAAGAAGTCCATATCAATTCCACCCATTGGAGAAATTACTGTGCTACATTTGATAATTGTTGCATAGTTAGTTAGTAAGTCGTTAATTGCAATTTCAGTACTAGTGAGACTTGCAGATACTGATTTCATGAATCCAGTATTAGAACCTTGGGCTTGTACAGCAAAGGGACTCACAATTTCTGGAAGAACTCCTTCAAAAGGATTGTTTACTCTAAAATAAAGACTTGAAATCTTTTCAGAAATTATTTCTAGATTGAAATTTTGAACTTTAGTTTCAGCAACTATTGCTTTACGAATACCAGCTTCAAGGACATCTGGTTTACCAATGTCCAGTGCTTGGTGTGCATTTGCTAGTGATTCATTTGTAAAGGCTCTGAAAAGTGTTCTTCCAACTCTATCAGCAAGTGATTTATCTTGACCACCTTCTTTAAGAGCTTTGAGCATATCTTGAATCATCACTTCTGTTTGTTCATAGATAGCAATTTTCTTTAAGCCGGTATTGAAGCCAGAGAGACAATATACTTTTAGAATTGAGCTTTTCAAGATAGAAGTAATCATAATTGAAACAGTTCTTTTAGCTTCTAAATCTAAAATAATTTTTGTTAAATATGCATCTGCAAACTTTCCATTGATCAAATCAACTGCTTGCTCACGAGTGGAAACTGATTCAAGAGCAATTCTAATTAAATCTTCTTGTGAGAATTCCTCAGGTTCATTCATTGTGTTTAAATTCACCTCTTAATTTGTCTAGATCAATTCCTTGATTGAGTAAGTCTTCAAAAATGAATCTTTTAGGTTTGTAGTTACCATTAATCGGAATTTCTAGCTTAGCTATCGTTTCCCCCGAAGAACCATTTTTACTATAAATAGTAAAAAGATGCCTATCGTAACCACTTTGCACCAAGAGAATTTCGACTAACGTAATTCCCATTCCTGCACCTTCAGTATGATCACTATGATCCATATAGTATTCAAATAGATTGTCATACTTCTTTGCTTGAACAAATTTTTGTCTTATTCTGACTTCTTCACCTTGTAGTAGTGGAAAATTATTTATGATTTTTAAAATGAACTTTGATGAATCAAAATAGAATTTGATGTTTACCTTGTATCCTTTTTCTTTCATCAGTTTTCTGAAATATGGAAACTTTTTATCAGTGAGGCTATCCTTAAATTTCTCCATCATGGAGTCGCTGATTTCTTTAGTTAGGTCCACACCGTTTTCTTCAAAGATTAACCTTTTAATCGATGCTTTGGTTGAATTGACAATTAATTCTTTTGCAGAAGTATAAAGAAGCTCCATGAGCTCTACTTTATTAATTTTTTCAAGGATTTGATTTAGAATGAATTTAAGCTTTGCTTCCCCTTTATCACCCAATACATAAGTCTGAAGATTGATTGGCTTAAAGTTATTGACTCCATCAATCACACTTCTTTTGAAAGACTCAGTTAAAATTTGCTCGTTGTACGTTGTTTCCATAGAGTTTAGGGACTATTTTAAAAATTATTTATATTAAGCCTTTTTGTAAAGTAATTTAGGATAAAACTAAAGATTTATTGTTAATAATTTAATGCTCAACTTGAACATCGTTAGTTAAGTTTGTATCATTGTTAGAAAATTAATTTCCCTATTTTTTATGAATTGAAATGAATCATACTCCAATTGACTTAACTCAGCTTTTTTAGTTGTAATAATTCAATAATCATGAAAAAAGAATAGATGACTAAAAAAATATTCAATGTTATTAGTAGGGCTTGTGTGGCAAAAGCTGACTTATTGTCATTTTAAAAAGAATAGATTGACTTCAGAAACTATTGTTTCATCTCAATCTTCAGTAAAGAATTGATCTTCAGTAGGTTGAACCTTAGACCAAAGTATCCCGTGTTCTCTAAAAATCTTGAGTATTTCTAAATTCATCTCTGTCTGCACGAAGTTATCATCAGAGTCTTTCTTTACAAAATAGATGTATAAGATTCCAAGATAATTGTTCTCGATGCTTTGCAAGTTAGCTATGATTGGTTGTTTAGTGTCCACACCTGAATTCTTTTTGGCAATTTCTTTCAATAAGTCTAGTGCATTCTGTACAAGTTCTGATGAGTTATCTTTATCTAATTTAAAAAAGTTTAAAACTCTAGAGGAAGGTTCTCTAGAAATATTTTCCACTGCTTCACTTGAGAAGAGGGAATTGGGCACAATCAGCTCAGTTCCTTCTCTAGTAATGAGAGTTGTCATTCTGAGTCCCACTTCTTTTACATAACCTTCCAGACCTCTGGTTCTTCCCCTAATTCTAATTCTATCATTAATACTGAATGGCTGGTCAACAAAAATGGACAGTCCGCCAAAAATATTGGAAAGAGTTGCTCTGGCTGCAAAAGCGAGCGCTACCCCTCCGATTCCAAGTCCTGCAATCAGTGCACCCACATCATAACCAGCATTATTCAATCCAATGATGATGCCTAGAGTCCAAACAATAAACTTGAGTCCTCTTTTCAGTAGCGGTACAATCAGATCGTCTAACTCAGTTTCAGTCTTTTCTGCTATTGGTAGAATCACTTCCACAAAAACAGCATCCATAATTCTAGATAAAAACCATGATGCATTTAGTACAAAAAGGATATGATAAATTCTATTAATCCAAAGATCACCCTTTTCAGGAAGGTCTAAGTAGTTGAGTGAGAAGCGAATTCCCACTAAAGCCAAAGCCAAAGTGAGTGGTTCTTTGATGTTCACAACTAGGATGTCGTCCCATTTGCTTTTGGTTCTGCCTGCTACTCGTTTCAAAAAACTTGTGAAAAACCAGTTCACAACTCTTGCAACCAAAATGGATGAAAGAATTAATATAAAGGAAATTGCCCATTGAATTGCAGTGTTTCCGTAGAATTTAATTTGGAGGAATTCGGGCATATAATGAAGTGCGAGTGAAGGGAGTTGAACCCCCACACCTTACGGTACCAGATCCTAAGTCTGGCGTGTCTGCCAGTTTCACCACACTCGCCTAGCATCCAAGTTTTAAAAGATTATTCAAACGTCAATGAAAATAAATAAAATCCTAGACATTTTGAGTCCATGTTACAATCATATTTGATGATAGACAGTAAGGCAATTCGTGGAAAGAACTCAACTCATTAAAGAAATTTTTTATTGTTTTGCAAAGCAAGACTCTAAGGTTCGTTTTATAGATGAACTTAAATCTTCTTGTTATCGTTTTGAAATCTTTCATAACTATGAAGAATTCCAAGAGTTCATTTTTACTAATAAAGTGTTTATCTTGGTAGTGAATCAAAATGATCTAAAAGAGTCAGAACTTCAGAATTTTCTTTTGATTACAAATAACTCATATTTCAAAGGTGTTATTCTTTCAACATTAGAACTAAAGTCTTTTAAACTAAGAGAAAACTGGCAACTTCTTCCAGTAGATTCTAGCCTTTCAACAGTAACCCGATCTTTGAAGAGAAACTTACCATTTGAAGAAAAAAACTATAGAGTTGACAATCAAGTTGATAAATTATTGATATATAGCATGCTCACTTCTTTCTCTCAAGGTGCTGGTCCTGGCTCAACAATTTCACTTATAGGGTTAATGAAATCAGTTGCAATCAAAGAAGATGATTACTACAAAATTCCTGCTGAAGTATATGATTTGATCCAAGAAAATAATTCATATACATTGAATATCATTCGGGGCATGAATAGAATGTATAGGCTATATAATGAAGTCCTAGAAAAAACTAACATTAAAGTAGAAGAGCTTTATAAGCTGATTGATCTTAGGATGAAAGATATTTTGAATAAATTCATTACTAAAAAAATCAGTACTAGAATTGAGTTGGAAAAATTTCTTGGGACAAAAAATTTAGAAGTTGATATTCCAAAATTTTTAATTGCTATTGAAGAACTCATTATGAATGCTTTCTCTTTTACAATTCCTGAAACAGAGGTTCTAATTGAGCTTAAGAGTCAAGATGATTTGCTGCTAATTAGAGTAACAAATGAAATTCATCCTTCTAATTATGAAGGGATTCCTAAAGAAAAAGAACAACAAGTATTATTACCTTTTGTTAAAAATCATCCTCCTACTGAAGAAGTGATGAAAATTTCTAGGTTTGGTTTTGGGTTAGGACTCACTGCGGTTGCTTGGATTACTAGTCTAATGAAAGGTACGTTCAGAATTTTTAATAGCAAACCATCCCCAGTTGGAAGAAAATTTGTACATGCTGAATTATTTTTACCGTTAAAGAATTAAGGAGACTCAATTGGCAAAAAGAATATTGATCGTTGATGATTCTGCTGTTTTTAGGAAGGTGTTGAATCTCCAATTGAAAACAGCAGGGTATGAAATTGTCGAAGCTATAGATGGACAAGATGCCTTCAATAAAGTTATGAATGATGACTTTAATCTTGTAGTTTGTGATGTGAATATGCCTAATTTAGATGGAATCAGTTTTGTTGCTAAAGTAAGGGAACAAGAAAAGACAAGATTTCTTCCGATCATTATGCTCACAACAGAATCCCAAGAAGAAAAAAAGAAAAAAGGTATGGAGGCTGGAGCCAGAGCTTGGCTAGTAAAGCCTTTTTCTCCCGAACAACTTCTCTCTGCGATTGGTAAATTGCTTACATGAATTTAGCAATAGAGATTGAAGAGTTTGATAAAAATTGTACTGTTAATCTTTCAGGAAAACTAAATATTTATTCTGTAAAAGAATTTTATGAATCAGTAACTTCTTTGCTTCCTAGCTATAATAATTTTCAATTCAATTTTTCCAAAGTAGAAGAATTGGATGCAAGTGGGGCACAAGCTCTACTCTACATTAAGAAACACTTTAAATCTAAAAATAGAAAAATTCAATTTACTGGTCATAGTATCTCAGTTCTAAAAACAATGGAGGTTCTTGGTCTAGTAGCAATCTTTGGTGATAAGATACATATCAGTAAAGAAAATGTAGGAATGTTCCAGTTTTCCTATGGAATGAAAAAGTTGGGTCATACAATTAGATGAATCTTGAGCTTGCAGAAATAAAAGAAGCATTCATCACTGAGTCTAGTGAACTTTTACAGAAGATGGAGACATCACTGCTTGATTTTGAACGTTCTCCACAAACCATAACTGATGATACAATCAATGAAATTTTTAGAGCGGTGCACACAATCAAGGGTAATGCTGCTGTATTTGGATTTCAAAGAATTGTAGAATTTACCCATGGTCTTGAAACAGTTTTGGATGAAGCTCGTTCGGGAAAACTAAACCTGAATTTAGAGTTAATTGAAATTCTTCTAGAGTCTAGAGATCAACTTTCTGAATTGATAGAAGCTGCTGCCAATGAAACCACAGTTACAGAAGAGCAGATCAAGGTTCAAGATTCCATTACGAATAGATTGAGTAAATTTGTTAAACTAACTTCGATTCAAACAGAGGTTCCTGTTGAACCAATTAGCACTAAGAAAGAGTCTAACCAAATTCGTGGAAACCTAAAGAATCAAAAAGACGGATTATGGCATATTTCTCTTAGATATAAAAAGAATACTTTTAGAAATGGATTAGATCCAATCTCAGTTTTGAATTATCTGAATAAGATTGGAAAAATAATTTCTTTGCATAGCTTCCTAAGTAAAAGCAAAGAAACTGGATTTCATCCAGAAGATTGTTATATGTCTTTTGAATTTACATATTCAACTGAGAAAAATTTTGAAGGGATTCAAGATGCTTTTGAGTTTATTCAATATGATTGTGATATAATTATTTTACCACCAACTAGAAATTCTTATGAGTTTGTAAATTTTTTAGAGTCAAGGACTGAAACTAAAAGATTTTTACTCTCTATACTTTTGCATATTGGTAGCATTGATAAAGATGATATTAAAGAGATTAGAAGAAAAAAGAATTCTGAAAATAGACCAATCGAGGTGACAAAAATTGAAACTTCTAAATCTATTCCAGTTACTCAAGTAACTAACGTTGAAGAAATTGTTAAAGATAAACCAAAAGAGAAAGTAGAAGCCAAATCAATTAGAATTGATTCCTCTAAACTAGACCAACTGATCAATCTAGTTGGGGAGCTTGTTATTTCTGGTGCAAATTTAAGCCAACTTGCATATACAAAAAATGAACCTGAACTATTAGAATCAGCTTCACATTTCAATAGACTGATTGGAGATATTAGAGATACTTCCCTGAACCTGAGAATGGTGCAAATTGGAGATACTTTTACTCGTTATTTTCGAGTTGTTAGAGATATTTCTACTGAACTAGGTAAGGATGTACAGTTATATACCTCTGGAGGTGACACTGAACTAGATAAAGTTTTGATTGAAAAACTATCAGATCCACTCACTCATCTGGTAAGGAATGCCTTAGATCATGGAATAGAAACTAAGGAAGAAAGAATCGCATTAGGAAAACCTGCCAAAGCATCACTCTATTTAAATGCATTCCATGAAGCTGGCAATGTTGTTATTGAGGTTAGGGATGATGGAAGAGGAATCGTTAAAGAAAAAATTATTTCCAAAGCAATTGAAAGAGGATTAGTAACTGAAGACAAAAGAAATGACTTATCTGCTCAAGATATTTATTCATTTATGTTTCAAGCAGGATTTAGTACTGCTGAAAAAATTACTAATATCTCTGGTAGAGGAGTCGGTCTGGATGTAGTTGAAAAAAATATCAAATTACTCAGAGGTTCTATCAGGGTTGACTCAGAAGAAGGCAAAGGAACAGTTCTCCAAATTAGATTACCATTAACTCTAGCAATCATTGACGCATTTGTTTTTAGAGTGAGTAATTCTTATTTTGCCATTCCCTTAGGTCAGGTTGTGGAATGTTTGGAATACCAAGATGAGTTTCAAACTGATAAAAAGGATTTTTTCAATTTGAGAGGTGAACTACTTTCATTTCTGAGATTAGCATCTTTTTTTCAAATAGAGAAGACAAATTCAAGAAGAAAGAATTTATTAGTTCTACAGTACATGGGAAATAATGTTGGTTTGCTTGTGGATGAACTCTTAGGAGAACAACAAGCAGTAATTAAACCACTTGGAAAAATTTTTCAAAATTTAAAAGGCATTAGTGGATCTACGATTCTTGGGAATGGAGAAGTTGCACTGATATTAGATCTACCGCTTTTATTTCAAAAAGCTGTAGGAGAAAATAAGTCCCGTTAGAAATAAAGGAATAAACAAAGAGGAAAGTTATGAGGGTATTTGGTTTAAGTTTAAAAGTTCTAGCAACAATAGTTTTGATTTTTATATTGAGTGTTGTACTTCCAATTCTCATTTCACACTATTGTGATAGTTCAAGAAATAGTATCTCATCCAATTGGGATGAAAGTGCAAAGAAATTACATTTGCTCAGTGAAGAAAGCAGAGCATTGGGAAGAATCTCTACAGAAAGCTTGAACTTAATTTCTTCAAAAGAAATTCGTTCTGGTAGCATTGATGAAATCCGTTTGAACAAAAATAATTTTTCAAAGCTTCAGTCTGAATACTCAAAGCTCAATGATAAGACTAAAGTGGGAGATGATTCAGAAAGATTTTTCTTAAACCTAGAACCATATTTAAATCTAGTCCAAGACAAAAGAATTGCTGAAGCAAATGAAATTTGGAATACTAAACTTTCCTTAGAGTTGAAAAAACTTTTTGATAGAATTGAAGCTGAGTCTAAAATTATTTCTGAATCTAAACCATTCTTTTTAGATGAAGTTAGTCAAAATACTAAGTTAATCCAAAACATTTCTTTGGGAATTGCAATTGCTATTAGTCTGCTACTTATTTTCCTAATCTTCGATTTTAGAACTCAGTCTATTGAATATTTTAGCAACAAAGAAGCTCTCAGAGAACTTAAAGCAAAATTGAGTATCTTCGACAAAGTGCAAGCTGTAATTGAGTTCAATATGGATGGTACTGTGATTACGGCTAACGAAAACTTCTTGAATGCTATGGAATATACTCTCAAAGAAATCAAAGGTGAACATCATAGAATTTTTATTGAACCTGTCTTTGCTTCTAGTGATGAATATAGACAGTTTTGGGCTAGTTTGAATCGTGGAGAATTTTTTATTAGTGAATATAAACGAATTAGTAAGTCCAAAAAAGAAGTATGGCTACAAGCAATCTATAATCCACTTCTAGATGATAAAGGTAAACCATATAAAGTAGTCAAATTTGCTAGTGTAATCACAGAACAAAAACTTGCTGCAATGCAAACTGAAAGGACTGCTAATGAGAACATGAGGATTAAGGTCGCATTAGATAATGTAACAACAAACATTATGATGGCTGATGAAAATCTAAATGTAACCTACATGAATAAAGCAATTCAAAAAATGTTTGGGAATGCTGAGAATGATATTCGTAAAGATTTAGGATCATTCAACTTAGGTAAGTTGATGGGTAGCAATATTGATTCTTATCACAAAAATCCTTCTCATCAAAGAGGAATCTTATCAAGGTTTACTGATACATTTAAGTCATCCATCAAAATTGGAGGTAGATCCTTTGATCTTGTAGCTAACCCAATTATCAATGAAAAAGGGGAAAGACTAGGAAGCGTTGTAGAATGGGCTGATGTTACTCTTACTTTAGAAACTGAAAAAGAAAGAGAAAGAATTATGAATGAAAACATGAGGATCAAAGTAGCATTAGATAATGTTAGCACAAACATTATGATGGCTGATAAGGATCTGAATATCATTTATATGAACAAGGCAATTGATAAAATGTTTAAGACTGCTGAAACTGATATACGCAAACAGTTTAGTTTCTTTGATGCAAGAGCCTTAATGGGTAAGTCTATTGACATGTTCCATAAAAATCCTTCACACCAAAGAAACCTTCTCGCAAATCTAGCGAATGAGTTCAGATCTTCCATTACTATTGGAGGAAGATATTTTAATCTAATTGCGAATCCAATTGTAAATGAAAAAGGTGAAAAACTTGGTAGTGTTGTTGAATGGTCTGATGTAACCAATGAAAGATTAGTTCAGGAAGAAGTAGATTCAATCATTAGCAAGGCTGCTCAAGGAGAATTTACAACCAGAATCAATCTATCAAATAAAGAAGGTTTCTTCCTAAAACTTAGTCAAGGAGTGAATCAGTTAATTGATATCACTTCTGTCGGGTTAAATGAGTTTTCAAGAATGATGGAAGCTCTTGCAAAAGGAGATTTGACTAAGAGAATTGATAAAGACTTTCAAGGAACCTTCGGGCAGATCAAGGATTATACAAATACAACTGTGGAAAGAATTTATGAAGTTATTAGTGAGGTTCGAATCAATGTTGATAATGTTGTGAATGCCTCAGAACAAGTTAGTTCCACCGCTCAGAGCTTGAGTCAAAGTGCAAACGAACAAGCAGCTAACGTTGAGGAAACTAGTGCTTCTCTTGAAGAGATGAATGCTAACATTAGCCAAAATGCTGACAATGCAAAACAAACAAACTCGATTGCTGATAAGACCGCAAAGGATGCTGTGCAAGGTGGAACTTCTGTTGCTGAAACTGTTAAGGCAATGAAACAAATTGCTGATAGAATTGGAATCGTTGAGGATATTGCTTACCAAACTAATCTACTTGCATTAAACGCAGCTATAGAAGCGGCAAGGGCGGGAGAGCATGGAAAAGGATTTGCAGTAGTTGCAAGTGAGGTCAGAAAACTTGCCGAAAGAAGTCAGGTTGCTGCAAATGAGATTGGGGAACTAGCGGGAACAAGTGTTCAGGTTGCAGAGACTGCAGGAAAACTCATCAGTGAAATGGTTCCTGCAATCAATAAGACAGCAGATTTAGTCCAAGAGATAACTGCTAGTAGCAAGGAACAGGCAGCAGCAGTCGATCAAATCAGTAGAGCAGTTTCACAACTGGATACAGTTACACAACAGAATGCTGCTTCTTCAGAAGAACTAGCTTCAACTTCAGAAGAACTATCCAGCCAAGCAGAAAACTTGAAAAAAGTAGTTAGCTTCTTCAAGACAGGTGAGTCGTCAAGCGATACTAGTTTCAAGCCTCAAAAGAGTTACAACGTTAAGAAAGCTATGGTCACTAAGAATACTCAGGTTCGTACTGATGAATCAATGGGATATGAGAAATACTAATGAGTTCTATTGATGATAATCAATTCCTAACGTTCAATTGTGGGGAAGAAGTATTTGCGATCAAAATTCTTGGAATGAAGGAGATCAAAGAGTATTCTAATATCACCTTTGTTCCTATGATGCCAGTATCTGTGAGAGGTGTAATGAATCTTAGAGGAAATGTTCTGCCCATAGTGGATCTGAATTTAAGGTTTGGTAGGGATAAAACTATTCCAACAAAAAAAACCTGCATCATTGTTGTAGAAACTAAACAGAATGAAGATAAAATAGATGTTGGAATTTTAGTTGATTCAGTCAAAGAAGTTGTGGACATCCCTGCTACTGAGATTGAAAAACCACCTGGTCTTGGAGCAAAAATTAGAAATGATTTTATATCCGGGATTGGAAAGGTTGGAGACGAATTTGTTATACTATTGGATGTGAATAAGGTTCTATCAGTAGAAGAACTTTCGCAATTAGAAGAAAAAATAGCAACATAAACTCATTTACAACGAAACTAACGTTGGTGTAATGATTTGTGTTTTACATAGAGAAATTCAAGTCATCAGATTTTGATGACTATTTTTCCAAAATGATTTCCTGATTTTAAGTATTCAATTGCCTTTATTGCTTCATCAATATTAAAAACTCTATCAATTACTGGTTTAATCTTCCAGTTTTCAAATGAGCTACACAGTCTTACTAGTGACATTTTGCTTCCTACTAATATGCCTTGAAGTTTAATATTGTTCATTATCACAGGCAATAAATTCACTGGTTTATCATTTCCTGATAGAACGCCAATTAAACTAATCTGACCAAATGGTCTTGTCGCTTTAATTGATTGCTCTAAGGTTCCTAGTCCCCCAACTTCCAATACATGATCCACCCCAATGCCACCAGTTTTTTCTTTGACTATCTTACCCCATTCAGGAAATTCCTTGTAGTTGATTGTATCTATTGCACCAAGATCTTTTAATTTTTGCAATTTTTCTTCACTACTAGAGGTTGCAATAATTCGTGCACCTAACGCCTTTCCAATTTGTAAACCAAATAAAGAAACCCCACCTGTGCCTTGGATCAAGACTGTTTGTCCAGTTGATAAATTTCCAAACTCTTTAAAGGAATTCCAAGCTGTTAGTGCTGCACAAGGAAGAGTCGCAGCTTCCTCATAACTTAAATAATCTGGTATCTTGACTAAAGATTTAGAATGGAAAACTTTTTTTTCACATAATGTTCCATCCTTTGGACCCCCAAGTGCATTTCTAATTTCTTCGTTTTTTCCTTCCCCCTCTTGCCAATCCTCAGCAAAAGTTGAAATCACCCTATCACCTACACTAAAACCTTGAACATCATTCCCAACAGCAATGATTTCTCCCGCTCCATCACTCAAAGGTATTAGTGGGAGTTTAAATTTCGGATTGTACTTTCCTGTGATTACAAGATAATCTCTGTAATTTAGTGATGCTGCTTTCATTTGGACTAGTACATGCTGAGGGCTTAGGACTTCGGGTTCATGTCTAGTCACTAATCTTAAATTTTCTATTCCAAAAGAGCGAGAAATTTCTATTACTTTCATATATGTCTCTTAAATATTTTTCATTCTTATTTTTTAACTAAGTGTAATATTATCAATCTCAAAAGAAATTTATAAATGATAAGATTAGTTATATTCAATAAAAAAAAGGGCAGTAGATCTACCCCAACTACCAAATGGAATTTAGTCTCAAACTGCGAAACATGAGTTATTGAGTAGTATTGTTTTTTATCCGATGGAATAAAGGTGAAAATTTTTGAGTGACAATTACTAATATTAAGGTATCATTATCAATGAGTAGAATTTTTTAGTATCTATCTAGGGAGGAAAAAATGAAAATTTTATTGTATAGTTTGATCTTATTTTTGTTAAGCTTTTGTAAAGGAGGACTTTCTGAAAGTCAGAAATCAGAGATTGTTAAAATCTTCCAAGAACATCAGAAAATCCAAGAAACGCTGGTTGCAAACCCTAAATCACTTCCTGAAATTAAATCTCTTATAGAATCACTTAGGTCTGGTTCAAAATCACTTCAAGGCACCAAGGCTGAATCATTAATTAAATCTAGTTTAGAAATTGCAGAAAAGACGAATCTTAGTTCTGAAGAATCCTATTTTGATTCTCTATCAAAAATAGCTGAGAATTTAGGAACTGTAATGAAAGAAACAGAGGTAGCTAGCTATCATTTATTTTATTGCCCAATGTTGAATAAGTATTGGGTAGCTAAAGGTGAAACTCTAGTGAATCCTTACGCACCTGACATGAGAGATTGTGGTGAGATGGTCAAGTAGTGCCAAATTATTCTTCTACAAACAGAACCTGTTTTCTGGGAACAGGGATTCATGAGGTTTGTCCTAGCAATTGTAAAACTGTTTTAGGAGAAAACAAGTGGATTGCAAATATTGAATCTGTTTGTATTGCTGGACTAAAACTAAACGAGTTTGTAGAAGGGAATAATACGTTCACTGTAACAATCAGTGCTTTTCTTCAAGCACAACCTGAGATCATCGATCTGTTTGCAGGTAAGAATGCTTCCACTCAAGATTTGGTTAGATACTTCACTAGCATTTGTGAACCTGAAGAAGTTGGTTCAATTGCGGAAAGACTTTCTAATGAAATTCTATTTAGACTCTTAGACATAGATTTTCAAAACTTTCAGAATATTAAATCAATGCTTGGTAGAAAGAATCAGGTAGCCAATTATTTTGATTTAAAGAGTAGTAGATTTTGGAAATTTATTTCTCAGGAAAGAATCTGTAAACTAATTGCTTATCTTACTAAAGAGAAAAGTCTATATGTTCTGGCAGCTCAATTTCTTGTGATCTTAAGCCCTGAGGTCATTTCTAAGTTCAATGAGATGACTGAACTAAACGAAGAAGAGGAAAGAAACTTATTTCTAGCTTTAGAAGATAATATCTATACAATTCCACTAGTATCTCCAAAAATTTATGGTCATATGTTGGAAATTTTTAGAGATAACCTAGAAATTTTTTTCATCCTAGATACCATGGGACCACTTGTGAAAAGAAGGGAAGAAATTGAAGATATCAGTCAGTCCTTCTTAAAATATCAAAAGAAAACAAATCAAAAACTTTCTATTCAATGGATATATTCTGAGTTGTTTGGTTTGGAATATGAACTTGTTGTAGAAGTACTGAGCGTACTTGCTGAAAATCAGTATATCACTCTTTCCGAAAAATCAACTTTGCAAAACCTATTAAAAAATGGTAATTTAGAAAGTTTAAGTAAAATTAAACTAGAAATACTAAATCAATCTTGATTACAGAATCTAAGAAAGTTATAATTAAAAAATTAAACTCTGATCTAACTGGTTCAGGTTTTTTGAATGAAAAAGAGTTTTATTTTTCTTATGTCCTTCCTGAAGATGAGGTTATATTTGAAACCTTCGGACGAGGAAAAAGAAAATTTAATAAAGTTTATTCAATCATATCGAATCATGATAGTATTGCCAAATGTAATTATTTTGGAAAATGTGGTGGTTGCAAGGCGCAGCATATAGATTATAAATTACAGTTTCAACTAAAAACTAAACCTATCATTGATTTTTATAAGTCAAATTTTGATTTAAATCTAAAAACTATTTCCAATAAGGATATCTATTCCTACAGAAACAGAATGGATTTTTCCGTTTTTCCCGATGAAATTGGACTAAGGCAAGAAGGAAATTTTAGAAAAGTAATCGATATCGATCATTGTATGATTCAAAAAGATATTGCTAATCAGGAACTAATGATTCTAAGGAAAATATTGAATCCTATAATTCGCTATAATAGAAAACTAGAAACAGGATTTCTTAAGTACGTTACTCTCAGAACTAGCCAAAATGGCAAAGAATTGATGAGTATTTTAACTTTCAGTGAGTCGTTCCGCAATACTCAGGAAGAATCTGAATTAAAAGAAATTATACTTCAAAATAGCATCGCAAATAGCATTCTATTTTGTTATACTAGAATGAAGTCTGAAGTTTCTGCTCAAGGGGAATTTGAAGTTATCAGAGGTACTTCAACTTTAAAAGAAGTAATTTTGGGGCAGGTTTTTGAAATACCGTTTGATGGATTTTTTCAACCCAACCCAAATGGATTTTTACCAATTCTTAAGTTCATTGAAGAATCGATCCATGACAACCGATACAATACATTGATCGATCTTTTTTCAGGCTTAGGCTTTTTTAGCCTTCTTTTTGGGGAAAGATTTATGAATGTTTATGGTTTTGATGTAGTGGATAGTTCAATTGAAAAAGCAAATCTTCTTTTGAAGAATAAATTCCCTAAGAAAAGGATTCATTTTTATAAAATGGATTTAATTTCAGAAACACTTCAATTTAAAAGTTATGGTGTGAATGAGAAAGAATCAATTCTTATCTTAGACCCTCCAAGAAACGGTATTGGTAACAAGGTCATTTCCATTTTGGAGAATTCGGAGATTTCAAAAATATTTTATGTTTCTTGTAACCCTAATTCCCAATTAAAAGATATTATGGATATGAAATCTTATAAACCAATTGATGGTTTGATAGTTGACCCATATCCCCATACACCACATCTTGAGTCTGTGATGCTTTTGGAGAAGATCAATTGATTTCTTTTTTTAAAGAAAAACCTAAGGATGAGTTTTTGGAAATGACAATCACTGAGACCTCAGTGAAAATTCATCCAATCAAAACTAAGACATATTCAAAATATCTTTTTATACCTTTAGTCATTTTTTTACTTTATTCTAGTTCAGAATCTGGTTGTAAATGTGCTCCAGATGTACAACCTCCAAAAACAATCAATAATAAAAACTGGAAAGAAGTTAAAATCAGATTGGATCGAATTGGTAATGAGTTTCAAGTAAATTCATCATCAACAATTCAAGTCAAAACAATTGATGTTGAAACTAAAAACTTTGCAAATTCATTTAGTTTAAAAGATAATCCAGAATATTTTAATAAACGATTAGAACTAAGTTTTTTAGAAAAAAAATTTACTTATAAAGGAAAGATTTATAGAGGAGGAATATTTTTAATTCCTGAGAACAAACAGTACCTTGTAGTAAATGTATTGGATAAAGAAGACTATTTGCTAGGAGTAGTACCTTCTGAGATGCCTGCTAGTTGGCATATTGATGCATTAAAGGCTCAGGCAGTTGCTGCTAGAACATATGCAATCTATTACATAGAAAATCCATTGCATAAAGAATTTCATCTTGAAGCTGACGTTAGTTCTCAAGTATATACTGGAACATCCAAAGAGACCTCTCTTTCTTCAATGGCAGTCCAAGAAACTAAAGGTGAAGTTATGCTATACAATGAGTTTCCCATCAAAGCATATTTTCATAGCAATAGTGGAGGTCATACTGAAACCCCAGAAAATGTATGGGGTGATAAGTTAGAATACTTTCAATCCATTCCTTCTGAGTATTGTAATAAAAATGGCGGATATACTTGGGAACTTTTTCTTAGTCAAACTGAGATTAATGATAAATTAAAAAATGAAGGTGTAGGAAAGATTAATGATATCATACTTAAGGAAAAGACAGAAAGCGGAAGAACAAATCAAATTGAAATTGTTGGTGAAAAAAAATCAGTCCAATTGAAAGGAAATGATTTCCGTAAGTTATTTGGGTTTGGTAGAATTAAATCTCTCTTATTTGAAATGACTAAAGAAGTGAATGGATATCAATTTAAAGGCAAGGGCTTTGGTCATGGAGTTGGAATGAGTCAATGGGGAGCATTCCATATGGCTACTGCAAATCTTTCTTATAAACAAATTCTGAACTTCTATTATCCTAAAGGAATAATTACTAAGGTTGAAGTTGAATAATAGTATTGTCAGAAAATACTAAATTCTAACCCTTGATAGAATGAACCTTTCAGAAATGATTGAAGTGGAATGTCCTTCTTGTAGGAATAAAGAATCGGTTGAATATTTTGGAATCATCAATGTTCAAGAAAACCCAAGTTTAAAAGATAAACTTTATGATGGTCAACTTAATCAATTCCATTGTAGTAATTGTGGTTATGATGCTTTTCTAGATGGAAGTTTGATTTATCAAGATCTAGAAAGAAATATGATGCTCCAAGTAACTAACGCTCAAAATGATGAAGATTTGAAAAATGAGTTAGAGTATCTTAATGGTTCTAATGAAATATTAGAAAATACTTTTTCAGTAAAAATGGAAAAAATCTCATTCAGAATCGTTTCAGACAAAAACTCTTTGATAGAAAAAATTAACATTTTTGATAATAGTTTAGATGATAGAATCATTGAAATGTTAAAAGTTTTCATCTATCAAGAATTTTTAAAGCAGTATAATGATGCAACAGTCGAAATTCTTTTTTTAGGAATTGGAAATGAAGGTTTAGATTTTTTGGTATTTGTTGGGGAAGAAAAACTTCAAACAACACTTCAGATGGAAATGTATCATGAGATCAAAGAAAAGTTTTCATCTTCATTATCCGATTTTGAAACAACAAAAGGAAGTTGGTGTTTTGTAGATCAAAACACCGTTTTAGAACTTTTAGAAAATTAGAATTTACTTCCTGCATCAAGAATTGCATTCTTTAATGCTTCATAATCTTCAGGAGAAACAGTAACCCCTTTTTGAGTTGGTTTGAATTCTCCTTCCTTGTCTGTATACCAAATTCTGAGGTTAAGTAGTTTCTTGCCTTTATACTCTGAAACCTCAATTCTCAGAATTTCACCTTTACCACGATCAATGTCAGCGATTATATCACTCATTAGTATGTCTCCACAAAAAGTTGTTTTTTCTTTTCCATTATTTCTTTAAAATGCTCATAGTCTGAAGTGTCGCCTAACGCTTTTTGAAGTTCAGTAATAACTCCTTTCTCCATTCCTTTTGGTCCACCACAAATATACATTAATCCTCCATTATCAAAAGAGGCTTTAATCTTATCTGCAAGTTCTCTTACTCTATGACCAATATACATTCTTCCGCCATCAAAAGGGTTTTTCTCTTCCCTACTCTTAGCAGTAATAAAATGAAAGTTTGGATATTTTTTTTCAAGTTCTAAAAACTCTTCACTTAAAACTATTTCATCAGAATATGGAGCACCATAAATGCAGTAAATGGAACCAGTAAAGTTGATGAGTTTATGTTCTAGCAGTTCATAACTCATTCCATAGAAAGGCGCAATGCCAGTTCCTGTCGCACAGAAAAAAATATCTCCTGTGAAATCAGTATTAGGCAATAAAAAGTTTTTTCCAGAAGGACCAGTGACAACAACTTCATCACCAACTTTCAAATCACACATATAATTAGAAGCTACACCTTTGTAAATGATGTTTCCTTCTTCATCATAAGCATTGTCTCTTTTAATGATAAACTCAATGGAATCTTTCTTCATACCCATAGCAAAAGAAGGGGAAGAAATGGAATAGAGCCTAACAGTGTAGTCAGTGTTTTCAGAGCCTTTAGCCACTTTCTCTGGATCCTTTCCAGGAGGAATGACCCCAGCACTTTGACCAATTAAATAGGGATATTTTTCATGATCAATCTCAAGCTTTATTCTATGAATGCTTGCGATCCCTTCTTTAGAAGGTCGCTTTCCTTCTCCCGGTTTAGGAGTAAGCTCTACATTCTCTAAAACCTTACAAAGCAGTGGAGATGATTTTTTAAATAGATTGATTTTAGGTTCTCTTGGATTTGCCATATTCTTGTTCTATAAAACTCTCTTATTAGTATTGCTATAAAAGGTTTATTTTTAAGCGATTCTTTTTTCTGCTATAATTTTACTTTCGTTAGTATAAAATTTAGTTGTACTATTGTGTGATAAGAGTAATCGTTTTTTAAAATATCTTCTAGTGAATCTAATCATACTTGTATAAAGAATCATATCTTGATGATAATAAAGGACTTCTTCTTTGTTGCTCTAGTAGTGCGATTTAATGGTTTAGGGTAGGAAAAAATGTGGTTGTGGTGGTTTTTCTCTAGTTGTTTCTCTTTGATCGAAGCGTTTTATCCTCATCCCTCTGGTATAGAGATTATTTTGTGGTTGCCAGAACGTGCCTGTGAACAAAACGCTCCCTCCTAAGGTTGGAACACCACCGAAGGAATCAGAAACTGCTTCGCAGTTTGCAAGTTCATTACGCCTCCGGCTATGACTTGCTTTCTCGGCTCTGTTCGAGCCTGCGAAATCCCCAAAACCAGCAAATACAAAAGTAAACAAAACCGCAGACACGAAGAGTGTCGAGGTTACAAGCGGTAGGCACCTTTGCCGTTAAGCCGACTTGGCATCTGAAGCAGTTCTTTGAAAAAGAATTGCGAAGATGAAAAGCATGATTAGAACACTAGACTAAGTCGGCTGAAGAGACTATCTAATAAAAAGCAGCGAGACTTTCCGTAATACAGAGCTAACGCACTCAGTTG
>JANRLP010000045.1:0-31802 GCA_033762425.1 Leptospiraceae bacterium
GTCAAAAAATTTCATAAAAACAGTTATTACAAAATAAATTATTGAATAGGTAATAATTATTACGAAGCACCAACCACAGAAAAGTCCTTGCAACCAAGACAAAGCTCCCCAACTAGAGCAACCAAAGAAGAGTCTGGTATACAAGAAAAATTTACCTATAAACAGAGCAATCACACTAGAACATTACTAAAAAACAACAAAAGCACTTGCGTCCCTGATCGAAGCGTGGTCAATAAATTTCGACTTCGGTATGATTGCTTCGAAATCACTCAGTGACCGAAATTTATTGACCGAAGCTGAGAGCGGGAAAAGACGCCCAAGAAAAAATTACTAATTTGTCCTCTGAGATAAAATCCTTAAATTGAACTCAAGTTAATTAATCTAAAAAATCTATTTGAATTTCTATTCCTAATTTACATTTTGAGTAAAGAGAGGATGAAATGGATCGGACAATTGCATTTATCGGTGTAGGGATTATGGGCATTGGGATTGTGAATAATCTCAAGAAGACTGGGGCAAAACTTAGACTCTATGCAAGGAATAAAGAAAAGATACTATCACTTTCCGATAGTAGGACTGAAGTTTTTGATAAACCTAGTGATGCTGTGCTTGGAGCTGAATTCATAATTCTTTGCCTAACTGATGATGATTCTATTCGTAAAGAATTTTATGGTGGTGGAATTTTAGAAAATGCTAAAGGAATCATTCTAGATTTCGGAACAACCTCACCTGAATTAACTTCTGAACTGAATCAAGTCTGTAAAGAAAATGGACTTTGCTTTATTGATTCGCCTATGAGTGGTAGTAAGAACGCTGCTAGAGATGGTCAATTGTTATTTATGGTTGGAACTGATTCAAAAAACTGTTTAGATTCTTGTAAATTTTTTTATGATGTAATTTCGAAGAAGTTGATTTTATGTGGAGCCTCAGGTCAAGGTCAATTAGCGAAAATTGCTTTGAATATGATTCAAGCTGGAATCCTTCAATCCTATATGGAAGGATTTATTTTAGCAAAAAAATCGGGTGTAGAATTTTCTATCTTGCAAGAAATTATTTCTGAGTCTGCAGCTAAGTCTGGTATTTCGGACTTCAAGCTAAATACAATCTCCAAAAGAGACTTTAGTCCGAACTTTTCTTTAAAAAACATGAATAAGGACTTAAATCATGCACTAAAACTTGCTATGAAACTGAATGCCTCACTTCCACTGTCAAATGTATTAAAATCTGTTTATGATGATGGAATGAATTGTGGATTTGGGGAAGAAGATTTTTCAACACTGATGAAGGTGAATGAGCAGCGAAACGGACTTTAAGATTTTTTGATTTACTAAATCATTTTATCAGTTTCACTTGATAATATGAGATTAATTTTTGTTCTTTATTGCTTATTAACTAGTATTTCTATCTTTTCACAATCCAAACCTGAGATTACTAGCTTTACTCCACAAGGTTTAGTCAAACAAATCAAGCAGGTAAAAGCTAGTTTTTCTGAATCCATGATTTCCTTCGGAAACCCAAGATTAAAAACGGATCAGTTTGAAGTTAAATGTCCTGTCCCTGGTAAAGGAAGATGGTTAGACGATAAGAACTTTGTTTATGAGTTTGATAAGCAACTTGATTCAGGAATTGAATGCTCTTTTCAATTGAAAGAGGAAGTAAAAACTTCGAGTGGAAAAGCAATTGTTGGTAAAAAACTTTTTTCCTTTAACACTGGTGGTCCTGCAGCAATCTCTGTAAGTCCTTGGGCTGGTTCTGAAATTGAAGAAGATCAGATTTTTATTGTGAGAACAGATGGTCCGGTTGACGAATCCAGTCTATCCAATGTTCATTTTAAAATTGATGGTAATAGATCAAAGGTTGAAAGTGTTCTAGCTTCCCTTGAAGAAATCAAAGCAATTCAAAAATCTTTAGGTCAACAAAATGATCCAGAGTTTCATTATTATATTAAATCTAAATTAAAGTTTCCAAACTCAAGAAAGGTGGCACTAGTTTGGGACAAAGGAATTAAATCTAAGAATTCAAAAATCGCAACAACTGAGTTGCAAAACTTTGAATTTATGACAAGAAAAGAATTCACTATCGATTATTCTTGTGAAAGAGAAAATCAAAATAGTGAATGTATTCCCCTTAGTAACATTAGTCTCAATTTCAGTTCTGGCGTTAGTCGCGATTTGGCTGGTAAGATTGTTCTTAAGACGAAGAATAAATCATTTAGTGCCAAGATAACTGAAGAAGGAAATATCGTATATGGTCTCAACTTTGAACCAAGCTTTCTAGAAAACACAACTTTTCAAATTGAAGTCCCAAATGATTTGGTTGATGATTCTGGGAGAAAACTTGGTAATCCAAGAAAATTTCCTTTAACTGTAAAGACGGGAGCATTCCCTCCACTTGCAAAATTTTTCAATGGTAGATTTGGAATCTTAGAACATGAGAAAGAAACGTTAGTTCCATTGACTATTAGAAATCTAGAGAAAGGAATTAAATCAAAAATTTATGGTTTTACTCAAAGCTCTGATCAATTCTCCAAGTTTTTAGGTAAGCAACAAAAGATAGATCCTAAAGAGATTTTAAATTGGTTGGACATCGTTCAAAGACAAGGAAGAGATAAGTCGCTTTTTGATAGTAAATCTAATCCAACTAGTTTTGCAATACCACAAAGTAAAGATGGTAAAGCATTTGAAGTAGTAGGAATTCCACTCAAAGAAACTGGTTTCTATATTTTAGAGATTCAAAGTTTTGCACTTGGAAAATCCCTACTAGATTCTTCTAATCCTATGTATGTGCCAACTAGTGTGCTTGTAACTAATATGGCTGTTCATTTTAAGAAAGGTAGAGAAAATTCACTCGTTTGGGTAACAACTTTAAAAACCAGTGAACCAGTGAAAGATGCAAAGATTACAATTTATGATTGTAATAAGTCAGTTCTATTTAACGGCACCACAAATGGAAATGGTGTTGCTATTATAAACAAAGAATTACACCCAGCAAATTGTACTTATAAAAGTGAGTATTCCACAGGAATGCTTGTGGTTGCTGAAAAAGAAAAAGATTTATCTTTTGTTCATTCAAGCTGGGAAGGGGGAATTGAATCATGGAGATACAATCTTCCTGGTGAATATAACCAACATGCTCCCAAAATTGTTCATACAATTCTAGATAGAACCTTATTTAGAGCTGGTGATACTGTAAATATGAAGCACTTTCTGCGTCGTCATTCAATCCCTGGATTTCAATTTTTATCGGCACAAGAGCTACCTAGTAAAGCTGTTATCACTCACCAAGGATCTGCGCAAGAATACAGTTTCGCTCTTAAATGGAATAAAAATAGTACTTCCGAAACCACTTGGAAGTTGCCCAAAGAAGCTAAGCTTGGATACTATCAAGTCTCGCTAGTATCGGCAAACAAAGCTACAGTTTTTCATTCATCAATGTTTAGGGTAGAAGAGTTTAGACTTCCTCTTCTTAAAGCAGTCATTAAATCACCTAGTGAAAAACTAGTACAGAAAGATTCTTTTCCTGTAGATTTTATGGTTAGTTATCTTTCAGGAGGTGGTGCTTCCGGACTTCCGGTAAGTTATCATACTTGGAATACTGAAAACACTTTTTATGGTGTGAAAGATTATGAAGACTATTCCTTTGCTGAAACAGAGTTGAAAGAAGGTAGAATTAATCATAGTGATTCACAAGAGGGAGAGGAAAATAGTATTTCAGAAGTTAACGCTAATAAATCTGCAGAAACAAAGAAGACTGAGCTTACCTTAGATTCAAATGGAGGAAGTAGGGCTGTTGTTTCGGGAATTCCAAAGAAAACTTCGATTCAAACTGCACATGTGGAGCTTGAATATAGAGATCCGAATGGCGAAATTCAGACGGTTTCTAGTTCTACAAGGATTTTCCCTGCAGATTTGGTCGTCGGATTGAAACAAGATGGTTGGATCAGTAGTGAAAAGATAAAGCTAAGTTCAGTTGTTCTATCTTTGGATAATAAACCAGTAGAAGGAAAGAATGTAGTTGTTAAAGTTTTTGAAAGAAAATACTTCTCCAATAGAAAACGATTGGTTGGTGGATTTTATGGATATGAAAATTTTACTGAAATAAAACAGTTAAGTACTTTTTGCTCAGGAAAAACAAATTCAAGAGGAGAATTTCAATGTGAAGGGAAATCACCAATCACAGGAAATATTATTCTACAAGCCTCAGTGGAAGATTCTAGCGGTCGCCTAACGTTCTCAAAGAAGGATGTATATGTTCCTGGTTCCGAAGAAAATTGGAGTGAAGCTAGTAATCATGATAGAATCGACTTGCTTCCAGAGAAAAAATTTTACGAACCGGGGGAGACTGCTAAGTTACAAGCAAGACTTCCATTTAAATCTTCTAAAGCGTTAGTCACGATTGAGAGGGAAGGAATCTTAGACTATTACATCAAACAGATAGACGGCCAAGATCCAATCATCGATGTTCCTATTAAAGAAAACTATGGACCAAATATATTCGTTTCTCTTTTAGCTGTTAGAGGAAGGGTTTCTGATCCAAAACCAACTGCTACTATTGATTTGGGTAAACCAAGTTTCAAACTTGGTATAGTACCACTAAGAATTGGGTGGAAAAATCATGAACTAAAGGTTGCTGTTAGCACCGAGAAAGAAGTCTTCAAGGTAAGAGAAAATGTAAGAGCAAGGGTTAAGGTTCAAACAAATAACAATCAACCTTTGAAAGAAGGAGAAGTGACCATTGCAGTTGTAGATGAAGCATTACTCGAACTATGGGAAAATGATACTTGGGATCTACTTTCAGCAATGATGAAAATGAGAAACTTAGAGGTAACAACTCAAACTGCTCAGATGCAAGTGATCGGTAGAAGGCATTTTGGACTCAAAGCATTGCCACAGGGTGGTGGTGGTGGCAAAGAACCCACTAGAGAATTGTTTGACACACTTCTCTTCTGGAAATCCTCTATTCCACTTAATAGTGATGGAGAAGCCGAGTTTGATTTTAAATTAAATGATTCTCTCACAAGTTTCAGAATTGTTGCTATCTCTAACTCTGGTGCAGGACTTTTTGGAACAGGAAAAACTTCAATTCGTTCTACGCAAAATTTAATGTTGGTTTCTGGAATTCCGCCACTAGTACGTGAAGGGGATTCATTCTCAGCAGATGTTACTGCAAGAAATACAACTTCCAAACCAATGGATGTTGAATTAAGTCTATCTATTAAAGATAGTTCAATAAAGTTTGAAACAAAAAAACTAACGTTAGCACAAGGAGAGTCTAAAGAAGTTTCTTGGGATATGAAAGTTCCATACAATATCGAAAAGCTAGTCTATGAAATTTCAGCAAAATCCAAAGAAGACTCAGATAAGTTAAAAATCACTCAAGTTGTGAAAGAACCCTATCCAGTTAGTGTTCTACAAGCTACATTAAACCAATTAAGCAAAGAATATTCGATGCCTATTGAAACTCCTGAAGGTGCTTCTCCAAACTTAGGAGGAGTCAGCGTAACCTACTCCAAAAGTCTTTCGGGAAATTTGAATAGTCTTAGAGAGTATATGAGGAAATATCCTTATACTTGTATGGAACAGCAAGTTTCAAGGGCAATATCGCTTCGTGATACTAATCTTTGGTCTCAGAGCATGTCAAAGATCCCAGCTTACCTAGATTCTGAAGGACTTTTGAAATATTTTCCTAATATGATTCATGGTAGTGTAGCTTTAACTGCCTATGTACTATCCATTTCCAAAGAAGCAGGCTATGAATTGCCTGAAGATTCTAAAAATAGAATGATAAATGCACTAGTGAATTTTGTGGATGGAAAACTTTTTGAATCTAGAGTATTAGATACTCCTGACCTTGCAGTGAGAAAACTTCTATCAATTGAAGCAATCACCAAGTATAGGGACTTTAACTATTCCAACCTAACTGCAATTCAATTTCAAATGAATTTGTTACCTACCTCAGCTTTATTAGACTATTGGAATATTCTTGATAGAGTTAAAGGGATTTCTCCAAAAGAACAAGCAGAAAAAACAAAAGCAGTCGAAACTATTATTAGAAGTAGAGCAAACATGCAGGGAACAACAATGAAGTTCAGTACTGATAAGACTGATAATCTTTATTGGTTAATGACGTCTAGCGATACTAACGCAGTTCGATTGCTATCAACACTCGTTACTAAGAAGAAATGGACTGAAGATATTGGAAGGATTGTAAGAGGTGTCTTTAGTAAGCAAAGAAAGGGTTCTTGGGATTTAACAACCTCAAACGCTTGGGGAGTCATAGCTTTAGAGAAGTTTTCCAATGAATTTGAAAAAGAACCCATCACTGGTTTAACTGAAGCTTCAATGAGTGGAGAAAAGAAAACCCACGATTGGAATAAAAGTGAGAGAACCTGGGAAGAAATTTTTCCTTGGGAAAAAGGAAAGCAAGAACTCAAGATTAAGCATACTGGTTCTGGAAAACCTTGGGTAACAGTTCAGAGCAAAGCAGCCTTACCAATTAAAGAGGCAATCAAGAATGGGTTTTCAATTGAGAAAAAAGTAACTGCTATTGAGCAGAAGAATTCTAGTGGATACACTAGAGGTGATGTGCTTAGGATTCAATTGAAAATTAAGTCGGATGCCGATATGACTTGGGTTGTAGTCAATGACCCAATTCCATCAGGGGCTACTATACTCAGTGGTGGACTTAGAAAGAGTAAAGTGACTGAAACTGAAAAATCAAGCATGGATGTATATCCTACTTTTGAAGAAAGAAGTTTTGATGCTTATAGAGTTTACTACGAATATGTTCCCGAGTCTGAATGGACGATTGAATACACAATTCGATTGAATCAAGACGGAGTATTTCAGCTTCCACAAACTAGAGTAGAAGCTATGTATTCACCAGATATGAACGGAGAATTCCCCAACAAGACGTATACTATCGGAAGGTGATAGTAAAATAAGCTACATATCCCATTTTTGTTTAATCAATTTAGCAAAAATGGGTCGCTCTTTTGTTTACAAAAAATTTTTTGCCAAAATAAAAATTAAACTTAGAAAGTTTGTAATTATTTTGTAATAAACAAAGGAATAATAGATAATTACAGAGAGTATATATGGTAGCTTTAGAGAATGGTTTCAAGGTTCTAATCGTTGATGATGAAGAAGATATTCTAGATCTTATCAGATTTAATCTGGAAGAAGAAGGATTTCAGGTAAGCACTTCCAAAAATGGTTTAGAAGTTTTACCAAGACTAGAAAAAAATTTACCTGATTTAGTAATTCTAGATGTAATGCTTCCCGGAATTGGTGGAATAGAACTTTGTAAAAAAATTAAAGATAAGTATATTGTTCCAATCATCATGGTCACTGCTAAAACTGGTGAAACTGATGCAGTACTTGGCTTAGAATTTGGTGCAGATGATTATGTTCGTAAACCATTCAGTCCTAGAGAATTAATTGCTAGAGTTAAGTCAGTGCTCAGACGTTATGCGCCTGCTATAGAAGAATCCAAAACATCTGGAAACATAACAATTGGAAAGATTTTTCTAAATTCTCGTGCTCATAAAGTTTATGTTGATAACAAAGAAGCTGATCTAACATTACTTGAATATAAAATTCTATATCTATTCATGAGTAATCCAGGAATGGCGCTAACTCGTGAAAAACTTCTAGATAAAGTATGGGGTCATGATATATTCGTTACTGATAGAGCGGTTGACGTTAATATAAAAAGACTTCGCGATAAACTAGGAATAGAGAAAGAAAGATTAGAAACTGTAAGAGGGATTGGTTATCGCTTCAACGATGCGTAGTCTATTTTCTAAACTCCTAATCACAAATTGGTTATACTTAGTAATTCTCACTTCAACAGCAATTTTAACTCTTTACTTAGGAGATATAGTTGATACTGATTTAAAGGTTTTACTAATCCTTAGTTTTATTATATTCTCTCTTTATCTGTCTTTCCATATTTCATATCTTGCAGCAAAAGATATTACAAACGATTTAAAAACACTCGGAGAAAAAACCAAATTAATCAGTGCTGGTGATTTTGGTTCTGCACTAATCATGACAAACTTTCAAGAAATAGATCAACTATCCAAATCCATTAACTCAATGTCGGGAAGACTCAGACTTCAATTCTCTGATCTTAATCTAGAAAAAGAAAAGTTTAACCTTCTTTTACAAAACTTAAAAGAAGGGGTGTTTGCAATCAGTAAAGACAAGAAAATTCTTTTTCAAAATAAAAGTATTCCTAGAGCACTGATAAAAGAACATTCAGAATCACTTTCCATTGATGTTGCAGTTAAAAATCCTAAGCTACTTAAGTTTTTGAATGAACATATCTTATCTGGTCTAGATGGAAAAATAGGAATTGACGTGAATCAAAAATTCTTTAGTGCAAGGATTTATAAACTAGTATCGGGAGAAGATAGTTTTTTATTCATAGGGGTAATTTTAGATAAAACAGAAGATAGAGAAAGACAAATATTAAGAGAAGAATTTGTTCAAAGTGCTTCACATGAATTGAAAACTCCAATCACTTCAATTAAGGGTTATGCTGAAACCCTTTATGATAAGTTGAAACTTTCTGAAACCAGTACAGAGAAAAAATTTCTCGCTGCAATTCTTAGAAATACTGAAAGAATGATTCGAATTGTAGATGATATGCTGACAATTTCAAAATTAGAAAGTTCTAATGTTCATTTTCAACCAGAGTTTTTTGACCTAAACCAATTGGTCAAAGACTTAAAACTTACGATTGAAGGTTTTATGGGTAGAAAAAAACAAACGTTAGTTGTAAGTATTGCAGAAAATTTTGAAATCTTTGGTGATATTCTTTTAATGGAACACTTACTTCTGAATCTTATTCAAAATGCTTCCACTTATTCTTATGAAAACAAAGAGATAGAACTTAAGGCTGATAAAAATGGTCAATATATACATATCTCAGTTACTGATTATGGAAAAGGGATTCCAGAAGATGACTTAGATAGAATTTTTGAGAGATTTTATAGAGTAGATAAAAATCGATCTAGAGATGATGGTGGAACAGGTCTTGGGCTTTCCATTGTAAAACATATTGCTAAACTTCATTCAGGATGGGTTTCTGTATCTTCTGTTGAAGGCGAGGGTTCTACTTTTACTTTGAATCTCCCTATTGTAGAAAGAAAGCATTGAATATACTGATCTATTCAGTTTTAACTTTATTCTGTTTCATATTTTTATTCATTATATATAACTACGCTAAAGGTTTAAAGGATTCCCCAAGAGAGATTTGGTTTTTGCTAGTTGCTAAGCTTATCGAGTATGCAGCTTATGGTGCATCCAATATGACTTTTGTTTTATATCTTTCACAAGATTGTGGATTAGGAGATATTGAAGCTGGATCATTCATTGGTACTTGGTCAACTTTTCTAACGTTACTCTCCATTCTAGTAGGCTCAGTAGTAGATGCAATCGGAATAAAAAAAACCTTATTGCTTGGAGTAGTGTTTTTATTCTTTGGAAGAATCGTTATACCATTTTCAAATACAATTTGGCTAGTAACAATTTTTTCTTTTATACCTGTTGCTGTTGGGAATGCAATTCTAGGTCCAGTACTTTCCGTTGGCATTAAGAAATATACAACTCCTGTTAGTTCAGCTTTAGGATTTGGTCTTTATTATACTTTGATGAATGTTGGATTTGCATTAGGTGGATATATCTTTGATAAACTTAGAACAGTTTTTGGTGAGCATGGCGCATATAAAATCTTAGGGATTAGCCTTTCTACTTACCAACTAATTTTCCTTTCTTGTTTTTTACTTACAATTCCTAGTTTTATCATGTTTCTTTTTATGAGAGACGGTATCTATATGAATGAAGAAGCAAAGATTGAACAAGAGGCTAAAACTAACGTTAGTTCACCACTTTATAAGAGATTTTATGAATCGATTCAAACTTCTTTTGTTGATACAATTAAGATCATGAAAGAGTCATTTACAGAAAAATCGTTCTGGGTATATCTTTTCATCTTGAGTATTTTTGTTTTTATTAAACTAATCTTTTATCATTTTCATTATACTTTCCCGAAGTATGGAATTAGGGTTTTAGGGGATGGGGTCAAGATTGGAAATATTTATGGAATATTGAATCCAGTTATGATTATATTCTTAGTTCCTTTGATTTCACATTTTACTAAAAAAATAAAGTCATACTATCTTTTGCTCATTGGTACAACAATCTCGGCAACATCTATTTTTATTGCAGCAATACCTGAAACATACTTTAGCAGCTTACTTGGAACTTGGTTTGGTGATTTAGTTCTTGTTGAATGGTTGGAACTCAGACCAGAAAGTCAAAACCCCGTCCTATTTAGTTTGCTTTTCTTTATTGTTGTATTTACAATAGGTGAAGCAATCTGGTCTCCTAGACTATTTCAATTTTCTGCTGAGATTGCTCCTAAAGGTAGAGAGGGTACCTATCTTGCTCTTTCGTATTTACCATATTTTTTTGCAAAGATGATTGCAGGCCCTCTTTCTGGTTTTCTCATTTCTATTTATGTCCCAGCTAATGCAAAGGTTTTTCCTGATCATTATATGATTTGGATTTGGATTGGACTCATGTCTGTTATCACTCCAATCGGATTAATCTTATCCAAGAATCAATTTAAGCTAAATTGAACGGTTCAGAGGAACTAATCATAACTTTTTTTATAGAAGTTTTGTAAGTTTATAAATCTCTAGAAGCAATTTCTTGATTTTATTGACTTATTCCCCGATAACTAGAATAATAGTGATTGTACGGTTTTTGGGGAGGAAACAATGAAGCAAACCTTTTTAATAATTTTTTTATTGACTTCTTTTTTGGGAGTAATGGCTCAAAATACAAAGTCTGATGCTGGGGATAAATTTCCTGGTGAATACCAGCCTGGTGGAACTAGTGTATCTGATGGAATTGCCCAAAAGAAATTAGAGCTAATCAAAAAGAATATTTCTGTAAGATTAAATTCATTCGAAAAAGGATATTCAGAGCTTACTGAACTAGACGAGAAATTCAAGAAAGCTGATAAAGTTATTCTTTCCTCCCGTGGAATTCGTTATGAAAAGGCAGAAAAAGGAAAGTCAGGGAAATTTCTAGTAATTGATTATGATGATATTCCTTTGACTTATGAGCCAAATGGAGTTCCTTCTAACCTCTTAAAACAACTAGTATATGAATTTGATGCTACAAAGCTTAAGTCAATCAAAATGGTTTATGACAAGAGATTCTTTCTGGAAAATGTATATAATGTTAAAAAGACGATCACTGTTGATCCAGGACAAGTTGAAGGGCTTAATCTAATCGTTGAGCATCCAAATATGTATGCGGGGAAAAAAGACCAAACTGATTTCAAATCTTTTACTAATGAGAACAAGGTGAAAACATTGAAAATGTTGGAGAATCAACTATTAGTTTCCATTTTTAAAATTGATGGTCTCAAATACATTGCTAGTGAAACTAAAGACAGAAAAATTGAATACCAACTTGGTGGACTTTAATTCAATTTGAGAGTTGAAACCCAATGATTGTTATGGCTAAGAAATTGAGCTTGTTATTCTATTCGAATGACTAGCTCCCATAACACCTTGCTTTTGATAAACTATATTTAATCCAAAACACTCTATCCACTATGAAGACAACACTACAAATACTAACGATTATCCTTTTATTTTCTCAACTTACTTGTTCATTTCTTAAATCAGAAGAAGTAAAATCAATTCCCAAAGAAAAAATTCACAGATTTGCAACTAAAATATTAAATGGAATGAGTGATGAAGAAAAGGCGGGACAAGTAATTCATATTGCTGTTCCAGGTAGAGAAGTAGATGAAGAAACTATTGAAGAAATTCAGAAGATAAAACCAGGTGGAGTAATCCTTTTTGGATATAATCTTGGATCCAAGTCTCAGATAAAAAACCTTACTAAATCCCTTCAAGCAGAAGTAAGAAATCTAAAGCTTCCCCCACTTTTTATTTCTACAGACCAAGAAGGTGGTAGAGTTGTCCGAGTTGAAAAAGGTGTAACTTCCTTTCCAGGTGCAATGGCACTTGGGCAAAATAATAACAATGCAAATACCTATAATGTTGGACTTGTCACTTCTTACCAACTCAACCGTCTAGGAATCAATGTTGTCTTTGCACCTTCTTTAGATATCAATAACAACCCCGATAACCCAGTGATAAACACAAGGTCATTTGGCAGCACTGTAGAGATAGTCACTAAGTGGGGGACAATGTATGAACAAGGTGCAAGAGATGGAGGAGCTCTACCAGTCATTAAACATTTCCCCGGTCATGGTGATACTAATGTTGACAGTCATCTTGGTCTTCCTCAGATACAAAAGACCGAGAAAGAACTTGAGGATTTTGAGTTAATCCCATTTAAAACTGCAATTAGCAAAGGTGCAAAGGCAGTAATGAGTGCTCATATCGTTTTTCCAAAAATTGATTCTGAATATCCAGCAACACTTTCCGAAAAAATCCTAACTAAAATTCTTCGAGAGAAACTAAAATTCTCGGGTCTTGTTTTTACCGATGCAATGGAAATGGATGCAATCTCTAAGAGTTATAAAAATGTTAAAAGGGGAACTCTTGCGATTCTTGCTGGAGCTGATGTAGTTTTACTCACCAGCTTTGGGAAAAACACTATAGAATATCGTAATATGATACTAGAGAGTATGAGAAAGGATGAGTTTATAAGGGACGGAGTAAATGTTCTAGATGAAGCAATTCATAGACAAATCTGTCTAAAAATAGAACAAGGACTTTTTGATTCTGAAACTTCTTTCTTCAAGATTGAAGATGAGGAAATAAAAAGTTTCTTAGCCTCTAGAAATAAAATTGCTATAGATAAATATGAAGCTATTAAGAAACAAGGACTGGAAGAGTTAAATCGAAAAGTTTCAATTGATGCAGTTAAGAGTTATAAAAAATACTTTACCCCACCCAAACCAGAAGTGGTTAAGACTTTCAAGTTTGTAATTAAGAATGATAGAATGAAAGAAGATTTAGAACTTTTTGATATCGAACCTATCACTGAAAAAAAATTTAAGAAGCTCTTAAAGTCAAAAGTTAGAGCTAATTATGTTATTGATACTAAAGACCAAAACGACCTGAATAAAGTAGAAAAAATAATTCGTGCAAATCCAAATTCTAATTTCATAATATTGCACTATGGTTCTCCATTTTTGGTTTTACCTCAGCAAGAAAATGTAGATATATTGTTCTCTTTTTCACCAACTGATATATCACTTTCATCACTCATTTTGAGACTCTTAAATTCGAATCCAGACAATTTAATTCAAACAACTGATTTGATTTTAAAATAAAGTTGAATAATAGCTTCCAAGTTCGCAAAAAAAGAGAGGGCTATCTTGGAATTTATATTCACTATCCTTATTGTTATCATAAATGTTCTTATTGTGATTTTTATTCAATAGGGATTCAAGATAATAAACTAGATTCTGAAGAGATTCTTTTCGAGAGCTATCGTAAAGAAATTTTACTAAGAGTCCAAGAAAATCCAGAATTGAATGAACTACTAGTTGATACGATTTTCTTTGGAGGTGGGACTCCTTCTAAGGCAAGTCCTGAAAAAATCAGAGACCTAATATTATTTTTAAGAGCTAACCTAAAATTTGATAATTCAGTTGAAATTAGTTTAGAAGCAAATCCAGAAAACATCGATTCAGAGTATTTAGAAAGAATTCATGACGCTGGAATCAATCGTTTGAATGTAGGAATTCAAAGTTTCCAACCAAAACACCTAATCAGTTTAGATAGATACTTTGATTCAGTTCAATATGAAATGGTTATGGAAAGAATTTCTAGTTCAAAGATTTCAAATATAGGTATTGATTTAATCTTTGGAATTCCAAACCAAACAAAAGAAGAATTCTATGAAGATGTTAGTAAAGCATTGGATTATAGAATTAATCATATTAGTTTGTATTCACTTACAGTTGAAAAAGGTACTGAGTATTCTAGAAAAGTGAGTGAAAAGCTATCTAAACCTCCTGAAGAAGAGCTTCAAGTCGAACTTCTTAATGATCTTCCAAAATTTTTACAGGAATATAATTTTTATAGATATGAAATTTCGAACTATTCCAAACAGGATTCTGAGAGTAAGCACAATTTAAGATATTGGATGATGGAAAACTATATTGGTATAGGTCCTGGCGCACATGGATTTTTGCCCAAAGGTAGATATTCTAATCCAAGAAATATAGATTCTTACCTGAAAGAAAAATTTGGTCGAAAATACCAAGAATCAAACTTTGTTATAGAAACTTCTCTGAATATATTTCGCCTAACGTCAAAAATTGATTTATTTTCTTTTTTTCCAAATCATAAACTAACAATTCAAAAAATTATTGAAAAGTTTAAATCTAGAGGGTTATGCGAATTTGAACAAGGAGTTTTTCAATGGAAAACGGATGCTATTCTTTATTTAGATTCACATATTGAGGAAATTGTAATGGAGTTAGGAGACTAACTTAGATTCAGAAAAGTTTCTGGTAGCTTTACTGGCTTTCTAGTTTTCATGTTAATAAAAACCCAAGTCAGCTCCCCTTTACAAATCAATTGATCTGTATCTTCAATTTTTACTTCAATTACCCAAAGGATACTTGCAGCCTTTACAAGATAAGGTTGGATAGAAATTTCCAGAACATCATCAAAACGGGCGGGGTAAAGATAGTCTAAATTGGCTTTCTTGACCATGAATTCATTTCCAGTTTTATTTGTTTCTTCTAAATAGTTATAACTAAGTTCTCTTAAAACTTCATTCAATGCTGTATCAAAATAATTCAAATAGTTAGCATTAAAAACGACTCCTTGTGAATCTACTTCATAATAGCGTACGCGGAGTTTGTGGATGAATGGAAATAAACTTTTACTCATGAATTAACCAGACCAAAATACTTATCTAGTCAAAGCGAATTGCAAGTATTTTTTTATATCCTTAGTTCCTTTTTAAGATTCTTTTGCTTAGAACAAATAAAGAGACATAATTTATTTTACAAAAATTCAATTATTATAAAACTCTCAAAAATCTAAAAATCAAAAAAGTAATATAATTACTTTTAATTAAATAAAAAGTAATTATATTACTGCTAAGACAATATTTTTCAACATGGGAAGTGTTATTTGACTAAATTTTATATGCAATCTTGAAACCAATCTTTACTTTTTAACAATGTCTTCTAAACGAGTTCTGAATCTGTCTCAAGAGAATGTAACTATAAAAATAGGTCAATTGTTTAGGAACAAAAGAAAAGAGAAGAATATCACAATATCCTATCTAGCCTACTCACTTGGTAGGGAATATGGTTATAAGATTGATGAAAATCTGCTTGGTAAAATTGAGCGTGGGGTATCTAGAATGCCAGTAGAACTTTTTCTTTGTATGAGTAATTATTTTGAAATAGAACTGAATTCATTTGAAAAGATGTTGGAACTTCCAATTACAAAAGATAAGATCAAAGATAAACTTTATCCCGTTTTGATGGACAGAAGGGGTAAAGAAATTTTAAACTTCCTCTCAACAAATAATACTCCAATTGTGATTGAACTAATATACAACTTTATCAATGGAGTAGTTAAGCCCTTTTTTGTCCAATCTATTGAAAGTAAAAAGACTAGATAATGAATTCTGAATTATAAAAGTTTTTGATTGCCAAAACATAATTCTATCCTTCCCCTGTTACTAATGAGAGAGAAGTTTGCAAAGATTGCTGGGAAAAGCATCCAAAGTCCAGCTAGACTGGTTTGTAGGCAATTCACTCATATTGTTGATTCAGAAATGATCTTGAAATATCAGCAACTTGATGATAAAGACTTTTTTCAAGAAAGATTTTGTGTAATAGCGGTTGGTGGCTATGGTAGAATGGAGCTTGCTCCTTTCTCAGATATCGATATTCTCTACTTATACGAAGATATCCCTAATGATAGGCTAAATTATTTAGTTAGCTATTTTAATAATTTTTTATATAATCAAGGGAAAGAAGTTGGCTATGCATGCAGAACTCTTTCAGAAACTAAACAGTACCTAGATAATGTTGAAACGTTTTATTCGATTTTAGATTCAAGATTTTTGCTAGGATCTGAGGAATTATATTCTAGATTCGAAAAAGAAATTCTAATGAATCTACCAGAAGACTTGCTTAAAGAATTCAATGAACTCAAAATGCAATCTTTGCAAAAAATTATTGATTCAGAACCAACTCTACATAATTCAGAACCTAATCTAAAGAATGGACATTTCGGACTTAGAGATATTCAAATAATTTATTGGCTAGAAAAATCTTCACAAAAAATTCCCTCACTTTCAGGACTCGCAGTTGTTCCCATCTTCACTCATGGTGAGGTTCAGTTTCTAGAAAATGCTTATGATTTCTATTTGAAAGTTAGAACAGCACTTCATATCATTAACAACAGAAAAGTTGATACCCTTGCAATCACCCTTCAAGCTGAAGTAGCAGAGTTTCTTGGGTTTGGTGATACAACTAATATAACTGGAATTGATAAGCTCATGAGAACACTTTATAGTCATGAGATGGAAGTCTATCTATTTGTTGCAACTTATTTAGATTATAAAAAGATTCAAAATAAAAAACTATCACCTCTCGATACTACTATTCCATTGGAAGTATATGATGGATTTTTGTATCCCGCAAAACTAAAATCATTATTTTCTAATCCAGATACACTCTATAGTGATATTGTTAAAGTTTTTCAAATTGCTGTAGAACGAGACCTTGAAATTTCACCTATACTTCTGAATGAAGTTCGTTTTGCAGCAAATTTTTTGAACGAAAATTTTGTTAATTCATTTGAAGCAATAGATAGCTTCATGCAGATTTTAAAAAGTGGAAAAGAGATAGGTAAAGTGCTTACCAAGATGCATCACTCATCTGTTTTAGGAAAATTATTTCCAGAGTTCGGTGCTTGCACAAACTTCCCACTTTTTAGCTATCATCATCAATTCACTGTTGATGAACATTCATTATTGATTTTGAGAGAAATGGATAAATTGCAATCTAGAAAATTTGAAGATGAATATGTTCAAAATCAATTTGATCTTTGTGAAAATAGGGAAATTCTTGCTTTGGCTATACTCATACATGATGCTGGAAAAGTTAAGCCAGGTGATCATTGTCAATATGGAGCTGAATTAGCTGTCGCAATAGGTGAAAGGCTACGTCTATCTGATGAAGATATTGGTTTGTTGAAATTTCTTGTTGAATGGCATATTCTAATGTCTGAACTTTCAACTAAACAAGATACTTCCAACACAGAGGTCTTAAAAAATTTTTCCGAAACTGTTGGAGACGTTAGTCGTCTTCGTCTTCTATATATCTTAACAATAATTGATACTAAATCAGTAGGCAAAGCAGTTCTAACAAATTGGAAAAAAGCTATTCTTAAATCTCTTTTTGAAAAATCACTTGAAATACTCTCGAATAACGATAGTAATTATTCCCAAAAAGAAAAAGATCTCGTTAGAATAGAAGAATATCTTTTAAAAGAAGGACTCAGTCCCGGGCAAGCACAAAGTGTTTCTGAGTTTGCATCCAAAATGATTCCAAATAATTATATTAAACACTTCACTCCTAGAAGAATTCTTCAACACTTCTTAACCAATCATTCAAACAAGTCAATGAAAGGTGGAAAGTTACAAATTGAGATTGAAAAAGAACCAGCATTTGTGACTCTCACTGTTTCACACAAAGAAGAGCAATTTTTTCTATCTGATCTAACTGGTTGTGTGAGTGCACTTGGCTTAAATGTAATTTCTCTTAGGATGTTTAGAGTTCCAAAAGGTCTCACTTTATATACAGTTCAAATAACTGATATGAGTGGAAGTGGAGATATACCTAGCAATCGACTTGAAGTGCTTCAAAAAAATATTTTAAATATTGCACTCAAGAAAATTACTGTGGATGAGTTACTAAGAAATCCGGGCGGTGTTTGGTTTGTTTATAATAAAATTCCTAGGGGTATGGTTGAAGAAAAGATCGAATTCAATAACACTATCTCTCCTGAATATACAGTTTTGCAAATTCAATTGCCTGATTCATTAGGGTTACTATATAGAATTACAAAAGCAATATTATCATTTGAAATTGATCTACACTTTGTAAGAATATCCACAAGTGCTGATTTTGCATTTGATTCATTCTATTTTTTAGATAAGCAAAATCAAAAAGTTATTGACACTCAAGTATTAGAATCCATGAAAGAGAGAATTGTTCATGCCATCCAAGAAAAAGCCCAAGCAAATTTCCAAACATACTAAGAAAGAAGATTATCCTTGGTGGAAAGATGCTGTCATCTACCAGATTTACCCTAGAAGCTTTCAGGATTCCAATGGAGATGGAATTGGAGATTTGCAAGGTATCATTGATAGACTTGATTATTTAAATGGTTCAGAAAATTCTCTGGGGATTGATGCCATTTGGCTCTCACCGGTAAACCCATCTCCAATGTTTGATTTTGGATATGATATATCTGATTATGAAAACATAGATCCAATTTTTGGAGATCTAAGAACCTTTAAGATACTTCTTGCTGAATGTCATAAACGGAATATAAAAATTCTAACTGATCTAGTTGTAAACCATACCTCTCACCTACATCCTTGGTTTTTAGATTCTAGAAGTTCTAGACTTTCCAAAAAAAGAGATTGGTATATTTGGAAGGACGGAGTAAAAGGAAAACCACCTAATAATTGGAAGGCGGCATTTGGTGGTGACGCATGGGAATGGGATGATCTCACGGGACAATACTATTATCATGGATTTACTGTTCAACAACCTGATTTGAATTGGAGAAACCCTGAAGTAAAAGAAGCAATTTTTAAAATGATTCGCTTTTGGTTAGACTTAGGAGTCGATGGATTTCGTTTAGATGTAGTGAATTATTATTTTAAGGATAGGGAGTATAGAAGTAACCCATCTAGTTTCTTTAGAGGACTTAGGGATTATGAAAGACAATATCATATATTTGATAGAAATTTATTTGAGACTCATGCAGTATTAAAAGAATTTAGAAAAATTTTAGATTCATATAAAGGACATCGAATGTCAGTAGGAGAAGTTTTTCAAGAACCACCTGGAACTGCCTTGCTTCCAGCACAATATTATGGTGAAAAGTCTGATGAACTACATATGTCCTTTAATTTTTCTTTCTTATATTGTAATTGGAATCCAAGGAAATTTGCTGCTAATATTATGGAGTGGGAAGGTACTTTGAGGAACGGTGATTGGCCTAACTATACTCTTTCAAATCATGATCAGATGCGTCATATTTCTAAGTATGGAAGTGGAAAAAATGAAGTTCCTAGGGCGAAGATTTGTGCAACAATGTTACTAACGTTGCGTGGAACTCCATTTTTGTATTATGGTGAAGAAATTGGTATGAGATCGGACTGGATTCCTAAGAAATATATTCAAGATCCACTCGGATCTAGATATTGGCCATTATTCGTAGGAAGAGATCGTTCAAGACAACCTATGTGTTGGGACAATTCAACTAACGCTGGTTTTTCTAGTGTTGAGCCTTGGCTTCCGGTTTCAAAAAATTTGAATGAAAACAATGTTGATACACAATCAAATGATTCAAATAGTCTTTTGAGTGTTTATAAAAAATTAATCAAGTTAAGAAGAAAAGAAATTACTCTTAGAAGGGGAGAAATCCAAATATTATTTAAAGAACAAGAAAGAGTTCTGGTCTATTTGAGGACTTATTCAAATGATAGAATTCTTGTTATATTGAACTTTACTGATTCTGAAAGAAGATTTTATCCAGGTAAAGAACCAATACACCCAAATAGAGGAAAAGTGTTATTTTCGACCCATAGACCAGAAGATGCTGAAATTGATTTGAACATCATAAGTGTTCATGGCTATGAAGGTTTAGTGATTAGACTCGGTTAGTGATGGAAGAAATTGAATTAATCAAAGAGTTTAGTTTTGATGCGGCTCATCTTCTTCCTAACGTCCCTGAAGGACATAAATGTAGAAGACTTCACGGACATACATTTTATTTTAAGATTCACTTAAAAGGTAAAATTGATCCACACACAGGTTGGTTAATGGATTTTGGTGAAATTAAAAAAATTGTAAAACCAATCATTGAAAACCAACTGGATCATTATTACTTGAATGATGTTGAAGGTCTAGAAAATCCTACAAGTGAAAATATTGCCATATGGTTATGGAGAAAGTTTAAACCAGAGTTACCAATGTTGTATAAAATAACAGTTAGAGAAACATGTACCTCTGAATGTGTTTATTCTGGTTAGAGATTTTTTTCATAGAATTACTTCATGAAAACAATTAGTTTAGATTCTGATATTTCTGTCATTAAGGGGATTGGACCAAAGAAAAAAATTGTATTAAACCAAATCGGAATTTATAAACTCATTGATTTACTTTATTACTTCCCTAGAAAATATTTAGATAGAAATTTTACTGAAAGCGTTTTGCTCAAAGATGGAGAACATGTAACTTTACTTACTAGTGTGACTAGCTCCTATCTTGCCCATGGAAAGAGATCCAGATTAATTGTTTCTACAAGAACTAATCGAGGTGAAGTTCTTACCTTGGTTTTTTTTAAAGGCATACAATTTTTTAAGAATAAATTTTTACCAAATTTGAATATTGTTGTTAGTGGAAAATTAGACTACTTTAAAGGATTTCAGATAGTTCATCCAGAGTTTGAGATTCTGGATGATGAAAATGAAGAATTTAAACTAACACATCTAGGTGGAATTATTCCACTCTATCCTTCAAACGAAGTTCTTAAAGAAGAAAATTTAGATTCTAAAGGATTCAGAAGAATCATTAAACAGACTTTAGATATATTAGAACAATCTAATGTTTCTATTCCTGAGATAATTCCTGAAAAATTCATCGCTAAAAGAAAGTTAGTTGGAAGAGAAAAAGCAATTACAGAAATGCATTTCCCTGAAAGTTTTCAAGCACTACAAGATTCTAGACGAAGGATTGCATATGAAGAATTATACTTATTTAGTCTATTAATGGAGTACAAACGAATTAAAAGAGAAAACTTTAAGAGAATTCTTTGGGCGCTACCTAAATCAGAATCTGCAATTATAGTAGAAAAATCACTTCCATATCAATTGACTGATGATCAGAGAAAAGCTATAAAAGACATGATTGAATCCACTCAAACAGATAGACCTGTTGCATGTCTATTGCAAGGAGATGTAGGTTCTGGGAAAACAATTACTGCACTGCTAATTGCACTTCATTATACTGATAATGATGTCCAAGTTTGTATGATAGCTCCAACAGAGATTTTAGCTAGACAACATTTCTCTACATTCAGGAATTTGTTGGGAAATAATTTATTCTTTGGGATTGATTTATTTTTAGGAAAAGAAAGTGAAAAAGTTCGTAAGGAAAAAATTGCTAGGTTAAAAAATAAAGAAACAATGATTGCAGTGGGAACTCATTCCCTACTTTCAGAGGATGTGACATTTGTTGATATGGGGCTAGTTATTATCGACGAACAACATAAGTTTGGTGTTGAGCAAAGAGAAACATTGAGATCAAAAGGCAAGAACCCCGATGTGCTAGCGACAACTGCAACTCCAATTCCAAGAACTCTATGTTTAACATTATATGGGGACTTGAATCTTTTAACGATAAAATCTAAACCCAAGGGAAGAAAACCTATTGTAACAAAATGGATTAGAGAAAGTAAGCGGGAAGCAGTTCATAACTCTATTAGGAAATATATTCTTCAAGGAAGACAGGCATATATAGTTTATCCAGTTATTGAAGAATCTGAAAACCAAGATTTAAAATCATGTATTGAAGCGTTTGAAGAATTAAAAAAAACTATATTCAAAGAATTTAATATAGGTCTTTTGCATGGAAGACTAAAAACTGCTGAAAAAGAATTTACAATGGATCTTTTTAAAAGAAATGAAATTCAAATTTTAGTAACCACTACAGTAGTCGAAGTAGGAGTAGATGTTCCTAATGCTACCGTTCTTGTGATAGAAAATGCAGATCGATTTGGAATCTCACAACTACATCAGCTTAGAGGAAGAGTTGGTAGAGGGGAACATGAAAGTTTTTGTATTATGTTGACCAAAGATTTTGTTAGTGATGATGCAAAAGTCAGACTAGAAGCAATGGAAAAAACTAACGATGGATTTGAACTTTCTGAAGTTGATTTGAAACTTAGAGGACCAGGTGAACTTCTTGGAATTAGACAAAGTGGTTTACCAGATTTCAAAGTAGCTGATTTACAATCAGACATGAGTATTATAGCAGAAGCAAGAGAAGATGCATCAGATTCTATTGAACAAACAAAAATTCTTTCTACAGAAATAGAAAATAGGTTTGCGGAAGGAAAAATTCTTTTTGCTAACTAGTAAATTTTTAATGCTTGAAATTAGAAGCCGTAAAAATAATATGGTCTCAGCGAGGTGGAGAAGCTGGTATCTCGTTGGGCTCATAACCCAAAGGCCGTAGGTTCGAATCCTGCCCTCGCCACCATTCTTTAACTCTAGCAAGTTTTAGTTTCTCTCCATTAATTCCAATCAAAAACCTATCGATTAACGATAGGAATAATTTAAACTAATCTATAAATTTTGATTAATGTGAAGAGTAGTATCATGTTTAGATACTACTTGAGGCAATTAGATCAAAGAAAAGAAAGAAGAGGTTTTTACTCCTCTTCTTGTTTCACTTTGTATTTTTTCATCAGTTCGTCTGCAACGTTTCTAGGAACGGGCATGTATCGTGAAAATTCCATAGAGAATTCTGCCTTTCCTTGAGTTGCTGAACGAAGAACTGTAGCATAACCAAACATGTCAGCGAGAGGAACCTCTGCTTCTACCTTGCAATAGCCATCTTGTTCGGTTGTATTCAAAATCATACCACGACGTTGGTTCAAGCCACCTAGAATGGCACCTTGGAACTCAACAGGACCATCTACTTCAACTTTCATGATAGGCTCAAGAATCTGTGGAGCTGCTTTAAGGAATCCTTGGCGGAAACCATAACGTGCACCAATTTGGAATGCCATATCCGATGAATCCACATCATGATAAGCACCATCATTGATGGTAGCTCTAACGCCAATGATTGGGAATCCAATCAGAGAGCCTCTAGCTAGACAAGAACGGAAACCTTTATCGCAAGACCCAATATACTCTCTTGGAATTGAACCACCCACGATTTTATCAACAAATTCGTAGTCTTTATGTTCTTCCAAAGGAATTGGCTCAACAAAACCAGCAACTCTTGAAAACTGTCCCTGACCACCAGTTTGTTTTTTATGAGTGTAATCGAAATCACCTCTTTTAGTAATTGTTTCACGATACGCAACCTGAGGAGCACCTGTTACAAGTTCGACTCCATACTCACGTCTCATTCTTTCAATATACACTTCTAAGTGAAGTTCCCCCATTCCTTTAATGATTGTTTGTCCAGATTCCTTATCAATTTCAGTTCTGAAAGTTGGATCTTCTTTGGTAAATCGATTCAATGCTTTCGCAAGGTTGGGAAGGTGTTTAGATTCTTTGGCTTCAATAGTTAGCGAGATTACTGGTTCTGGGATGAACATAGAAGTCATAGAAACTTTTACTCCACCATCAGTAAATGTATCTCCTGAAGCACAATCAATTCCAAATAGAGCAACAATGTCCCCAGCCTCTGCATAGGTGATGTCTTCCATATCATTGGAGTGCATACGAACTAAACGACCAACACTATGCTTCTTATTGTTAGAAGAATTATAGATGGTCATACCTTTTTGGAGCTTGCCTTGGTAAACACGAATATAAGTCAACTGACCATAACGTCCATCTTCTAATTTGAATGCAAGACCTACGAAAGGTTTGGAGGGGTCTGATTCTAATACAATTTTTTCCTCATCCTTAGCAAGGTCTAGAGCCTCATTCACAACATCATAAGGTGATGCTAGATATGCTGCAACACCATCTAGTAACTTTTGTACGCCTTTGTTCTTATAAGCTGAGCCCATAAATACAGGAGTGAATTTTAGCTGAACAACTCCTTGGCGAATAGCTGCCATGACGATTTCTTCAGTTACTTTCTCTTCTAACATTGCTTCAGTTAGTTCATCACTGAAAAGGGAAAGTGCATCTAGTAGTTCTGCTTTTCTTCTATCAGCTTCTTCTTTCAACTCAGCAGGAATTTCTTTTTCAACAACATTGTTTCCTGCTTCACCTTCAAAATAGTAAGCCTTCATAGTTACTAAGTCAATAAGTCCATTATGATCTGCTTCTAGACCAATTGGCATTTGCACAGCTACAGCATTGTGTTTTAATTTTTCTCTAAGTTGGTCAATCACTCTCCATGGGTTTGCACCAGAGCGATCTAATTTATTAATAAAAGCGAGTCTTGGTACAGAGTAACGTCTCATCTGTCTATCCACAGTAATAGACTGAGATTGAACTCCTGAAACACCACAAAGAACTAGAATTGCACCATCTAGAACTCTAAGAGCACGCTCCACTTCAATTGTGAAATCCACGTGACCTGGTGTATCAATGATATTGATTGTAACATCTTTCCAAGTACAATAAGTGGCAGCTGATTGGATGGTGATCCCTTTCTCTCTCTCTAAATCCATAGAGTCCATCTTAGCACCGACTCCATCTTTTCCTCGAACTTCATGAATTGCATGAATTCTGTTTGTATAGTATAGAATACGTTCAGTTAGGGTTGTTTTCCCAGAGTCGATATGTGCAGAAATACCAATGTTTCTAGTCTTTAAGATTTTCTCAGATTTATTTAAGGTGGCAGTTGCCATGGTTTTTCCTCTTTTTTTGCCATCCTAAAAAAAAGCGATTTGATGACTAGTTTTTTTAAAATTGGATTTTGAGCAATCTAGCCCTTAGTAGAAAGAATTCCTTTCATTCTGAAGTCTGTTAAAATCTCTTCATTTTTTTGTAATATTTTTTGAATTGCATAAGAGAAGGGAAGTCCCCCAAACCTAAGTTTAAAGATTTCTGGATCATCCTCTTTGGTTTTAATTTCGGTATTAAAGGAGACTAGTTTCTTATCTAGTATGTCTTCAAGAGTCTTGGAAATCCGGTAAATTGAGATACAAGTCAAGCGAATTATCTCAACGGTTTCTCTTTCTATCACTTCGTTACTTCCGTTTGATGATATTATTGACTGTATATGTTCTGTAATTTTGATAGATGGGATAGATCTGCGAATTTGTCCTACTCTTTCTACGGAAAGAATCAAGTCAGCTAGTTCTTTCATTTCAGGAGTGCCTTTGAATATCCTATCTAAACAAACAAGTTCGGCATCGTTATATTCGCTCATCGCTCCATAGAAAAATTTTAGTTCATTTTTTGCTTTTGGATGAAAATCAATTCTTTTATATTTCTGGATAGATTTTTCTAATTCTTCAATTATTTTATCTGTAGTGCTAGACCTAAGAATCTCAGCGTGAATCTTTTTCTGTTTTAAAATAGCTTTCATCTTTTCAAGATGAATCACTTCAATATTTAAAAAATTCTCCATATTTCCATGCATTTTAAGAATTTGAGTGTATCGTTCTTCGAATGGTAATAGCTTAAACATTCTAGGTGATTCAAGTGCATATCTTCTATATTCATTTCTAATCTTATTGACTATCGCATCTCTTTCTTTCGATGTAAGTTCTTTCATTCTATTCCAGCTTTAAATTCTGCCAAATCTCTAATTGTTTTCTGAATTGGTCAATTTCTTTCATACAAAATATAGTCGTTGCTTTTGCGTCTTCAAACATTTTTTGTTGGTTCACGTTTAGAACTCTAATTGAATTTACAGATGATTTTTGACTGATTAGAGTTAGAATTTCAGAAAGAATCTTACCAAATGTATTCACTGTTTCCTGAATTTGATCAAACATTTCCCAAGCTAGAATCTGGTCAAACCTAGCTCTTTCATTAGATAAATGATTTAATCTATCTTTTTGAATTCTAGAATAGTTATTTAAGTAGTGGCTGATTGGTTTTGGAAATTCAGTTATTTCTTTATATTTAGAATTAGCAACTTCCATTCTAGTGAGAATTTCTACTTCAAAATCTCTATCTATATTACCGACTATATTTTTGTTTTCTGAAGGATCACCAGTTAAATCAAATACCCTAGAGTTTTTTAAATTAGTAATAATAGATTTTCCTCGATGAATATTGTTTTCGAGAGTTTTTATGAGTTCTAGTATGAAGAATTTTTCTTCATTTCTAAATTTTGGGTAAACAAATTTAGAAGAATCTTTTTTATTTGAATTGCTAATAGGATCTATGTCGAGATCAAAATCATCCAAATTCAACCCATTATTCATTTTTCTCTCCTAGTAATACTTTCTATACTTAGTTTTTTTTTGCAAGATTAATGAAAAATTCTCTTATACAATAATCTATATTTTTTACCTAAAGTTACAACTTGGAAAGAATTTCTTCTAGATCAGGTTGATTAATTGCTTCATTTTTTTTAGCAATTTCAAAATGTTTTTTAAGATCAGTTTCAAGTTTTACACCTTGAGTAATCTGTTCAAGAATTTTTGCTTTAAGATCGAGATCGTTCTTTTTAATATATAAAAAGTTATACAAATTCATTTCTAACTCATAAGGTTTATTATTCTTATTTTTTTCATAAGATATTTGTAGAGATTTTTCTCCTTCCTGATAATTACCTAATAAGAAACTGACGTTAGTTATTGTTAAATAAGCAATTGAAAAGTTTGGATCCATTTTGATTACTCTTTTTAGTTGTTCCAAACTAGACTGATACTCACCTAAATCAATTTCTGTAACTGCTAAATTATGAATCGCATCAATATTGTTCTTATCAATTTCTAGGATGTTTAAATAAGTTTTTTTTGCAAGTTCTAGTTCTTTTAAAAAATAGTATGTGTTTCCTAAATTATAAAGTGGACTAAGATAGGTATCATCACTCAATTCAATTGCTTTTAAAAACTTTTCCTTTGCTTCAGGATATCTTTTTAAATTGAAAAGAGCATTTCCCCAATTGTTCCAAGCAACTGCTGAGTTCGGATCGATATTAATTGCTTTAGCATATTTTTCTAAAGCTTCTTCCGACCGCTTCAAATCATCTAAAGCATTTCCGTAGCTTACCAGAGCAAAACTATCGTTTGGTTTTAGAGATAATAACTTTTTTGATTTTTCGATTACTCTTTCAGGTTCATTCAATTCAATAAGTGAATTAATCCAAGCGTAGTATAAGTTTATTTTATCAGAACTGGCAATTTTTTCAGCTTTTTCAAATTTTTCTAAAGACTGAGAGAATTTCTTTTCTTTGCTAAGTAGAATTCCCCAAATCACATACATCTCACTAGAATTAGGTCTTTCTTTTTTGATTTCTTCTTTTACAAACTCTATCGCAGAACGATAGTTTTCTTTATCATTGATAGAAATATAATACCAAGAAACAATAACAGGATCACTTATCTTTAGTAGTTCGATAGAAGCAATCTCAATTAGTTTGTCTATAGCTTTATAATAATCACCATCTTGAACTACAGTTCTCATCTGTAATGGTTCTTTCCAATCTGTGATTCTTAGATTTAGTTCCATTTCTTTAGTTCGTTTGATGAGACTAGTAGTAATAGTTTTGTTTTTTACTCCAAATGCTTTACGCAAGATTTGTTTTACTGAGTTCAGGGAAACTCCCATCAGTACGACATCTTCAGTTGCTAAATCTTTATTGAAGTCATAGTTAAGTCTAGTTTCAATCCTAATCTTATCCTTATCTTGTTTTAAAAAATCTTTAGACTTTGAAGCGACTTTCTGTATTCGTTTGATTTCTGAAATAATTCTGTTGCTAAACTCTGCACCATCAAGTCCATCTTTTGAAAATTCTTCAGGTATTTTAGCCGAATCTAATATATAAGATTCATTCATCAGTCCTTTAAAGGATACAATCAATAAAGCAGTGCTTGTTATTACTAGGATTAGTCTAGTGCAGATCACAAAGAATGAAGTAATAAATAGTTCTACCTTTTTGATATCAACAAATTTTATACTTGGTAAAAATTTAAGAATGCTTAATAAAGAAGCTTCAAGTAGCTTTAGAATTTTCAGACCAGTACTTAGCTTTTCATTAACATCTTTACCAGCTTCTACACTTAGATTGGGTTGAGTTTTTTCTGGTTCATTCTCAGTCATTAGTAAAGACTAGACTAAGTTTTTGTTTGGTCAAGTTAAATTAGAAAAATAACCAATTGAAAGCAATCACTATGTTTTGCTTTTCTTAACCAATTCAAAAAAGTCCTGAAATAAGTATTGAGAATCATGGGGACCTGGTGAACTTTCAGGATGATACTGAACTGACATTACTAGTCCGTTCTTGGAATAGAATCCTTCGTTAGTTTTATCATTCAAGTTAAGATGAGTTGTTTGGATATCATTATTTTTTTCATCATCAACTACTGCAAAGCCATGATTTTGAGAAGTGATTTCTACTTTTTTAGTTAGTAAGTTAATCACAGGTTGGTTTCCGCCTCTGTGACCGAACTTGAGCTTAGTAGTTTTTTTTCCCATAGCAAGACCAATGATTTGGTGGCCTAAACAAATTCCAAATAAAGGTTTATTGCTAGCAATGATTTTCTTTGCAGCATCAATTCCATAATGCACAACATCAGGATCCCCTGGACCATTGGATAAAAAGTATCCATCAAAATTTTCTGCTAAAACTTTTTCTGCAGGATACTCAGCGGGAAAAACAGAAACCGCAAATCCTGAATCATTCAGTAAACGAAGAATATTGGTCTTAATTCCAAAATCATAAACGGCAACTCTGAATGGTTTATTTTTTTCTCCAAATTCATAACGCTCTTTTGTCGTTACTACCTTCGCTAAATCTAAACCATCTATACCAGGAAATTTTTTGACTTTATCTAAGAATTCAGGTGAATACTTATCTGCAATAAAAATCCCACCATTGGGTGCACCATAAGTTCTGATTTGTCTTGTAAGCTTTCTAGTATCTATTCCTTGAATTGCTGGAATTTTGAATCTTTTTAGAAAGTTAGAAAGTGTTTCTGTGGATCTAAAATTGGAAGGGATCGGAACATATTCTTTTACAATCAACCCACTAACTTGGATCTTTGAAGATTCCATATCTTCGGGATTGATTCCATAGTTTCCTATCATAGGATAAGTTAGAGTAACGATTTGTTTGCAATAAGATGGATCAGTTAAAATTTCTTGATATCCCGCCATTGAGGTATTGAAAACTACCTCACCTACTTCTTCGCCTTCATATCCAAAGGATATGCCTTCAAAAATGTCACCATTATCTAGAACCAAAAAACCTTTCATGGCTTCCAAGTTTTCGTCTAAAGGTTTAAGGTCAAGAATTCGGATTATAGGTTGAATTTTTTAATTTCAAAAATTGGCAAGGCAGTATAGGATTTAGTGACTTCAAACACACCTTTGGAAGGAGTTAACTTAGTTCCAGTAGTGCTTGGATTTGTGATTTCTAAAGGAATGGCTTCAACACTTTCATAGCTTAAGCTGATGGGAATATACTTTTCTTCAGAAGAATATTTCTTTGGAGCTTTAACAACTGGCATTTCTTCACTACCAAGCTCAATACTATGAAACTCAACAGGATCAAGAGCGGGAATTGTGATTCCTGTTAAGATTTTTCTTGTGATGCTAGAATTCTTTTCTGTATTCATCTACTTTATTGGACTCTATTATTCGTCTTCATCCTCATCCAAAAATTCTTCTTTTTCCTTCTCTTTTTCTTTTTCTTTATTTTTGGGATTTTCAGGTTTTACAGGAGTTGTTGGCTCAACAACTGGTTTAGATGGTTCTTTTTTTTCTGGAGGTGGTGGTAGAATGATCTTTTCATCCTCACTATCCTCTTCACCAAAATCAGATTCCTCCCCAGATTTTTTCTTAGGGTTTGCAAGATTGATTATATTGATTTTTGGTCCAAAAACCCAACCTTCAACTAATGGTTTTCTCAATGGATCTTTGCTTACTGCTTGCAGCAAATAGTATTTATCTTCAACTATCTGACCATTCATCTTAGCACGATAGAGTTTATCAGTTATCTTTCTGATTCTTGCAACCTCACCTTTGAATAGAACCGCTACTTTTTCTGAGTTTGCTTTCGAGTAACGTTTCATGGTTGCTGTCGAAGACTTAATGATTGCATACTTACCATACGCTTTTCTTTCATATAATTCTTTCTGAATCAAAGCCTGTAAATTCTCATTCTTGCTAGAGTGCATATAACGAATCAATACTAGTGTTGCGGGAAGATTCTTTTTTTGAGTAAGTGCAATTACTATTTCAGGTTCAAATTTTGGATATTCACTTAATGCAGAAACTAGAATATCTAAGGAAAGTGGTTGCTTCGAATTTCCAAGACCACTGATTGCTCCTGTCTGGTGTTCTGGTTGGTTAGAATTCAGATACTTTGTAAAGATTTCAATGTCTTCTCGTTTAGAATAGAAACCTAATGCATACAGCGCTGCGGAAACTACTCCTGGCTCTTTTGATTCAAGCCCAGATTTAAAAATCATATCTCTTCCATAACTACTCTTAGTTTTTCCTAAGCCTCTGTAAGAAGAAATTCTAATGTCTAGGTCAGTGGACTTAGTTCCATTCATGAAGTATTTCATAGAAAGTCTAGAGCCGATTTTTTCTATAGAACGATAAGCCTGTTGTCTTACTTCATAACCATCAGAATCAATTGCTTTATGAAGTGACTTTACTCCTTTTCCAATTCTTCCTAAGGATCTAGCAGCCTCTACCCTTACTTCAGGGATTGGATTGGAGAGTAGTATTCTGGAAATTGCTTTACTGTTTCCCTTCTCTTCTGCTAGCTTTATATTTGTTAGACCTTCTCTTGTGAGATATTTTCTTTTCTCTGGATCAACTTCTTGGTAGTTTAGAGTTGAGTCGCTAACTGTGGAAGGGGTTCCAGGCTTATTTGTGGGTTTTGTATTTTTGTCAGAAGGTTTAGGTTCAGCTGGTTCTTCATCTTCATCTCCCTCATCTTCATCAGCTTCCTCTGTTTTTTTTACGAGAGCTTTAGGGATTGCTTTCGAATTTTTTTCTGAATCAGCAAAGTTAGTAATCGTGTTTCTACCTTCCGAGAAAACAGGAAAGCCAACCAAGAAACTTAGAATCAAAGTCAATAGACGGATCATAAACCGCACCTTTTCAATTTATATGATTTATTCTATAAGGTTACCTTTTTTTTCATAGCATTAAATTTTTGTAGAAAACAAAATCGAGTAAATTTCTAATCGAATAATAAGAATTATGGTTGTGCAAAAAGAATTTTATTTCAAGATTGATTAAATTTTTTTTGATTTTTAACGATAACAATTTTCCTCGGAGGAATGTATTAGTAAAATAAGTGGTGATATAACTGGTTTGAAAGCAAACCAAATCCATAGGCTAGAAGTGCTTTCAGATAAACGTCTAAGAGATGATTCTCTAATAACAATGGATATTGCAAAAATTCTTACAGAAATATCTACTGAAATTGGAAGACAAGTTGGCATTTTAGTGGAAAGGTCAGGACATATCTCTCACGTAATTGTAGGAGATCATAAATCAATTGAAATACCTCACCTAGACAGAACTAGATCCAATGTTCAGAATAGACTACGTGGGCTAAGGCTTGTCCACACTCATCTCTATGATGAAGCATTGAATGAAGAGGATTTGACCGATCTAGTTCTCCTAAGACTCGATTATATCACTGCTATTGTTTGTGATGAGAAAGGAATGCCAAAGCATTTC
>JANRLP010000046.1:0-16691 GCA_033762425.1 Leptospiraceae bacterium
CAATTTTGTTTTGTAGTACTAATATGACATAAACAATTGAATGATTCTATTTAAAAGAATCTTAGTAACATACTCTACTTAGAAATATTTTTCTTAAATTCTTGACTTTTGCAATCTCATAAAAAAGCATGGGGTTAACTATATTCCCAGAGGTTTTTATGGAAAAAGAAATTAAAGACGCACTAAACTTTGCAATTGGTGCTATCTCATCATTGAAAGGCGAGTCTGAAAAAGCTCTTACTAGTCTTGAAGCAAAATTCAAAGAGCTTGCAGAAAAAGGTGCACAAGATACTAGCGAAGTTTCTATGAATCTTCGTAAATATACTGAAGAAGCTTCAACTGAAATCGAAAAAATCATTACTGAAGCAAAAGTAAAGTTTGATGAACTAGCTGAAAAAGCAAAATCAATCATCCCTGAAAACAAAGCCTAAGAAAACAAGGGCAGTCACTCTGCCCGTCCTTTTTTTTCTAACAACCCTCTGTAAATTTCCTCATCTTCTCTCAAACCTAACTCTATAACCAAAAGTTCCCACTCTCTTCCAACCTTGTCCACTTCCATATCAATCTCAAAAGAAGTTTTGTTTGGATTTGCATCTTTCTCTATCTTGTACTGAAAAATTCTCTTGAGGAACTGCTCTTCCTCCAAAATCACTGTTTCAATATCTTTTCCTAAAGAACTAAAAAAATCTTCTAGCCTATCTATAAAAATATGATCACTCGCTATCTTTGAATAAATCAAAGAGTTATAGTCTTGTTTATCAAAAAATTTTTTCCAAGCTGGTTTGGTTGGTCGTTCTATATTTTTGCAATTATATCCTTGGCAGATGCTTGTGCCATAAAAAGAAAAATTTTGACTCTTTGGATTTCCCGTCCTGTTTGGATGAATCATACATCCAATTCTTTTTCGATTCTGGTCTATATATCCTAAATAAGGACAATTATAAATTGTATCATCCTTCTTAAGAATCTCTTTTTCGATCTCTTCTCTTTTTCTTCTAAACTCTGCAATAGTCTAAGGAACTGAATAATTTACTTCATCTTCAAAAATTTCTGTTCGTTGCTTAAGTATATCTTCATATCCTTGTTTATCTAACTTTAAGTTAAATAAACCACAACATGCTCCGCAAGAAAATTCACCCTTAGACTGACAAAGACTCAACTGTTTAGAACTGACTGTAATAGTTTGGTGTTTTCATTTATGACCAACTCATTTGAATTCTCATGAGTCATAACGTTCATTCCAATAATTGGTACGAACACTTTTCTATTTTTATTATAGAGTATTATCTTACCTTGAGTGGCACTCAACATTGTTGCAGGAAAGTCCAATATTTCTATTCCTGAAATTACTCTCGGTTCAGTTCCTATAAACGCAATACATCTTGAATTAGATTCGTGGAAGTATAAAAAACTCACTGAATCGAATTCTTTCAATTCCATCAATAGGTTTTCAAAGTAATATTGGAAAGTTACTAAATAACCTTGCACAAAGTCTTCTTCTATCTGACCTTGTCTGAATTTCTCCGACCATAAAATCATTTTATAGATCATCTCTCTTTGTGTAGAAAGAGTCTCCATGATTGTATCCATAGACATTGAGATTTCTAATTTCTTAAAATCCCACATACTTGAAAAGATTGAGTCCCACCACTTCATTAAGTTGAGTTGTTCTGAATCATCAGTTTTTATCTTTCCTAAAGCTTGTTTATTATGATCACTAAAAATGATTAAACCAATAATCTTGGAGAATTGTTCGAATGATTGAACTAACGTTCCTAAAACTTGTCTTGGCTCAGACTTCAGAAAATCTTTCTCTACTAGTTCTAAATAACTCTTAGCAATTGGTGTAGGCATAAATTTCTTTATAAAATTCAAATCTACTACCTTTGTTTTTCCCTCTCTCTTAGCATTTAACAAAATATAGTCGGGGTTTCCATGGAGTGTGTAGTTCGTCCAAGTCAAATCCCAAGATTCATAATTTCTTCTAGCAAATTCTCTCGCTAAAAATAATGATTCACCAACTGATTTATGATTGAATAAAGATAAGTAAAAACGAACTGTAAAATCAAGTGTTCTTTCATTATCACTCACCTCCCAATTCGTACCAACAAAACATTTGATTCCTGACATCAAAAATGAACCTGCAAAAAAATTCATTGCGTTAGTCGAAACCTCATTGGTTGCCTTAGAAGATAAACAAGAATTACTAAAAACTAAACTTGCAGCTGAACCACTATTTGAAATCTCTCTTGCCTTTAACACCTTTCCCTCAGAAAGTAACCAACCATTTTCCAATGGCTCTTCTGAAAAAAATAAATGTCCTGCATAATGAATGATATGCTTACCCTTAATCAATGAAAGTAGCTTTAACTTTGTGATCTGTCTTCCTGCAACAAAATGGATTTCCAATAGATTTGGAGAAATTTTTTCTCGCAGTACTGTGAATAACTCTTCGCCTTCTCGTTGTGCCCATTCTAAATCCTCGTTTGGATCCGCAATTATAAGCATCTTTAACTTGCGATTATCTTCAACTGCATTTGATCTTGCAGCACCCTTTACTGTTTTACCTATAAAAAATTTATCACCTAAAAATCCGCTGCCATCATAAAGAAGTTCCCAAGGTATGTCTTTTAGTCCTTGGTCTATGTTGAAGTGTAAAAATTTATCTCCACTCGATCTAAGTTTTTCTGCAATTTCAAGGGGAAAAAATTGATCAAAGAAAGTCTCACCCAATGATTTTAATTCCTTGAGTGTATCTGGTTTTACGCCAATGACTTCTCTGGATCTGACGGAACGAGAAATTCTTGCTATGTTTTCAATTTCTCTTACATATTCTTGCAAGAGATCTGAATCAATCTTTGAATGAATATGGGATTCTGAGTTCCCAGTTTGATCCATGAAGTTGAAAATGTTAACATTTCCAACCCGATCAATCAGTAAGTTAATCATCCATCAAAGATGATCTACTAGAATGGTTAAGTCAATCACTTTTGCTGAATTATTTCCAACGAATTCTACGTTGTACTTACCTTCCTTCAAACCAGAAAAAGATACAATACCTCTGTCATCAATCTGACCAGAATATATGAAACGATTGTTCTTGCGAAGGTTTACTTGTTTATAAATTCTTTCCTCTACCTCGGAAAAGTTGATACAGAGATATGCTTCATCTTTGTTTTCTTGAATCACTTGATAGACTATGCCCTTGGTTGGGTCATTTTTTTCTAACTCTTTGAGATTAAAAGCAGAGTGAATCGATGCATCTAAAGCACGAGTAGAAGGGGAAAGCACGGGCATTAGTTCAAATTGTGTGGATTCAAAAAAAGCACTAGCTAGTCTTAGACCATCTTTAGCAATCTTCACAACCAGAGAATCTCTAGGTGCGGGGCTAGACTGAAAGCTCAGTTCTAAGAAATTTTTTAAGTACAAGGGAAGAGGTGACTTTTCTTGTTTATCTAGAAGTTCAGCCTTGTCTAAGTCCAAAGCTTCTTGAAAGTCTTTGATTCGAGAATCCTCACTAGAGAACAAAATCGAATCAGTGCTTTTTTTAAGAAATTCAACTACTGAGAGTTCTAAATCAAAAAACTCTTCTCTGTCTGATTGTGTTGTACTCTCGCTAGTGAACTCAGCAAGAAATTTTTCGTTTGAAGAATTTGGATTCATATAATTGTCCTCTATGGTTTATATGACAAACTAAAATAGAATTATATTTCACCTTTTGACATTTTTTTTTGAATTTTTTCTATAACCCTTTGTAAGGAAATACTGATTCCTCCCTCAGGAATATCCAAAAAAGATGTAATCATTTTGAAAGGTGTCCTAGTTAGAAAATGCCCCTTATGCTTTTTTTCTAATAGTCTCTTTCTTTGTTCATACTTTTTCTGAATGGATAAGTCAATTCTGTCCTTGTATGGCAGGTTATCCTCAAAATGTTTGGGTTCTTCTTTCTGTTTTTGCTCCTGCAAATCTAAAATATTCATGTAAATTGAAGTGATTTTATCTTCATATTCCATTGTTTCAGTGTTTTTTTCAATCAACTGGTCTCTGATTTCTAGAATTTTTTTTCTTATTTCCTCTAGACTAAAACCCGTTTTCTCTTGGATGTACAAAATCTCATCTTCTTCCAGATTCAAATAAAATATATATGCAAGTTTAAAGATGACTCTGTTTTCCACTTTGATTTCTGAAAGAGCTTTGCGAAATCTCTCAGATTCTTCGTCGGCTTCAACCTTTAATGGACTCAGCTTATCTTCTTCAGCTTCAATTGATGAATATTCCTGACCTTCGGAATTCACTTTTGTACTAGAAACAATTCTTAACTCCTTTTTGTTTCTTTTCCAATCAATGAGCATATTCCTTAGAACAGTGTATAGCCATGTTTTGAAACTGGATTTTCCTTGAAAGGTTTGGAATCTTTTTCCATTTTTCAATCGTTCAAATGCATAGATAAAAAAATCGCTGGCATCATCCTCTGAAAGATGAAAGACTTTGAGTGGGAAGTTATAAATGTCTTGAGAATAAATTTCAAAAAAACGTTTGAGCGATGTTTCATTTCCGCTAGCACATTCCGTGACTAGCTGTAGAATTTCCTCTTGTTTCAAACCAATTCCTATAAAATATTGATAATTAAGCCCTAGAATTTCTAGTGAAATTAATTGTTGCAAAGGCAGTTTTCATGTATATTCTTTTCTTGTCATTTATACTAATTTTTTCCTCTTTTTTTTCTTATATGGCTAGTGATCTAGAATGGCCAATGGAAAAAGATTCTGTTGTGAATCGATTGACTTCTTTATTCGGTGAATCCAGAGGAGATCATTTTCATAACGGTGTAGATATAGCTTCTGACAATGAACCAGTAGGTTCTGTTGCCAAAGGAACTGTTCTCTATAGTAGATATTCTTCTGATGATCCATTTAGAAATGAATTTGGTACTGGTAACAGTGTTTGGATCTATCATGGTAAAGGACTTGTTTCAGCATACTATCATCTGAAAGAAGGAAGAGAGACAGGAATTGCTACACCCAAAAAAATAGATACGGGAGAAATCATTGGTAAGAGTGGTAACACTGGTCACTCTAGTGGATCACATCTTCATTTTGTGATTGGGATGAATTATGGTAAAAAAATTATTGATCCGCTCAAAATGTTGCCCGATGTTCCTGATACATCTGAGCCCAAAATTGGAACCCTAATCCTTACTATTGGAGAAAAATATTCCTATGTTAATGATGGAGATAATATCAATATCTCTAAAGCATTTCCCGTTACAGTGCAAATTTTTGATTCAGGCATGAAATCAGGACAGAGAAGAGGTGTTAAATCAGTAAAATTTTATCATAACAGAAAATTTATCAAAGAAAGCAACTTCAATGAAATCAGTCTAAAAGAAAATTCTTGGGTAAATGAAGATGGATTGAGTTTCGATGAACTTTTTTTTCAAGGAAACTATTTCATTGGAAACTTAAATCTTGTTTCTGGGGAAAATATCATTGAAGTAATTGCTGTAGATTTTAAGGGAAATCAATCTAAAAAGAAAATTGCATTCAATGTAACTAGAATCTAATGAAAAGTAAAATCCTAAAATTTTGTTTTATACTCATTCTACTTCCAAGTCTATTCAGCGTTTCCAAAAATGGATATTCTTACTTTCGCCTAACGTCAAATTTTGAACCAACTAAAGAGTTTACTGGTGATAAAATATATGATCCTTATAAAAAAGGAAAGAAGACTTGGAAAAAAATTGCTTTGCATCTTCATAGCAATGAGGTTTCCTTTTCAGTTCTAAGACATACTCCTAAAGAAATTTACCAAGGTTATCATAAAAATGGTTATCATGGAATCGTAATTACTGACTATATGAAAGTAACTGATATTTCCAAACTTCAGGGTTGGAATCTATCTGGTTATGAATGGGGTTGCAATCCAAAGAAAAAACATTTTCTAACAATAGGAACAGATACTATCGTTCCAGAACATTTTCCTTGGTTCTCTAGTTTGGAAAATGTTCAGTGGTCAATAAACGAACTTAAAAAAACTGGTGCCTTTCTTGTGCTAAATCATCCCGCCTTGAATTATGCATATACTGAAGATTCAATAAAAAATCTAAGTGGATTTAATGCAGTGGAAGCAATTTCTGTTTTCGGCTATTACACTTCTTATTACGATTCACTGCTTAGTGCAGGAAGACCTGTATTTGCAATGTCAACAGATGATCTTCACTATTTTTCTGATTCTGTGATGGATCAAATTGATTCTTCACCTTGGAAAAATTTTATCGAAAAGTCTCTGCGTGCAGGAAAGGAAAATGGAGAAGCACTGAAAAGATATATTCTTGTTAATATTGATACTGTAAACCCAACCTCTATTAAAGAAGCACTATGCAAAGGTGATTATATTTCTGTTGGAAAATTACATGCAGAAATGCCCGAACCAGTTGTAGAAGACATTGGTCTATTAGATGGCAAAAAGGTTTTTGCTAGATTGAAACGTCCCGACAAAATTCAAGTCTTTGGAAAGAATAATCGTTTGCTTTTAGAAACATTAGATAAAACTTATATAGAATATGAAATAACTGAAAAAGAACCTTTTGTTAGATTAGAAATCTATAGTTGGGGAAATTTAGTGCTTTCCAATCCTTTCTTTAGATATAATCATTTGAATGAACTCCCAAATTGTGAGAAAAAACTATGAGCCTTAAACCTTACCTACACTCAGTCTGTATAATACTTTTTACGATACTAGTATATGTTCCTTATCTTGGTTCTATGCCACTTTTTGATTGGGATGAGTTGAACTTTGCCGAATCTGCTCGTGAGATGATAGTAACAGGAAACTATTCAAGAGTAATGGTCAATTTTCAACCTTTCTGGGAAAAACCTCCCTTATTCTTTTGGATGCAAACTATTTCCATGAAACTATTTGGTATTAATGAATTTGGAGCTAGATTCCCCAATGTGATCGCAGGTATTCTAACTTTTCTTTTGATCTATAATATTGGGAAACGATACTATGATTCAAATTTTGGAATCCTTTGGGCACTTTCTTTCTTTAGCTCTTTTCTTCCTCACTTATACTTCAAAACAGGAATCATTGACCCTTTCTTTAATCTATTTATATTTCTTGGAGTATTCTTTCTCTTTAGAATGAACACACCAAGTGAAAATAGTTTGAAAGAATTCTCTAATGGAACAAGTGCAAACACTTATAGAATCAAGAACTCATTAATAGCAGGTTTTTTTATTGGAACAGCAATTCTCACTAAAGGACCTGTAGCACTTCTCATAAGCCTTCTTTGCTTAGGAGTTTATTTTGTTTTAGAACGTTTTAAGAAAGTGATTTCAATCAAAGAGATGTTTTTATTTTTACTAGTATCGGGAACTATTTCACTGCTTTGGTTCGGACCAGAAACTTTAAAGAATGGATTTTGGTTTATAGAAAGATTCATTCGTTACCAACTAGAACTTGCTGGGACTTCTCAAGCGGGGCATGGACAACCGTTCTACTATCATTTCGTGGTACTACTCATCGGTTGTTTTCCAATTTCTATCATTGCTCTATTTTCTTATAAAGTTACAAGTGAAGAAAATAATGAACAAAAAAAACTTAGAGTCTGGATGTTGATTTTATTTTGGGTTGTGCTCATTTTATTTTCTAGTGTTACTACTAAAATTCTACACTATTCATCACTTTGTTATTTACCTATGAGTTTTCTTTCAGCATATACAATTAAGGCTATTTGGGAAAATCGAATTGCTGGAGAGAGAAAGATTAAACTAGTCTTAGTTTTCTTTGGAATCCTATATTCAATTATATTTTCTGCAATTCCATTTATTGGACCGAGGTTGAAGGAATTTTCAAGTAGAACAAAAATTGAGTTTGTAAAAGAAGTTCTTCAAATACCGATCCAATGGGAATTGTATGGTATTTGGATTGGAATCATTTTTTTTGCTTTGATCCTCTTTGTTATATGGAATTGGAATCTTGGAAATCTAAAAACGGCAACTGTTAGCTTACTAATTGGAACTGCTTTAGTTTTCGAAATGTTACTATTCTATTTAATTCCTAAAATTGATATACTTACTCAAAATGCAGCAGTTGAATTTTATAAATCAATAAAAGGAAAAGACGCATACCTTGAAGTTGTTGGTTTCAAAAGTTATGGTTATCTTTTTTATTCTGATAAACAACCAACAAACCATGATGAGTCCTATAATAAACTTTGGCTTCTTATGGGAAAAATTGATAAACCAGTTTATCTAGTTTCCAAAGTGGGCACCCCTGAACTTGCTCAGTTCACTGAATTCAAAGAGTTATACCGAAAAAACGGATATGTTTTCTTGCTTAGAGAACCTAAGGATTAAATATAATTACTTTTGGGTCAAGATTCTTCTTCTATAGATTAGAATTAACACTAATCCAAGACATGCTAAACCAACTGCTAAAGGAAATAAGACAGTAGTTGGGTTTTTATCTTCTAGAGCGGGGATAGTTAATAGATTTCGAACAGTGAAGACTGAGTAGAAATGAATACTTTCCTGAAAAGGCTCTTCATAACATTTTCTGATCGTAGGTCCAAATCCGAGGAGATCGACTAACGTCAAAATTGCAACTGCCCCAAAAGGGTCTGAAGTTAAATACCAGAATGGTATTGAACCTAAACATAAAATCAAAAATAGCCAATCAATTTTTTTTATTGAAAGATCCGTTCTTTTGATGTATGAAATAACAGCTATGTAGCTAGTAATAGAGCCTGAAATTCCCATAGGAATCGCCCCCGCCCCACCTTTTGCTGCTAATTGTACAGTGAATGTAATTAGTGTTGTCATCGCCCAAACTATCCATGAAAAAGCATGAGGCTTTATTTCATTTCGATGAATTCCTCTAATGAAAGGAACAAATCCATACAGAGTAATAGCAATTGTAATAAAGCTAATCACTACTCTCGTGTCTTGAGAGTAATTAAACATAATTCTATTTAGGAAGAGTTAAGAGTTTCTTTCTAAATGTTCCAATTGTAGAACCATACTGAATTTTTTCTTCTCTTGGGAGATCCAGAAAATCAATTGTGTTTCTCTCAAAGATTAGTATAACAGTCGAACCCATTTCAAATCTGCCTAACTCAGCTCCTTTATCGATGAATATGTTTACATTTTTATAATCAACATCTTTAGGAAAACGAATCCAAGAATTGGTTACAATTTTATTATCATAGGTTACTCTAATCTTGCCAACATTAGAAGCCCCAACTTTTACAACTGCAATCTTTCCAAATTCGGTCTGCAAAAAAGTTATCAATCTTTCGTTCTTAGGAAATAGACTTTTAATTCCTATCACAGCTAAATCATTTACAGGAAATAATTTTCCTGGCTCATAATAATAACCCAATACTTTTCCATAAAATGGAGAATGGATTCTATGGTAATCTTGAGGAGAAAGATATAATGTCATGAACTTTCCATTTTCAAAGTCCTTGAAATATTTCTCAGAACCAATAAGCTCCCTTACATTAAAATCAATTCCCTTTGCTTGAATCAAAGTTGTATCATTAATATCTCCATAGTTTGTTATTCTAGCATCGACTGGCGATACTACTGCATTCTCGGCAGAGTCAATGATTCTAGCACCTGCTTTTAATGCTCTAGTAAAGAATTGATTTAATGAATTGTATTCTTGAATGTTTAACTCAGCTTCACTCACATTAATTTTGTAGAGCTTGGCGAATGCTTTAAGTATTGGAATCATCAAAAACCTAGGAAGTTTAATATAAGTAAACATACCAAAAAGTTTAGAAATTAAATTCTTAGGTAAAACTGATAGAAGTAGGATATAAAAATCTTGACTAACTTCATATCTTGCACCAGTTTCAGCAATAAATTTATTCATCTCTTGTTTTACTTGTTTGCTTAAAATGACTATGGAAACTAAAACTGGAATTGCTGTGAATACTGCCATCAGATATCCAGTTCTAAATACAGACACCAAGAAATCATCCCCTTTGAGTAGATAAAGATAACTTGATCCAATCAAGAAAGTTAAGAATACGATTCTAAAAGTATTAGCAAAACCTTCTCCTAAGATGAAGTATGAATTTTGTTGTCCTGTATAAAACCAAGAGATTACTGAAACTGTTCCTAAAAAGAAAATTGAAGAAATCAGGAATGTTCCCGTAATAGTATCACCTGTTGAGAGCATTGAACTCATAAATCGTATTTGATCATCTAAGTTCACTGCATTATTGGAATAAAGTAAATAGAATACTAAGGTAGAAATTACAATTCCTTCAAAGGCAAGGGAAAGCATTGCAACTAGACCTTGTTTGAATGGATAATCGGTTCTCACTACTCCTGAAATTCCACCACTTTTCCCTACTCCAGTTTCAGTGGCTGCATAGAAACCACCAATGGATTTTCCTAGAACAGCAAAAACAGCATAAAGACCACCACCAACTATTGAGTCGATTCTAAAAGCATTTCTAAAAACTGCTCCTAAAAACTGAAAAAAAGATGTGAGAGAATTATTAAAATGTAAAAAGTAGAAAACAAAGAATATAACTAATCCAGTCGGAACAAGAAACCCAGCGAGTCTTCCAATTCTTCTAATTCCACCAAGGCTTACATAGATTAAAATTGCTGATAGAAAAATAGAAATTGACAGCCCTTTCAAACCAAAGGCTTTATCAGCTATATAAGTTAGACTCAGTGTAGGAACAATTCCACCTAACGTCAAAACAGTACCAAGGCTTCCCATTGCAAATGCTATTGCCAACCAATCTGCCCTTAATGCTTTCTGGATAAAATACATTGGACCAGAAAGAATCCTTCCATTAGATAACTTAGTTCTAAATTTTATTGCTAAGGTTGAATTTACAATTCTTAGAGGCATAGCAACGATAGCCGAAATCCAAATCCAAAACAGAACTCCAATCCCACCCAAACTCAATGCGAGTGCAGAACCAATGATTGCTCCAAACAAAAGCGATGAGCTAGTTCCAGCAAAAAATGATTGAGAATGCACTAGTTGTCCTTTAGAACCTTTATCATCTGTTGCCCCAGAAAGAATTTTAAGTGATAACAAAAGATATCTAAACTGTGGAAACCCAAGTCTGATAGTGATGAATAGACCAGCAAAAAAAGCTAGCAGTGCATAAGAACTAATGATGTCATTTTCGAGTGGGATTAGATACTCTTTCATTTTTGTTTGAGATTCCTTTCTAGTTCTTCGACTAAATCAACTAATAGTCTGACTCCATATCCTGTTGGTCCACTGCATTGAGTTCCAGAAGGTTTTCCTCTCCAAGCAGTTCCTGCAATATCAATATGTGCCCATTTAATTTCTGAATCTACAAACTTGGAAAGAAATTGAGCAGCAGAAACTGTCCCGCCACCTCTACCAACTCCAGTGATATTTCTTACATCAGCAATATCACTTTTCAAGTCTTCGCCATATTCTTCCCAAAGTGGAAGTTCCCAAACTCTATCCTCAGAAGTTTCTGAAGCATTTTCAATCATTCTAGTAAGCTCTTTAGAATTACTCATGACTGCTGCAGCTTCATGACCAAGTGCAATGATGACTGCCCCTGTTAGGGTTGCAAGATCAACCATATACTCTGGTTTATATTGTTTACCAATATAAGACAAAACATCACCTAGAACAAGTCTTCCTTCTGCATCAGTATTCTGAACCTCTACAGTAATTCCATTATAAGCAGTATATACATCACCTGGTTTTATTGCACTTGCATCAGGCATATTTTCTGCAACACCAATAGCAGCAATAACAGGTACCTTTAAACCTAGTTTAGCAATGGCGGCTATCGCATGAATCGCAGTAGCAGCACCACACATATCATATTTCATCTCATGCATATCTGCTGAAGGTTTCAGACTAATTCCACCTGCATCGAACGTTAGTCCCTTTCCAATGATCGCAAGCTTTTGCTTTGTGATTGGTTTTGCCGGAGTATATTCCAAAATAATCATTTTTGGTTTTTTATCTGAGCCTTGGCAAACAGAAAGAATCCCACCAAATTTTTCTTTCTCAAGTTTATCTTTGTCAAATACTGTTATTTTCAGTTTTGCATCTTTGGAAATTTCTTTACTTCTAGACACAAACTCTTCTGGAGTAAAATGATTTGCTGGTAGGTGCTCAACTTCTCTTGCAGCGTTAAGATATTTAGAAACAATTTTGGATTTTTCAATTCCACGAAGTACTTCAGACTTTAAATCCTTATCTTCTAGAACAAAACTTATGCTACCAACTTTTATATCTCTTTCAGTAAATGCCTTAGAGAGCAAATCAACAGGAAAAGCCCCAATTTCAATTGAATTAGCAATCTGATAGGATAGTAGCTTTGCCGGAAATTCAGACGTTAGTTCTTTTGTAAGATGAATTTCAAGACCAGTATCTTTCCATTTTATGATCTGCTCTCCAATCTTGATAAAAAGTCCTGCAACCTTTCTTAGGTTAGACTTAGCTTTATCTCCAAGCCCTAAATAAATCGTATTTGAGTTATAATCAATTATTTGTTGACCACTCTCACCTACAAAAACTTTTCTATCAATTTCTTTCTTCAAAGCCTCAAGAACTGAGTCTGAATATGAATCTTTAAAAACTGGAACTAATTTAAAAAAACTTTTTATCTTTAGCTCACCATAAACAAAGTTTAATTTTGAATCGCGTAATTTCATTTTGATAATCCTTTAATATCATTTAGTATTTCTGTAACATGACCTTTAACTTTCACTGATTCATAGATTTTTTGAATTTTTAGATTTTCATCTAAAAGAAAACTGGTTCTAACTATACCCATAAATCTTTTGCCCATGAATTGTTTCTCTTGCCAAACTCCATACTTTTCACAAATGCTTCCATCCATATCAGAAATAAGATCGAAGTTCAAATTTTGTTTTTCAGTAAATTTTTTATGAGATTTAGTATCGTCTTTCGATACTCCAATTACATTATATCCAAGTTTTTTTAGAACTTCAAAATTATCTCTAAAATCGCAAGCCTCTGTTGTGCAACCAGGCGTACTGTCTTTGGGATAAAAGTAAAGGACAAGTCCTTTCTTCCCAACAAGCTCAGCTAACTTAACCTTCTCGCCTTGAGTGTTTGTTGCTGTGAACACAGGTGCTTTCTTTCCCACTGAGATTTCACTCATTACTTTCTCCAAAATCTTTCTTACTATACTATATGGAAAAACTCTATTCCTTTTTCAATCTAAAACTGAATATTATAAATGAATTGACTGAAGATAGATTAGCTCTAGTTTCTAATTTTGATTTAGTTTTGGATAGGAGAATCAAATGGCAAAGATAAATTTAGGTGAAGGGACAAATATTTGGGTCAAAATTGCTTTAGGAGTGATTCTATTTGTAATAGTCTTAATCATTAATCCCTGTGTTGTAATTCCTTCTGGTCACAGAGGCGTTGTGTTGAATTTTGGGGCAGTTTCAGGAAAGATACTAGATGAAGGACTTCATTACAGAGTTCCAATCATGCAATCAGTGATTGAGATAGATGTGAAGGTTAAAAAAAGTGAGACTAAATGTGAAGCAGCATCCAAAGACTTACAAACAATTTCTTCCATCATCGCACTAAACTATCATCTGAATGCAGGACAAGTAAACACACTTTACCAAACAATTGGACTAAACTATGAATCTACAATTATTGATCCAGCAGTCCAAGAAGTAATGAAAGGAGTCACTGCTAGATATACTGCTGCCGAACTGATAACTTTCAGAGAGCAAGTGAGTTCAGCAATCAAGACAGCACTAGAGGCAAGACTTGCTAAGTATTTCATTTTAATTGATGATTTTTCTATAAAAGACTTTCAGTTCTCTCAAACATTTGCTAAAGCGATTGAAGCAAAACAAGAAGCAGAACAACTAGCTCTCAAAGCAGAAAGAGATCTACAAAGAATCAAGATTGAGGCTGAACAACAAGTAGCAACTGCAAGAGCTGAGGCAGAATCCATTCGCTTGAAGAATAATAATGTAAGCCCACTCATCATTCAGTTAAATGCGATTGAGAAATGGGATGGAAAGCTTCCACAGTATATGCTAGGAGATAAAAGCCTTCCTTTCATCAATATAAGATAAAGGTAAAATACAGTAGAAACAAGGAACTGTTTCTACTGTATTCTCATCACTCTAGAGTGATTATCTAGATTATTGACTATCGTTACTTAATACTATTGTTTAACAATAGTATCATTTTACGATTATAGCACCAATATTGGAGCTAGAATCTGGACCTTCAGGTCTATCTACTTTCCACCATCCTAAGACTTTTTCAAAAACAGGTTGTTTTCTCTTCAATCCTGCTTTGGTCATTAATCTTCCTTGGTAGCCCTGTGCATACCTTGCACGAAGGAAGTAAGTACCTTTTTGATCAGGAATTTTTATCTTGAAAAAAACCTGCACCCATTCAGCCGGTCCTGAATTATCTTCAGCGAGAGCTTCTACTTCAGTTCCTGAATTTACAACTAGTAGTGCACCACCACTTCTTTGTTTTCCATTCCAAACACTTTCTTGTGCTTTGGCTTCTCCACCAAGTCCAACAATGATTTGGTTTACAGAATTTCCGCACGAGGAGCAGTCATGTAGAATTTCCATACTAACACGAACAAATCCACCTTTTTCTCTAGTATGAACATTTCCTGTATGCTCAATATTTACTTTACGAATTTTGAATCTTCCTTTTTCTTCAAACTCTTTGGGAATCTTTTGTGAATTTCCATCACTTGGAGTTGAGTTATTATCACTGAAGTCGGGTGGTAATGGTGCTGGGGTTGGTTTACCATCTTCTTGATTATCAATATCAGGAGGAAGTGGTGCAGGTGTTGGACTATCATTCGAAGGGGTCTTAGCATATTTAGAAAAAACACTTAAGAAACCATCTGCATTATACGCACCAGCTTTGGAAAAAACTTCTTTACCATTCTCATCTAAAATAAAATTAGAAGGAATTCCTCCACCTTTAAAAACTTTTCCGACATCAGGACTTGTATCTACATGTAAAAACAACGGAACAAAAGATTGATTCAACATATCATATACTCTTTTGTCAGCAAAGGTTTTGTCTTCTAAGATTCTACAAGCATAACACCATTCAGGAGCTGAAGCAACAGCATAGACATTTAATTTCTTTTTCTTAGCTAGTTTTAATGCTTCATCGTAATTACTACTCCATTTGATATTTGAGTTAGCTTTTACTTTTCTTGTTGAAGAAGCAACACTCTTACGCTTTCCACTAACGTTTGTATCAATCGAGAATGGAATTTTTTGAGGTTTGAAACAAATATTGGCACTATCACAAACCTGTGTTTCAAGATTGATTTCAAGCTTTCCTGTAAATTCTCTTTCCTTAGAAGAAATATCAAATACTTCGATTTCATAAGCTCCAGAATTTTTCAGAATGATGTTTTCTGGATCATAGGTAGAATCTCCTTTAGGAACTTGATTCTCAATAATAGAAAAATCTTTACTAGCAGAAGAAAAATTAGTGATGATGTTCTTACTTTTAGTAGTTTTCTTTCCAATATAGATATGGTAGCCTTTATCAATTGTAAGGTTGACCTTGACCTTAGCACTACCACCGTTTATCATAGTTAGTTTTTCTGGAGAAAAGCTAGCCTTAACAACCTTACGCGTCGGGTCTTCTTGAGAGTAGATGCTAAATCCTGTTAAAAAAAGCAAAAAGGGCAGAAATTTTTTCATTGTAACTCCTTAGTAAATGAACTCAATCTCATAGACAAAATAGCTATGTAATAAAGTTTTCAATTGATTTTATAATTGAAAGTGAAGTTCATTTAATGTTACTATAAATTTTTTTCAATCATTAATTATTACTAAATTTAAGGTTCTTGTTTGATATCAGGTATATTGGAGGTCTTCTGAACTTCTTCATCATTGATGGGTTCTACTTCTGAGGCTCTAGAATCATAGTCCAATACTGAAAGATCAGAAGCACCTTGTACAAGATAAAATTTTTCGGGCTTAACCTTACTAGTATCAATATGCAATAGCGCTTTATTTTCATCAATTACATACACAAAAACACCCGAACTTTGGAGCAGATATATACGATTCTCCATATTATCTTTAAACTTAGTTAAATTTTCTGTAATATAGGTTTCTATATATTCTGAATCCATAAAAGAATTACTAGAACTTTCTATAATATTATCGCTACTCGATACTAAACTAGAAACATGTTTTTTCTTCTTGGGTTTATCATTCATAAATAAAAAAATGATAAATGATAAACCAATTAAAGAAAATATTAGAATTAGTTTTCTAATATTTAATTTCATTTTAATTGCAGGTTGACCAACAAGGACCAGTGATTGGAACACAATATCTTGTATGACTAGTTGGGTTTACGCACCATCCTTGTGCTGCATCTACATCCCAAATTTTTTCATTCACTGGTGCCTTAAAGGAACCTGCTAATGGTCTAGATGTATAGTTTGAACCTATAGAAAATGATTCAGTGATTTTAGATTGAGAAGAACCTCTATATGTAACTACAGTTGGATTGAAAGTTACAGTCCAGTTTCTATCCCCTGCTACTGTGTCATTTACTGCATGATCCCATTCTTTTTTGCAAGCAGTTGAAGAGTTATTTCCTCCACAGTTATTTCCATTCGGGTTGGAAGAACAACAAGTATCATGCATTTGCGAACC
>JANRLP010000047.1:0-26809 GCA_033762425.1 Leptospiraceae bacterium
TTTTTTGTGGGTTCGCTAAACAAACAATTATTACAAAAAAACTTGAACTTTAAAGATTTAGTTATTACTTAGTCAAGAAATTTCATAAAAACAGTTATTACAAAATAAATTATTGAAAAGGTAATAGTTATTACGAAGCACTAACCACGGAAAAGCCCTCCCAACTAGTGTAAATCTGCTCAACTAGAGCAACCAAAGGAGAGTCTCCAATTCAAGAGAAAAATAACCTAACAGAGCTACTACACATAAATCCATGCAATGTAAACAACCAAACCCCTGCGTCCCCGATCGAAGCAATATGCACAAAACTTCTGTATGAAATTTTGTATCTGCAAGCCTCCCGCTTGATAGCTATCGGCTTTCGATGGTCAAAAAATTTCGGTAATTGAGGTTGTCGAAGTAAGCAATTTATTGACCGAAGCTGAGAGCGGGAAAAGACGCCCAAGAGTCATTCAGTACTTTGAAAAACAGTTTTTCCTTCGCTCATATGAGATTCATAATATTCAAGAACAGAATAGCCATTCTCAATTGGAAATCTTTTATGTATCGTTGTGCGAAATGCTTCCATGGATTTTTGAAGTTCATTAGAATGTTTGATGATTTCTTCTCTGCTATAATTTTGCATCCAATAGGTCAGCCAAAATCCTTCGATATGTTTTTTTTGGAAGATCAACATTCCAGGATTCAGTTCAATTGGTTTAGCATCCAAAGCACCATACGAAATAAATTTTGTTCCGTTAGGTGTTATTTGCAAAATCTTTGTGGCAACTTCCCCACTGACTGCGTCCAAAACAAATCTAGCATCTAGTTTTTTAGTCATCTTAAATAGAGATTTTTCAAATCCTGAATCACTTGAATTTAGTATATGTTCTGCTCCTTCTTTTTCTAAAAGTTCTACTTGCTCTTTTCGTCTCACGATATTAATCGTAGGAAGTCCAATTTTTTTACAATAACGGATTATCATTTTACCTAGAGCGCTTGCACTCGCAGTTTGAACTAATGCTCCTGTTTTGAATTCTACACCAAGATTTACCATTGCATAAGCAGTGAGTGGATTTACAAAAAGCATTGAACCCTCATCTAATGTAGTTGAATCTAGTAGAGGTAGGCAATTGATTTCTTTAGTAATCAGAAAATCTGACCATGTTCCATCTCCAGAATCTGCAACACAGGCAACTCTATCTCCAACCTTCAATTGAACGTTAGTTCCCACCTTTACGATAGTACCACCACCTTCGAATCCGCCAATTATTGGAAGTTTTTTCTTAATTCCATACTGTCCTTTTATGAAAGCTAAATCTGAAGGGTTAATTGTTCCAAGATGAAGTTTGATTAAAACCTCACCTTCTTTTGGTTCTGGAGTTTCTTTTTCAACAACTCTAAATGAGTTTGAATTTCCTTCATAATTGATGAGTTCTAATCCTTTCATAATCTTCTCCTACTATCGTTTAGTGATACTATTGATTTTTGTAAACTTCCCACATGGTCTCAATGATTTTTTCAGGAGAACTATGTTTTGCTTCCCAACCTAATTTTTCTTTTGCAAGATTGCTGGATGCAATTAGTTTTGCTGGGTCTCCCGCTCTTCTTCCTGTATAAGAATGAGAAATTTTTTTGCCTGTAACTCTAATTGAAATTTCTGTTACTTCTTTTACAGAATATCCATTACCAGTTCCTAGATTGACTGCTATTGATTCTTTCTCTTTATCGATATAGTCCAAGCTCAATAGATGAGCTAAAGCTAGATCAGTTACATGGATATAATCTCTAATACAAGTTCCATCAGGAGTATCATAATCATTTCCAAAAATTTTAAATTCCGATCTCATACCTGTTGCAACTTCCATGATGATTGGTAATAGATTCGCTGGGGTTTGTTCTAGACCTCTGACTTTTCCATCTACATCATATCCTGCTGCATTAAAGTATCTTAAGGCTGCAAACTTCAAATCTTTTAGTTTATCATACCAAAGTAAATTTTCTTCAATAGCAAGTTTAGTATAACCATAATAATTTTCTGGTTCTTTAGGATGGTTCTCATCAATAGGAACATACTTAGGTGAGCCGTAAACTGCTGCTGAAGAAGAAAAAATAAATTTTTTACAATCTGATTCAACCATTTTAGTAAGAAGTTTTAATGTTCCATTTAGATTGTTTATGGAATATTTTTCAGGATGAGTCATGGACTCTCCCGCAGCTTTCCAAGCAGCAAAATGAAATACTGCATCAGTTTTTTTTGAAAAAACTTTTTTCAGGATTTCATCATTAGAAATATCACCTTTGATGAACTCAGCTTCAGGAAATAAATTTTTTTCATTTCCTTTTTCCATTGTGTCAACTACAACTATTTCATAACCTTTTCGTGAGATTAACTCTTTAACGATATGGCTTCCAATGTATCCCGCCCCACCAGTGATAATTACTCTCATCGAATCCTACCTATGATCAGTAACACCACGTTCACTCTCTTCAAAGAAACGAATGATATATTGAACTTCTGGTGTTTCATCTTTTTCATCTTTTAGAGCCTCTAACGCTTTTCTTGTGTTCATCTTTGAATGGTATAAGACTTTATATGCATGTTTAATCCTATCTCTTACATCTGAACTAAAGCCCGCACGTTTTAGACCAATTGAATTTAGACCAATCACTGTTGCAGGATTTCCGTCAATTGTAACATAAGGTGGAACGTCTTTTACGATTTTAGAACAACCAGCAAGCATTGCATAGTCTCCTACATTGCAGAACTGATGCAAACCCACGAGCCCTGAAATGAAAACTTTATTTCCTACATGACAATGACCAGCAATCTGACCATTTAAAACTAGTATATTATCATCACCTAATATACAATCATGAGCAATATGAGTTTGTCCCATAATGAAATTTCTATTTCCTAGTGTAGTTGCCTTTCCTTCTTTAGTTGCTCTATGCAGGATGAGACCTTCTCTAAGAATGTTATCATCACCGATGATTGTATAGGTTTTTGTTTCTAGTTTGAAACTTAAATCTTGAGGGGGGCCACCAACCACAGCAGTATGGTGAATCTTATTTCTTTTTCCTATTCTTGTTCCTGAATAAATCCTTACGCAGGATTCAACCCATGTCCCTTCACCAATTTCAACATCATCCTCAATGATGGAATAAGGTCCAACTTCTACTGATTCGTGAAGCTTAGCGTTTGGGGAAATGATTGCAGTTGGATGGATTTTTGTTTTCTCTAAACTTGTCATAAAGAGTAATTTCTAATTTGAAGAATAAACTGCAAGTTTATTTTGAGCTGAAAAATACGAAATAACTCAACTTACTTAAGTTAAATCCTTCGTACGCTTGAGTTTACTACACCGGTGGGCTTCTTAGCAAAAGCTATTGAATCAATTAATTTATTAGTTTTTTCTAATGTTATTAGAGAAAGAAAATATTCAAAATGGGATACTACTTTAAATTTTACGAACGATAGGCGATTTCTAATCTAATTACTTATCAATAAAAATCATTTTATGTAGGAAAATAATCATTAAAATAATTCTTGACAATTTCTAAAGAAGTTCTAGAACCATACTATGCAGATAGCTACGAAACCAAAGACCTATGAAGAGTATTATGCTGAAACTCCTGAGGCAGGGAAATTTCAACTCATTGCAGGAGAAATCATAGAAATGGCATCACCAGTTCCTTATCACCAATCCATTTTACAGAAATTAAACTTCAAAATTTCCTCTTATGTATATTCTAAAAATATTGGAGAAATTTATCCAAGCCCAATGGATGTGACACTTACTGAATACGATACTGTGCAACCCGATCTAATTTTTATTTCCAAAGAAAATCTTTCGATAGTGAAAGAAAAAAGAATCATAGGTGCCCCAGATCTACTTGTTGAAGTTCTTTCACCCACAACTGCTTATTATGATCTAAAGTATAAAAAGAATCTCTATTTAAAATCTGGTGTGAAAGAATATTGGATTATCGATCCTGAAGACAAAAGCATAGAAGTATATCAAAATAAAACTAATGAATATAAATTAACTTCTCATACAATTGGTTCGGGTAACGTTGAATCACTGCTTCTAACGGGACTAGTCTTTGATTCTAAAGAATTGTTCTGATTTTATTCTATTGTCACTTTACATAAAATCAATAAAAATTCAACTCACTTTAAACTGTTCTAGCTTACTATACATTTGATCACTTTGAGCGTTCATGAGTTTAGAAGATTGGTATAGAGATTGCACCTCGTTTGAAATATGTTTAAAGCTTGTAACGATTTCTAAAATCTGAGATGATACGATTTTTATTTCATCAATTTCTTTATTCAGAATTTTAGAGATAGATAGATTATTATCATTAGAGTTTTCTATTGAATCAATAATCTTTTCAATATTTCCTTTGAGCTGACTAATCTTTTCCACACTATCTTTGACTAAAGAATGACTATCAGTAAATTGAGTTGCTGCCTCTTTGGTTTTTTTCTTAATCTCTTTTACTTTTTTTTCAATCTTTTGTGTTGCTTCGTTAGTTGAGTTAGTTAGTTTTCCTATTTCTTTAGCAACAACAGAAAATCCTTTTCCGTTTTCTCCCGCTCTAGCAGCCTCTATAGATGCGTTCAGTGATAGTAGATTAGTGCTTTCAGAAATTTCATTAATAACGTTAGTTACTTCACCAATTTCAGAAGAAATTTTCTCCAATTCTTTTACTATTTCAACTGATATATTGAAGGAAGTTGTTACCTCATTTATCTTTTGCATAGTAACACTAAGCACCTTTTCTCCGTCACTTGCTTTCTGCATACTTTGATTAGAAAGTTCACTACTTCTATGAAGAAATTCATCCATTTGCCTGATAACTTTTTGAAAGCTAACGATGGAACCTTCCATGCTTTGGCATTGACTTGTAAAGTTCTGAATCTCTGTTTCTAGTTTAGTCAATTTATTGGAAATATTTTGAATTGTAATAATTGCATCTTTAGAGGATGAACCTAAATCTTGAAGCAGTGTTTTCATTAAATAGATTCCTTGGTTAAATCCATCTATCAATTTCACAAAAATAGGGTCATCGGTTTTCTTTTCTAAATTACCTGTCAAGTCTCCATGTGATAGCATATTAATTGATGATAGTAGTTTATCTACTTGCATATTTAAAAGATTGAGATAAGCTTCTCTATTCTCAATATCTTTTGTTATTAAATTGTTATAATAATTTATTGAGATCAATATCACAGTTGATACGCCAATAATATTCATTCCATAAAAGAAAGTATTCACCTGAGTGGAAATTTCTTTGGTTTGCATTTTTGAAAAGTTAGAATCAAAGTATAATGAAATGAAAAGTAAGATTTCAAAAGCAATTATCCATCCAATAGCTTTTTTACTATTCTGAAATATGACTCCTCCAAAAGGAGCAAGAATAGACCATAACATAACAACACCACTTTTATGAAATCCTCCCAAGCTCCATTGTAAAAATACGGGTGTAATGAGTATCATAAATATTTGAGTGAACACTAATTGTTTTTGCCATTGAAAAATTCTATTCAATAGAAGAGAGATTCCAACTATAGCCGAAAAACCTAAAGGTGGATAAATAGCCAGACCAAGATCAAAGTATGCATATAATGAAGACCAAATAATTCCAGCAACAGTGCAAAAACTACTGATAACTTTTAAAGAGAATTCTTTTTCTGAAGTTAGTCTTTGGTTTGCTTGATTCATTAATAAATCCTAATCTTTTCATTTATAAATATGAGCATTTGTTATTATATGTCAAATTTTTTTTAAAACTTAAAACGCGTATCTAAATAAATAATTTCAAGCGTGATTTAATTCCTTTAAGTTTTCTATATTAGTAATTTCTAATATACAATATTATTCTCATTTTGATACATTCAGTTAGCTAGATCGCTATTGTCAAAAAATTTTCAGTTTGATTATGAAGATTTTTTTACAAAGTTAAGTTATTTTGAATAAATTTGAGATTGATCTAAAAATTAAAAAATATTTCAAAACTGTCAATTAGAATTAATCGACCAAATTTAAAATCATTGGAAGTCTATAGAGGAAATTTATTATTTTGTCTATAGGATAAGCCGCGGCTTTTTGGTTGACGCAAAAAATTCATCATCCGTTAGTATCGAAAATGAATTTTAACCAATACTTGATTACTTCATTTCAAATTAGATTAGAAATCTGAGTAATTCGATTTATGCTTATTTTCTCTTTAACCCCTTTTAGAGAAACTTCTTCTTTTTGAATATTAAATGAAGTGAGTTCTTCTTTAACACCTGAATAATCTATAATAATATCTGTTACACAAATTTCATCTCCATTTGCTTGGGATTGAACTCTTGCTGCAATGTTGATATTCTGTCCGAAATAGTCTAGCCTTTCATTCAATGTAACAGCAATGCAAGCTCCTGAATGGATTCCAATTTTTAGAACGATTTCTCTTTGAAACTGTTTTGAATTGAATTCGTCAATTTCTTTCATCATTTCTTTTGCAGCCTTAATTGCATCTAATGGATTATCAAAGGAAGACATGATTGAATCACCAATTGTTTTAACTAAATAACCTGAGTATTTACTAATAACTTTGCTAATCTCATCAAAATGTTGATGTACTAGTGCGAATGCATTCATATCACCAATTCTTTCATATAGACTTGTTGAGCCTTTTAAGTCAGTAAATAAAATCGTTGTATTTCTAATTCCTAATCCACTTGCACCAATTGAATCTTCTCCTTTAAAAATTTCATGATAAGTCTTTGAGTTCAAAAGCGACTTACCTGTAAGAAATGGATCAAACTCTAATTCAAAATAGCCAGTCAAAAAATCTGGACTAGCTTGATAAATCGAAACCGGAATTTTATGATTGGTGACGTTTTTAATGGATAATGTATAATTTCCTTTGCTCAACTTATCATTACTAACATGAACATTATTAGAATCAAAAATTGTTACTAAATGATTTGGTTTTGGATTTAGCTCGTTACTTACTTCGATTAAAAAATTCTGATCATCTAATAGATTATTTCCTGCTAGATAACCATTTTCAAAATCAAATGTAGTTTCAATAGTTTGGTAAGGTTCTATGAATGAGAGAAATCTCTCCATCTGCTGAAAAAAATCATTGAAATAAATTTCTGATTTAGGAAGTCTTCCTTCTTTTGAGAAATGATACTTATATTGAAAGTCTCTGATTTCTAAGTTTTCAGGTTTATGGTAGGTAATTTGTTTAATTTCTGGATGAATTGTGAATGAAACTTTCACTGAGTTATCTAGAGAAGTTTCATAATCTCTTCTACACAATGAACAAGAGTAATGATTATGAACCTCATCTAGTTTTCTAAAATCATTCGCTGCATCTCCACAACGAATACAAATCAACAACCACTCCATTACAAAAATTCCTTCCTTAGCTGCATAAAGAAATAGATCAATCGCTTCTTTACTATCATAACCATAGTCACTTGAAAAACGATAAGGATTCATTCTAAAAAGTGAATAATCATCACCTGTTAAGATGATTGTTTCTAAAGAATCTAAAATTCCCTCTGACCAATCTCTTTTTTGTTTAATTTTTTGGAGTTTAGTTTTGAAGTTTTCGTTATTCATAAAAACAACAAATCATTGTATCTTCTAAAGTAAAGAATATTATCTTGATTTAGATTGATTTTACTCTAAATAGATTTCGTTTATGGCTTTGTTGATGTTTGATTTTTAGAAATTCCGGTATGAATGATTATTTCTATTTTTTGTAAAAAAATTTAATTGATAAAAATTTTTATTTTATACTAAATTTTTGTTTGCAAAAATAAGATACTATACATATAGTTACTATTTATCTATAGGGGTGCTTATGCTTCGTTCTCTCAAAATCAAAGATTTCGCTCTCATTGAGTCCTTAGAACTGGAATTTCAATCCAATTTCATCGCTCTAACAGGGGAGACTGGTTCCGGAAAATCTCTAATCTTGGACGCTCTTACAAGTGTGCTGGGTGGAAAATGCAACACAATGAACATCCGAACGGGTGCAAAAAAGTATCAGATTGAGGCAATCTTTGATATCTCCGATTCACTAAAAGCACAACAATGGCTCAAAGAAAAACAAATTGAATTTGAAAATGACGAACTCATCCTTCGTAAAGAATTGAATGCAGAAGGTAAGTCTCGAATCCAAATCAACTCAGCCCTTGCTCCTTCACAATATCTGAAAGAGGTCGGCTCCTTTCTAGCTGAGGTTCATAGGCAGAACGAGCAGTCTCAGCTTCTAGAAAAGGACAAACAACTAGACTATCTAGACACTTTTCTCCATCTCACAGTAGAACGAAAAGAATTAAAAACTGCATTCTTGAGCTATAAAAGCCTGAACAATCATCTCAAAGAATTGGAAGAATCGGAACATGAAAAGGAAAGAAAGATTGAGCTCTATAAATTCCAACTGGAAGAAATCCAAAATGCGAATCTAAAAGAGTCTGAAGAAAAAGATTTGCTCTTTGAAGAAAAACAACTTCTACAAGGCGAAAAACTCACTGAGAATCTAAATCGAATGCTGGATGTTCTTTCCAACTCAGAAGAAAGCATTCTGAAAAATTTCTCAAGACTACAATTTGCTAGCAACAAATTAGAAACTTTGAATCCCGAATTCAAAACCTTAAATCTTGAAATTGAGGAAATGCACGAAAGGCTCAAAGAAATCCAAACTAAGATTTATGATGAAACTGATGGAGTTTTTTATTCTTATGAGAGGCTAGAAAATGTACAGTCTAGACTTGATCTAATTGCTAAACTCAAAAAAAAGTACAACAAAGACATCTCTGAACTTCTTGCCTTAGCAGAAAGACTAGAATCTGATCTAGATGTTCTATTTTCTTCCCAAGAAAGAATTGAGTCGATTCGATTGGAAAGAAATAAAGCTCTTTCTCATCTCACAAAACTTGCTCTTCAGATTTCTTCCAAACGAAGAGAGGGAATTGCTAAGATAGAAACGGAAATGACTAAACAGCTGGAGTCCCTTGGGATGAACGGAGCTAAACTCCAAATTGTAATGCGTTGGGAGTCTTCGCCTGATGGTGAGTTAGAAGAAAATGGGAAAAAATATTTTGTAAATGAAACCGGATTGGATCAAATTGATTTTTATTTCACTGCAAACACAGGAGAAAAACCAAGACCAATTCGCAAGATCGCCTCTGGTGGTGAAATTTCTAGAATCATGCTGGGTTTAAAAACAATTCTTGGAGATGGTGAGTCTAGAAGACTCATGATCTTTGATGAAATTGATTCTGGAATTGGTGGTGAAATTGCCCAAAGAGTAGCACAAAAACTCAAATCCAGTTCTTTACATCACCAAATCTTTTTGATCACACACCAACAGTCAATAGCTGCTCAAAGTGATGAACAGTTCCTAGTGGAAAAACAACTCTTCAATAACCGAACTGTTTCCACTGCCCAACTTCTTTCCGGAAAGACTAGAGCACTGGAACTCGCCAAAATGATCTCGGGAGAAAACTTCACGAAGGCGGCTTTGGAACATGCAAAAGAACTTTTGAAAAAAGCTGGATAAGGGATTTTACTTGCAAAAAATAGTCTAGGCAAAAACCTGAAACCATATGTTTCAGGGCGTTTTTACAGCAATCATTACTCCTTTCAAAAATGATAGAATTGACTATGACAGCTATTTTTTAATCTTAGACAAACAAATTCAGTCGGGAATTTCCGGAGTTGTTCCCTGTGGAACTACAGGCGAATCCCCTACACTCAGCACAGAAGAACATACTGAATTGATTCGAAAAACTGTTGAGTATTGTAAGGGTAAGATCCAAGTTCTTGCAGGTGCGGGATCGAATTCCACAAAAGAAGCAGTAGAGTTAACTAAACATGCCTGTGAAGATGGAGCAGATGGAATTCTTTCCGTCAATCCTTATTACAATAAACCAACTCAAGAAGGGCTTTACCAACATTTTTGGACAATTGCTGAAAACTCAACAAAACCAATCATGTTGTACAACATTCCTGGAAGAACAGGAGTCAACCTACTTCCTGAAACCATAACAAGACTTTCAGCTCATCCTAGAATTTCTTCCATTAAAGAAGCAACAGGTGACCTAGGTCAAATGGCAAAAACAATTTATTTACTACCCAAAGAATTTACTGTCCTTTCTGGAGATGATAATCTTACACTACCGTTACTCGCCATTGGTGGGGTAGGGGTTGTTTCGGTTGTATCTAATTTGTTTCCTAAATCGATCAAAGAACTAGTAGATTCATTTCAAAAAGGAAATCTAGATAGAGCAAGAGAAATTCATTATAAACTTTTACCAATCTTTGCACTTGCATTTATGGAAACAAATCCAATTCCCGTAAAACAAGCAATGAGTTGGTTTGGATTTGGAAATGGAGAGATCAGACTACCCCTCACTACTTTAAGTAAAAACTCTCAAAGTGAAGAGTTTAAGAAAAAACTTTTTGAACTCAAGGACTCAGGTTATGAATAGAGTTTGCCTAATTGGCGCTGGTGGTAGAATGGGAAAAGCGATTATAGAAGTACTATCGCACAGCAATACAAGTACGATATCTGCTGCAATTGAAAAAGAAGACTCACTTTTTTTAGGCCTAGACTCAGGACTTAGTTCGGGAATCAAAGAAACAAAGGTTCCACTAACTTCTGACATTCAAGCGGGGATCAAGAACTCAGATACTGTAATAGATTTTAGTCATCATTCCAACATAAAAAAAATCCTAAGTGATTGTACGAATATTTCTAGACCTCTTGTGATCGGTGCAACAGGACATAGTGAGTCAGAAAAAAAAGAAATAGAACTCGCTTCAAAAAAAATTCCTATAGTATTTTCTCCTAATATGTCTGTTGGAGTGAATCTACTTTTCAAACTTTTAGAAATTGCTGCTGGTGTTTTGAAAGATGATTTTGATATTGAAATTTTAGACATTCACCATAGACATAAAAAAGATGCTCCCTCAGGAACAGCACAAGGATTAAAGTCCATCTTACTCAAGGCACTTGCTAGAACAGAAGACCAAGTAATTTATGGAAGAGAAGGAAATCATTATACGGAACGGGATTCCAAACAAATTGCAATTCATACAATGAGAGCGGGGGAAGTAATCGGTGAACATACAGTATTTTTCTTTTCCCCCGAAGAAAGAATTGAAATAACTCATAAGGCTAATGATAGAAAAACATTTGCTGTGGGAGCTGTTAGAGCCTCAGAATTTGTTCAAAATCGAAAGCCAGGATTGTACTCAATGTTTGATGTTTTAGGTCTATAGTGGAAATTCTAAAAAGCCTACCATACTTCGACCCAGCGAATTTAACATTCTCCAAAGTTTGGATAGACATTCTAATTGTAAGTATTCTATTTTATTATTTTTATATTACACTAAGAAAAACACGTGGGTTCCAACTTCTCATTTTAATCGGAGCCTTCTTAGTATTAGGTTCCCTTGCTAGTTATTTTGAACTAGAGTTATTGGACTGGCTCATGACTTCAGTAAAACCTGCACTTGTTTTTTTAGCAATTGTTTTATTGCAACCTGAACTTAGAAGAGCATTTGGAGATATTTCTAAATCTCCATTTTCTAGAATTTTTAATATTAAACCAGTATATGAATTAGATCCAATCGTAGATGCAATCAAAACCATGTCTGAAACTAAAACAGGTTCCATCATTGTGATTTCAAAAGACTTAAGTTTGAAAAATTTTATCGAAGAATCAGTACAACTAGATGCGATTATATCAACTAGTTTACTACTAACCATATTCAAAAAAAATTCTGCTCTTCATGATGGAGCTGTAATCATTGAACAAAACAGAATTGCATCAGCCTCTACCTATTTACCGATGAGTGATAGACTTGGAACTTCTACTATGGGAGCAAGGCATAGGTCAGCGTTAGGTCTTTCTGAAGAGACTGATGCTGTTGTAATCATTACATCAGAAGAAACAGGTGAAATCTCAGTATGCAAAGATGGGGAAATGATTCATCCCATCAAATCCTTTGAACTAAAAACCTTAGTTCTTAAACTTCTTTCAGCAAAAAATAAAGATTCTTCCGAAATTAATACGGGAAGATTTTCAATCAGGAAAAAAGAATGACTGAAAAAAATCCTTCCAAGACAACAATATCATCCAGAATATTTGGGCTTCTATTTGAGAATTGGCAAGCCAAACTAGGTTCTGTAATCATTTCATTCTTACTATTTATCTATCTTCAAAATTCTAAGATATTAGTGAAAACAGTTGATGTGCCAATTGAATATCCTAAACTTCCAGCTAATCTTTTTTTTGTAAAACCACCCGATAAGACCTATCGGATTAAGGTAGAAGGATTTAGAGATGTAGTGAATTATCATACACAATTTATGAAAGTAGTGATTGACCCAACTGAACTAACGTTAGGCGAGCACTCAGTAGAGGTTAAAAAAATTTGGGGTTCTTCAACAAGTAAAATTCAAGTCACTCCACTTGGAGGAAGAATTAATTTTATCATTGAACAAACAAATTATAAAACGATTCCTACAGATGTATTGTTTGAAGAAGAAATAAATTCAAACTATATCAGAACTTCTTATTTTATTAAACCTAATAAGGTAACGTTAGTTGGTCCGAAGACTACATTAGATAAATTAAATAAATATACGTTAGGCACAATATCATTAAAAGATATTAGAGAGACATTTACTAAGACTTATAAACCTGTAGATCTTCCGAAAGGTGTGAATCTACTTTCAGATATTAAAGAATTTCAAGTAAAAGTAAATATCATCAAAGGTGTTACTTCTGATTCTGGGGAACAGATAGTGAAAGGTATTCCAATCAATTGTGAGAGCATAGACGAGAATTTACTTGCAGATCTTTCCATTGATGAGATTTCAATTAAGTACAATACACCAACTCCGATTAGTAGTTACCAAATCTTTAAAGGAATCAAGGCAACAGTTCCCTGTAATTATACTTATGATTCTAAAACTGGTAAAATTCTCCCGAATAATTTACCTGCTCAGGTGAAGATTCGAGTAGTTAAATCACAAGAATTGAAGAGTATTGAAATCCTGAGTGTAATTCCCGATAGACTCATCATACAATATGATGTAAAAAAGGAATTCATCCCAAACACAAAAAAGTTTGATTCTCTTTTTCCCGAAGATTTATCCTTTCCTGAACCTCCAGAAGAACCAAAGACTAAATGAAACTTTCCGTTGGTAACGATCTAATTGAAACCTCCAGAGTTTTGGAAACGTACCAAAAATTTGGCGATAAATTTCTTGAAAAAATTTTTTCTCAGGACGAAAGAAACTATTGTTTGATTCATAAAAATCCCGCTCCTTATCTTGCAGCTAGATTTGCTTGTAAGGAAGCATTCATTAAGGCATTAGACTTAAAGAAAGGACAAACAGTGGACTTTCGAGAAATTGAACTTGCAGGCACAGAATTTGGGAAAAAGAATTTGAAACTCACTGGAAAAGCACTTGCTTTATTTGAGCATTCAGGCTACTCTCGTTTTACTGTATCTGTAACTCACACTGAAAATTATGCAAGTGCAGTTGTCATTTTATATGGAGAATAATTCATGATAACCCCACAAATGAAAGAGCTTCTAGAATACTATAACTCAGGACTTCAAAAATATAAAGAAGCTAAATTCCAAGAAGCACTTGAGCTTTTTCAAAAAGCTCTTTCAATTATCCCCGATGATGGTCCCTCAATTGAATATTCCAAACGTTGCAAAGAATTTATCCAAGACCCACCTCCTATTGATTGGGATGGTGTGTATGTGATGAAAACGAAATAGGAAAGAGTGATGAGTAAAAAACTTCCAAACTATCTTGTAACTGAACAAGGAAGCATAACTACAATTTTAGGAAAGGATACTTCTTTCCAAGGAACACTTAGTTTCAAAAGACCTCTGCAAATTGCGGGTGAATTTATTGGTGAAATCATTTCCGATGGTTATCTTTATATCAGTGAAACTGCAATTGTAAAAGCAAACATCAAAGCAAGCGTTGTAATCGTTGGTGGACAAGTAACAGGAAATGTGATTGCTACTGAAAAATTAGAAATGTTATCAACTGGAAAAGTAACGGGAAACATCAAAACTGCAAAACTGCAAATCGCTGATGGAGTTGTGTTTGATGGGAACTGTGAAATGATCCAATCAGGAAAAACAGAAAACAACGGGGGTTAACCCGTTGTTAGAACATACTTAAGCTGTTGCTTTTTGTTTGCGTTTATAGTATGCAAACCCAATGCCACCAATTAGGATTGCAAGCCAGATAAACCAAAATTTAACTAGGATAATAGTGATTGCAGTTATCACAAACGCTACAGCCCCTAGCACAAAATGAATTGCTCCACTTCCAAATTCACCAACAAAAGGAATGAACTCAAGTAGAGTTGTGAGTGGTCCTGCCATCATGGAAAATGCAGCCCACATCATGAGGAAAGCTAATCCTCTTCCAATCCATTTCATAGTTGAATCATCATTCTTGATGTCGGTTAACGTTTGCTCATAGGTTCCAACACTAGCATTCAAAAATTTATCATCTTTGAAAACATAAGGAACTATAGAACTTCCACTAAGAGAGCCAAGAAATGTCATGTCAGCTTCAGGAATAGGAGTAACATCAATGTTCACTCTTTCACAACCTTCGATTGGAGAGCTTGCACATTCTTTTTTCTCAAATAGGTAACGATCCGATTTAGTGAACCCATTTAGAATAATGTTTGCATCATCAGGATCACGAGTCGGAACTGCTGAAGTAAAATTAACATCTTTTAAATTTACTTTATAAGTCTTCCCGTCTGCATTCACTGCTCCATCTTGAGCAACAACAGTTTCATTTTGAAAAAGCTTTTTGTGGAAAGGTTTGTTTTTACATCCCGGTAAAGAGAATGAACTAGGATTTCTTGGATTGGTAGTCCATTCTAATTTACATTCTTTTATCTTCTTTTTGTTGGAACCTGATCCTTCTGTTTTTTCTTCTTCATCCCATGCATACACTTGTGAGTCTTGAGAGATTCGAATGTACTTACCAGGTTGAACAAATCTTGAACCTATAGGATCTGCTGTAAGTTTTCCAGTTACATAGATAGGTTTGCCTTGCTCCATTTGTGCTACAGGTTTAGCATTCTTAAACGCAGCTCCGGCTTGGGTGCAGGTTTCAACTTTAAAAACTGTATAAATAGAAGCAGGTAATAGTACCATACCTATAAGAATCCCTTTGATAGAGTCACCTATCTGGGAAAAAAAACCGACACTCTCGGTTGAGGACATGCCATCATCACTAATTGCCATTTATCTTCTCCTTGATTTACATCAAATTAGATTTGATTAATTGAAAAATACATTAGAGAATATGGATTCACCCGCACTTTGTGCGGGTGAAGTTCCTTTATACTCTAATTTTTCAACAAATCAATTAATCATTATGAGTTTTTTATTTTATAAACTTATTGACAAGATTATTTTGCTGAAAAAATTTTTTTCTCCATACAAAAAAATTACAATCCCATTAGAGGAATGTGAAGAGGGTTTTATAATCTATTAGCTGATTGTACGAGTTTGTATTTTTTTTCAAGCATTCACTGATTCAACCGATAACCTTCAAATTTAATCAATTCAAAGCAATTTTATGATTCTAAATTCAGTCTAATAATAATATTATAATTTATGTTAAAAATTTTATTCATAATTCTTTTTATTTCGAATTGTAATCCTGTTCTGAATAAAAGTTATCTTCCTTATTTAGGTTTACTCATTTCAGAAAAGGTGCAAGCTAGTACTCCTTCTACAACTATACCGAATGTTGTTAGTTTTACTCCAAAAACCAAAGACCCTACGAAAGCACTTCCTATAATCAGTAGTTTGCAAAAACTCTCAATTCAGTTTGATAAAGACATGGACCAAACAGCTTGCAATTCTGTAACTCAGAACTCTGTATCCATAAACGGTGTAACTACAACTTGGACAGACACTAAAACTGTAGAAGTTTCTCCTCCTAGTTCGGGCTGGAATCTTGGACTAACCCAAGAACAAAAATTGTCTATCTCTAACTGCAAAGATCCATCGGGAAACACTGCAACCAATGTTTCGAATGGATACCTAATCGCAGAAACTCTAATCCATATGTCAGTATCGGGAAACGATAGTAATTCTGGAACAAGAGATGCCCCGAAAGCAACACTAGCAGGCTCACTTCTTGCCGTTAGTTCTTGTGCTGTATCTTGTGCAGTTCTCACGAGTGCGGGAAACTATTCCATAAGTTCTGATGCAATTCTTCCTGCAAAAGTTTCTCTATTTGGTGGAAACACAACCGATTGGTCGGATAGAGATATTGTCTCTGAGGATAGCAGCTATCGTACGAATATTGCTGATGCAAGAGTTTTAGCTGGAAACACTATCGGTAATCAAATCAGAATATTATCATTTACTGGTAGTGGATACAATGCAGAAACATCAATTGTTGAGGGTTATACCTTTCAGAATGCTAGTACAGCAGTTCCTATTCCCAGTTTTGCTAGTGCGATCTATATTAACTCAGCTACTGCAACTGGATTAACGATCCGATTCAATAAATTTCTAGGTGGGATAAACGCAACTTCAGGGACTACCTATGCAATTTATTCTACTAGTACAACTGGTGTAAATATTTTTGGAAATTATTTTTCAGGTGGAAATGATGCTGGAGCAAGAGAGGTTATAAGTATAAGCATTAATAATACCACATTAATCAGCAATAATATCATCCAAGGTGGAACAGCAAACTCTTACAATGGAATTAGAACCTTAAACGCAACAAGTACTTTGATTCAAAATAACTTTATCTCTGGTGGAACTGCAGTTAATGATTCTGCAGGAATTCAATCTCAGTCTGAAGATATTATACAGTCTAACTCTATTGAAGGACCTACAGTGAATGGCGCTGAATCCAGTGGAGTACTTCTCAATGGTACAACCTCAGTCATAGTTCAATCCAATGCTTCTATCAAAGGTGGTCCTTGTACTGGAGTTAGTTGCAGAACTATTGGAATTGATAATTCTACTAGTAAGATTAATATTAGTATAACAAAGAATGCACTCATCTCTGGAGGAGTTTGTTCTTCAACTAGTTGTAATTCAAATGGAATTTATAGTGGTAGTAGTGTTACTTCTGGATTCTTAATTGAAGAAAACACCATTTCGGGGGGCAGTACAGCTAGCAATGGAAGTGGTGTTAGACTTGATGCAGGATCTTATTCATTTCTTAGTATTAAAAATAATTTGATCAATGGGGGTGTTTCTTCTACTGGAGGTGATGTATCAGCGATCGCAATTAATCCTGGAACTAACTTTAATCAAATCCAAATTGAAGGCAATACTCTAAATGGTGGAAGCAATACTGCTGCTGCAAGAGGAATTACCATGGAACCAAGCTCTTCTTCAGGAATTCTTATCTATAGAAATACAATCCTTGCAGGACAAGGCAGTTCCCCTCAAGGAATATACTTGAGCATAGGAACACAAACTGCTTCTATCGTTAGTAATGTAATTTCAAAACCATTAACAGGAACTCATTCTTCTTCCTATGGAGTTTTTTATGCAGGTTGTTCTACTGGAGCAGGTAATAGTTTTCTACTTGGAAACACGATCTATCTTAGTAGCACTTCTAGCACAAGTACCTCGGTAATTAACTTAAATGCAGCAGCTTGCCGTCCTGAAATTCGTTACAACATAATTAGTGCTATCACTGGTACTACAAAATATTGTCTTCAAAATGCAGTGGTTGTTACCCAAGATCCTCATTCCTTGATCAAAAATACATTTCATAGTTGCACTGGAAATTATATCAATCGGACGGGAACAATTTATAATAATTTCTGTTCAGGAGATTTTGGAATCTCTGGTTTATGTGTAACACTATTTTCTGTTCTACTAACCACTTCTGCAAACAATATAGACACGCCAATTTATACTAACGTTAGTTCCTTCGATTTCACTTTGGATCCATCCACTCCCGCATCGATTAGAACAGGACTTACTTCAGCAAATATTACTGAGTTTGGAACCTTGAATTTGGATAGGAATGGAAATCTAAGAACGGATGGTAGCGCCCTTGGTGCATTTAGGTAATCCTAAAATTGATTCTTAGCCTAAAATCTTTTTTTACTTGAATAGTTTTCAAGCACTAGCAATATCTTGCAATGGACTATTTTTTTAAGTTTGATCCAATTGCTGTTCATCCTCTTGACCTTTCCCTAATCCTTTTTTATTTAATCGGAATTTTAATTTTTGGAATCTATATTGGTAGAGGTGTCAAGACCGGAGAAGATTATTTTATAGCAGGTAGATCTCTTCCCTTTTGGGCAGTTGGACTTTCCATAATTGGTTCAAACATTGGTTCTAATGATTATGTAGGTGCAGCAGGTGGTGCCTACAAGATAGGAATCGCTCAGGCAAATTTTGAATGGATCGGAGCAATTCCTGCAATGATCATCTGTGCATTCTTCTTTCTTCCTTATTATTGGAAAGCAGGTGTCTATTCTATTCCCGAATTTTTGGGACTAAGATACTCTCAGTTAGTGAGAGTAACTTCAGCTTTAGTTCTCTCTTTATTCACATTACTTAGCGTCGGGGTCTATCTTTGGTCCACAGCAATTCTATTGAAAACATATCTAGGTTGGCCCGTTGGATTTAGTATTCTAGTCACAGGAATTGTTGTTGGAATCTACACGATCACTGGTGGACTCAAAGCAGTCACAATCACTGACACTGTTCAGGTTGGCATCATGTTCATTGGTGCTTTTGGTCTTGCATATCTTGGAATTGAAAAGTCTGGTGGTATATTAGAATTTACTAATAAACTAACGTCTAATCATCCAAATCATTTAAATGCATTTCTTCCCAGTGATCATCCAAACTTTCCTTGGCATGGAGTTATTCTTGGACTAGCATTTGTTCTTTCTCCCGCATATTGGTGTACCAATCAAGTGATCCTACAAAGAACACTGGGAGCAAAATCAGTCTGGGATAGCCAAGCATCCATGATCCTTGCAGCCCTTGGGAAAACGTTAGTTCCCTTTCTGATCGTGCTTCCCGGACTATTGACGTTAGTTCTTGCACCTAAAGTTTTAGACAATCCCGATGAATCCCTTCCTTGGATCATCAGAAATATTCTTCCCCCAGGACTTTCGGGACTGCTGTTTGTCTCTTTCATCGCTGCACTTCAATCATCAGTTGATTCCACACTGAATTCAGCTGCTACCATGGTTACTAGAGATATCATTGGTGTTTGGAAACCTGAAACTAGAAGAGATGAGTTTGAACTCAGTGCAGGCAAATGGATTACAGCAATTGGTTTGATCCTTGGAATCTTACTCGCACCAATCACGGCAAAATTTGAAGGAATCTATATATTTGTACAAACAGTACTTTCATTTTTTCAAGGGCCAATGTTTTCTATTATGCTATTTGGAATCCTAAGCAAACTTCCAACTCCTAATTCGGGCTTTATTGCTCTAGTTGGTGGACTTATTTTTTCTGTAGCACTTGGATTCTTTGGTGTAAACATGCTTCATATAGCATTTACAAGTTTTCTATTTTCTACATTTCTACTTTTTGCATTTAGTAAAATTACAGAACCACTTCCTAATGATTCATTGGAAAGACTTACCTATGGAGGAAAGAAATGATCTATGCTAAGATTTCTACCTACTTAATTTTTTTATTCATCGTTGTTGTAATATGGTATGTTCCTAAAGACAAACTATACTCTGATCCAAATATCACTGTCCTCAAAGATCTGCGCATCTGGGCAACCTTACTTCTTTTTGTACAAAGTCTATTATATATAGTTTTTTAAATGTTGAAACTTTTTTTAATTCTTATCTTCAGCAATTGTTTGTTTTTTACAAAGAATGAAAAGGTTCTAAACAAAGCAAAACCGTTAACGGAAAAAATTACTCATCGATTAAAAGCATATTGGATAGGGCATGCAACTTTTCTTATTAGAATGGATGATAGATGGATTCTCACTGATCCAATTTGGAATCCCAGAATTCTAAATCTTTTGGGCAGACATGTAGAGCCCGGAATGGAACTCAAAGAACTTCCCGAAATTGACTTCATCTTAGTATCTCATGCTCATCTAGATCATCTAGACACTTATACTCTAGAAAAAATTTCTCGAAAAACTCATCTAGTCCTGCCACAAGGAGCACCAGATTTTGGAGATTATAATTTTAATAAACTCTCTTATATATCTAATTATGATACAATTTACCAAGACGATATAAAGATCACTGTAGTTCCAGCAAGACATTTTGGTGGGCGTTGGTTGATAGACAATCTTTGGGATGGAGACCCGTACGTTAGTTACGTGATAGAATATCATGGCATGACAGTATATTTTGCAGGAGATACAGGATACTCTGCGAAGTATTTTCGAACGATAGGTGCAATGTTCCAAATTGATCTAGCATTAATACCATTTGGACCTGTTGGAAGCTTTTTTCAAGATGAATATGGAAATGCAGTACATGTAAACCCAATTGGTGCAATTCAAATGTTCCAAGATGTAAATGCAAAATTTATGATTCCCATGCACCATACTACTTTCTATTCCAATCCGTCCAACGAGCTACCAAAGATTCGACAAGCTATCAATGAAAGTGGACTTTCCCAAAAGATATTTCTATTGAAACAAGGTGGCTATAAAGAATTCTTTCCAATTGAGGGACAGAAATGATTGAACTAGCTTTTCTACTTGCGCCAACCCCTAGAAATAACCAAGAGCCCGACCGTTCCAACCCTGAGGAAAGAGGGCTTCTCGCAATGGTTCTATTAATTCTCTCTCTTACTATGCTATTTATGTCGGGGCTTGTAATTCATGTTTGGATGAAATTTTCTTTTGCAGAAGTAAACAAGGTATGGAAACCTTCTCATTTCAAAGAATTGATCACTATTCTTTCAGTTAGCACAGCTACAATTTTTTTAAGCAGCATCACACTTCATATTTCCTACAAAAAATGGAAAGCACATTCAAGGACAGAATCATTTCTTTTTTCTATTATCACCCTTGTTCTTGGAATTACATTTATTAGTTTGCAAGTCTATAGTTGGACTTATCTAATTAATTTTGAGTTATACACAGGAAACAAAAACTTATTTTCTTTTCTATTCTACTTTCTAACAGGTTTACATATCTTTCATTTACTGTTAGGAATTTTGTTCCAGATTAAAATTTTAGTTGGTCATATTCATGAACCTAACTATAAAACCCAACTTACTAGACTTAAATACCAAATGGTCTATTGGCATTTCTTAGATATAATTTGGATATTACTTTTTCTTGGACTATATTTGATTTAACACTAAAGGAAACTATGAAAAAAATCTCAGGAAAGATTATCACTCACAATAAAGAGTTTGAAGGAACAATTTCTTTCAATGAAGAAACAGGTCTAATAGTCTCGGTTAGCGATACTATTGATAACGATTCTATTCGTTTTCCTAATAATTGCTATATTTTTCCTGGCTTTGGGGATATTCATATTCATGCAAGAGAAGATGAAAGTGGCAAACATCTCTATAAAGAAGATTTTATCAGTGCAGGAAAAGCGGGAATCAATGGTGGGGTAGTGCATATTGCAGATATGCCCAATAATCCAATTCCTCCAATCACTGATGAGACCTATAATCGAAAAGAAGAACTTACTCATAAATCACCCATTCATATCACTCTTTATGCAGGAATTGGTCCAAATACTAAACCATTAGTTAGAGAAGTTCCTTATAAGGTATTCATGGGACCATCCATCGGAGAACTATATTTTAAAACTAATTATGAGTTAGAAGAAGTGATTCAGAATTATTCAGGAAGGAACGTTAGTTTCCATTGTGAAGATCCTGAAATTTTAGAGTCGAATAAGTCTAAAGAATTGCATGAAGACAGAAGACCCAAGGAGGCAGAGATCTTAGCAACTGATTTTGCACTCTATTTGATTGAAAAGTATAATCTTAGAGGAAAACTTTGTCATTATTCCACTAAAGATGGACTAAAGAAAATTCTGGATGCTAAGAAAAGAGGAGTAAACGTTAGTTGCGAGGTCACACCAACCCATCTTTTTTTTGATAGATCCATGCTCACGGAAGAAAATTATTTTTGGTTTCAAATGAACCCTCCACTTAGAGATGCATCGGATAGAATTGCTCTGCTTGAAGAGTTTAAGAATGGAGGAATTGAATATCTAGCGACAGATCATGCTCCTCATTCTATTGAAGAAAAACATAAAGGCATTAGTGGAATCTCACAGCTAGATACTTACTCACTTTTTGTTACACATCTGATTCTTGTTGAGAAAGTTTCACTGAATAGAATTGTACTCACTTGTGCTAAAAATCCCGGTGATTTTGTAAATCCATATCTACCCAAAATTTTTGGGAAAGGATTTGGTCAAATCGAAGAAGGATTTTCAGCATCCTTTACAGTTCTGAATTTAGAAAAGCCAACCCTGTTTACAAAGGAAATGATCCAAAGCAAAAGCTCATGGTCTCCTTTTGAAAATTATCAATTCCCCGGTTCTATTGAAGCAGTTTATTACCAAGGAAAAAAATTGACAATTTAGAGATCTATCCACTCACCTTTTTTAGGATTTTTGAGTTGTTTAGCTTTGTCTTTGTCCTCTAAAAAAATTGTTGAACCACCCTGTACTTTTTTACCATTGATCGTTAGTTCATACATAGTATTTTCAACATAAATTCCCGGTATTGCATCTTTTTTATTTTTAGGTGTTCCAGGAGCTGTGGAAATAGAGAAACTAGAACCTGCGGGGAATCCATAGCCAAAAACGGAAACAGGTTTTCTAACTGTAATTGATTTGGGAAATTCAGGATATGGAATCGCTTCACCAAAAGTATTCTTAGGTGAGCTATAGAGAACAATTGTTCCAACAGGAAATTTATGAGGAATAGCTTTTGAATATTTTTCATCCAGCAAAGCTTGTTCAGAGTTTAGAATTGCTTGCTTGAGATTTCCATTCTTATCTCTAGTAATTTCTGTTCCTTTCAAAAATGAAGTTCCTAAAATCAATTCATCCTTGTCAAGAATTTTCACTTTCTCACCTGTAGGGGAAACTACTTCTGGAGCGGTTTCAGAGGAAGATGCACAAGAAATGAAACTTAGGATTAGTGATAATATTAAAATCTTAGTCATGATGCAAGAAAAAAGTTTCATTGATTGTAATCAATTGAATTTTACAGTGACAAGAATTAAAAACCAAGATTCCATGCAAATGTGAGGAAATAGATTACAACTTGGACAAGTTCATTTTTCATTTTTGCAAAGTTGTAATAATTCTCATACTTACTTTGGTATTTAACTGCAATCAAATCGCTAAAAATCAAAAAGTAGAAAAGGGAGTTCTAAACTTAGAATTCTGGGATAATAAAAGCATCATCGAACTTACGGGAGAATGGGAATTCTACTGGAAACAATTTATTGAAAACTCTGATTCCATTGAGGGCAGAGAATATATTTCAGTTCCTAATGTTTGGAATGGGAAAAAAATTTCTAATGAAATAATCCAAAGTTATGGTTATGCAACTTATATCCTTAGGATCAAAGGAATTAAAACTAAAGAAACACTTTCTATAAGATTTAGAGATCAGGGTTCTGAATTTCAAATTTTTGCAAATGATAGGCTCATCTTAGGTGATGGAATCCCAACAGAAAATGTTTCGGGACGAATTCCAAGATATATTCCTTTCTCTAGAAAGATTGGAGTAGCTGAGAATGAAGAAATGGTTATACGAATTCATATCTCTAATCATATCCATTCAAAAGGTGGAATGTGGTATCCAATCTATTTTGGAACAGAAGATAGTATTAATGAGTATGTAAGTAGAAATAGAAATAGAGATTTTTTTCTAGTAGGTTGCATATTCATAATTGGGATTTACCATTTTATTATTTACTTGAACGGTAGAAAATTAAATTCGAGTCTTTTATTTTCATTCATATGCATTTCAACAAGTTTTAGGACTCTAGTTACCAATGATAGATTTGTTTTTGAATGTATTGATCTAAATGGGATATGGCTCTATAAGATTGAATATATTTGTTTTTATATCTTACCAATACTATATGCATTTTTTGTTTATTTTATTTTCCCAGTTGAATACAAAAAAAAATTTGCTTATTCTTACTTAGTCTTCTACGGACTACAAATACTATTTGTATTAGTTTTTCCATTACATATCTTTACTCTTGGACTGTTTTATATTCAAATAGTAACTCTAGTTGGAATGTTGCATGGACTATATTGTTTGATTATTGCTAATAAAAACAATCGAGAAGGTTCGGGAACTTTCTTATTAGGTTTTTTAATCTTATTCACTTGTTTTGCAAATGATATACTTCATGGAACTGGGGTTATCTACACAATGTATGTTTTACCTGTTGGAATAGTAATTTTTATATTATTCCAATCATGGATTCTTTCCAAGAAATACGAGTCATACTATAAACAAGCTGAGTTGAATTATAAAGAAGTTAAACGCTCACATAGAGAACTAGAGGAATTGAAAGATGAACTTGAAGTAAAGGTAGCTATTAGAAACGCTGAATTACATCAGACTATCACTAATATACATAAAGATCTTGTAATTGCACAAGAAATTCAGAATAAGATACTTCCCGAAAGAAAAGATGAATCTAAGCTGTTTAAGTATTATGCTAAATATATTCCGATGGAAAAAGTCGGGGGAGACTATTTTGATATAGTTAAAATCAAAGAAGACTATATTCGTTTTTTCTTGGCAGATGCTACAGGTCATGGAATCCAAGCTGCAATGATTACGATGTTAATCAAATCTGAATATGAGGGATTGAAACTATTTATTCAGAGACCAGAGATGCTTTTAGAACTACTCAATCGCGAAATACATCATAAATACCAAGATTTAAAAATTTATTTTAGCTGTGCTATCTTAGACATTGATTTTAAAAATAAAAAAATTATTTATGCTTCTGCCGGTCATCCTGATCAATTAATCTATAAATCTGGTTCAATAGTTCCGCTTTCATCCAAAGGAAAATTAATTGGACTTGTGAGTAATCAGGAAATTAATCCAGTAGAGATTAACGTCGAAAGTAATGATAAAATATTTCTTTTCACTGATGGAGTCTTTGAAGAGTTTGATTCCTTAAGAGAACAATTCGGTGAAGAAAGGCTGAAAAGATTTCTTGAGGAAAATGTTGCTTTGGATTGTGAAGAATTATCTAATAATTATTTTCAAGAACTCAAGAAATTTTTAGGAGATAGACATCTTCAAGATGACATTACTTTTATTATTATTGAGATCAAATGATTGGAGAAAGAATTGATTCTAAAAATGTATTCTAAAACAACTATTCGTCAAACGATAGTAATTATAAAAAAGTTATTATATATATTAGGTTTATTGAATGTACTATCTTGCTCATTTCTGTTCAGAGAACCGGGTCGTCCCCCTAAAGTAAATGGAGTTCAAATTTCTGATAATCTTAGATACATCTATATTCAAAATTTTCAAAACGAATCCTATGGTCAGGGTCTGCATACAATGGTAACCCAAGCTGTTAAGCAAGAAGTAGATAGAAGAGGTAGATTCATTCAAACTAGAGAAAAATCTGAAGCGAGGTTTAAGTTATACGGAAGAATCACTCACTATCAAAAAATTGGAAATCTTTTGGATATGGGAAACCAAGAGATAAGTTCTGAAATCACAGTATTAGTCAAGATTGAATTGCAAGAAACTGGTGGGGATAGGTTACAATTAGAGAGAGATGAAATTATGGTGAGAGCCTATTTTTCTAATCAAATCGGATATAAAGAATCAGAAGAGCAGGCACAGGCAAGACTTATGACTAATCTAAGTTATAGAATTTCAGAAGAGATTGAAAATGCTTGGTATTTTTACGTAAAGAACAAATACTATAGATTGAATAATTAAGTCGCTTTATGATAGTAATTAGAAATTAATTTGAAGATAGAATCGAATAGAAATATGTTTCGTAACACTAAAAAAATTTTGGGCGACTACGGGCTTTCGGCTTCGGTCAGTGACTAAAATTTTTTGACCATCGAAAGCCGATAGCCATCAGGCGGAAGGCTTGCAGATAAAAAATTTCTTACAGAAATTTTGGGCATATCGCCTCTATCCCTGTCGCATTCCTAAACGTTAGCTACCATGTTTAGTGTAAAAATAAGCGTTCCCTCTATTTTATATGAATCATTCTGTAATAGTTCGGGCATCATGTATTAGTAGGGTCTTATCTGATCGTATTAGCTTCACCGTTTTCGCTCTGGTAGAGAAAAATGTCTTTAAGCGTAAAGACATTTTTCTCTGTTCGCCAAAAAAACAGTTATTACACAATAATTTATTGATAAGATAATAGTTATTACAAAAAACCTGATTTTAGTTATTACATTGTCAAAAAATTTCATAAAAACAGTTATTACAAAATAAATTATTGAAAGGTTCATAGTTATTACGAAGCTCCAACCACGGAAAAGCTCCTACAACTAGGAAAAAGTTCCCCGACTAAAGCAACCAGAGAGAAGCCTTGGATACAAGAGAAAATTCATTCTAAAACAGAGCAACTACACTAGAACTCTACTATGTAAACACCAAAACCCGCGTCCCCGATCGAATAATGCTGTCAACTTAAGAGAAAAAGTTAATGATTAAAGGAATTGGTACGATAAGTATATAATGAAAAAAAAGTTCTAAATTATCTAGAAAGCTATGCAAGATAATCTTTTCAACTGAGATTAAAA
>JANRLP010000048.1:0-61542 GCA_033762425.1 Leptospiraceae bacterium
AAAAGACTCGAATGGTCTGTATTTTGTAACTCTCCTCCTCTACCTCAGACTCTGTTGCCTTGACCTGATACTTGGTCTTCATATTTGCATTGGGCTTCAATATCATTCCCGACCAACTCGCTGTTTCATATCTATCCAATAACTCCTGCATTGCTTTAGCATGAGTTTTACATCGAATGAGCTTTCTTCGGAATAGTCTGCGTGCGTTAGTTCCCATGTTGAGCGTGAAGACTAACGTGCCCTCTCCCTCTATTTTGTATGAATTGTCCTGCAATAGTTCAGCCATCTTGTATTAGTGGTGTCTTATCTGATCGTATTTGCTTCACCGTTTTCGCTCTGGTAGAAAAAATTGCCTTTTGGCGTAAAGGCTTTTTTGTGGGTTCGTCAAACAAACAATTATTACAAAAAAATCTGATTTTAGTTATTACTTAGTCAATAAATTTCATGAAAACAGTTATTACGAAATAAATTATTAAATAGGTAATTACTATTACGAAGCACCAATCACGAAAAAGTCCTCGCAACCAGGACAAAGCTCCTCAATTAGAGCAACCAGAGAAGAGTCAGTAATATTAGAGAAAAATTCACAAAACAACATTCAACTACACCAAAACCTATGCGATCTAAACTACAAAACCCCTTGGGTCCCCGACCGAAGCTGAGAGCGGGAAAAGACGCCCAAGAAACTTATTAAGTAAAGTGACTTCGATGTATGAAAGAGTATAAAATAATTACTAAAATCCTCAAGGCTTTCTTTGAGATAAAAAATCTTTATATCGAACTCACGTTAAATTATAACGAGTCCAAACAAACCTTCATAGCTTGTTTCATTTCTTCGACAGTCTCAGTTGTATATGGAAAACCATGTCCAGGAAGAATAAACCTAAACTCATAATCATAAAGCCTTCTCATAGATACTTTTAATTCATCCCAAGAATACCAGCATGCATTTCTAAACCCAATCAAATGTTTTCTATAATTGGAATAAGCCAAATGATCTCCCGTAAATAAAAACTCATTTCTATATAATAGACAAACACTTCCTCTTGTATGACCTGGAGTTGGTATCATGAAAACATCTTCGTAAATTTTTTGAATATCTTTTCCTGAAATATTTCTTTCAACTTTTAAATTTCTGCTATCATCAATATGAATGATTCTATCACATCCAAAAAATTCATGATATAAACTATGATCTGCAACATCGTCTCTATGAGTTAGAAATAAATATTTTACTCCACCTAGTTCTTTTAATCTTTCAGCAAGTGGCTTATAAAATCTAGGAGAATCAATCATTATATTCCCTTTCTCATGCTGAATAAAATAGCTTGCTGCACCAAATGATTTTTCTGAATGAAATCCTAAATGATATACATTATCAAAAATTTTTATTGGAAAACTATTTCTAACTAACGTTAGTTCCTCTGGTTTTTCAAGATATCCTATCGAATTTGTGGGGCATGAGAATAGTGCTCTGAGTGCTAAAATCCTTTCCTCTTTAGTTTCAGGCTGAGAGTGAACATGTGACTGATCCTCTTTTTCACCAAATGTATTTGGTGCTATCCACATGCAGGTCTCACAATCTATACATGTTGAATCAACAAAAAAATTACCTTGTACGTTAGTCGCTAGTTTCTTTACCTTATCTGCCATTTTTAATCACATATAAAAGTATAAAAGAATGAATTGTCCAAGCGATTGTTCTGATCCAATTAGTATAAACTAATCTATCAACTGAATTTTGATTCAACCCTAAGTTAAGTGTATTGTGTTCTGGAACTGATAGAAAAAAAGTTGAGATCCAAACTACTGCAACACAGAAAAGTCCAAGATATCTAATGAGTAAATTTATCTCTGTAGAATAAAATACTATCATAATGGAACTTATCAATTCTGCAAGCATCATAGGAACTACTATCAAGCTTATTCTATTGGAATGAAGTCTATGATATACTGTAAATTCCTTTTCTCCAACACTGCCAAAGAGTGGATAATGGACAACCTGAATCGTCCAAATCAACCCTGTAAGGAAAATCGTTGAAAACAGATTTACTATAAAGATCATGATTTTTTGTTATTTATGATCGCCTCAACCAAAGATTTTTCCATGCTCAGTTTTTGAGCAATTGTTTCAGGTGTCCAATTGAAGTTATCATAGAGCTGAAGCACTGTGGCTCTTTTCTTTTTCATTAAATTTTGATCTTTAACAGTTAATTTTTTATTTCCTACACCTTGAGGTGTGGTAACAGAATCCACAACAGATAGAAAATCTGAAAGTTTCTCAAACCTTTCATCAGTTTCTGCAAGTAAATCTTCTAGATTATTTTTCATTGCCTCTGTTTCTTCTTTTAATGTTTCAATCCTATTCTGTAACGCAGAAATTTGTTTATGTTTTGCAGAGAGATCCATCATTAGTCCCTCAACTTTTTCAAACTTAGCCTCAATAGACTTAACATCAATGTTCTGATTTTGCAAGAAAGTTGTTTTCTTTTCAACCTGTGCAATACTCTCTTCTAGACTAGTCTCTTTATCTTTTAGACTAGCAAGTTCTGAATGAATTTGTTGTAATTTATTAGTTGTCTCACCAGCATATCTTTCAGAATTTTCCATAGTCTTCAGTAATTGATTAATACGATCATTTACAAGGTCTAAGCTATTGACCTTTGCATCGAATCCTGAGTATATCTGTTGAAGGTAAGAAATTTTTTCATCAATTGAAGTGAGCATTTTGATTTTATCTTTTAGCTCTTCTGTTCTATTGATTAACATTTCAGAAGTTTTAGCAATTGAATCAATATTATCAGAAAGTTGCTCTGAACGAATTCTTTGGGACTGTAATTTACTACTTTCTTCTGAAAGAAAATTGTATAGTCCATTCTTGAGTTCATTCACTCGATTAATCTCTATTTCAATACTAGTTTTCACTTTAACAAACTCATCTTTGGTTCTAGAAAATTCTTTTCTGCTAGAATCTAAGAACTCTTGGTTAGCAGCTTCAGTTTCTTTAAATGTTTTAATTACCTGTGAGTTGAAGTTATCAATTTGTCTATTACTATCTTCTCTAGCATTCTTTAGACTAGAATCAATATTCTCTTTTACCTCGCCCACATAAGCTGCAATTCTTGACTCAAGTGCATCCAACTGTAATTGTCCCTTATCAATTAGGATTGTAAGTTGCCGAGAGATTCTTTCGTCTAACGTTGAATTGAATTTATCAATTTTCTCTTCTTGTTTCTCCAATAAATTATTTCCAGTTTTCTGAATTTCATTCAGCACTTCTTCAGCTTCATAACGTGTTTTTTCAAGTCTATTTTGAAGGTCTTTATGTAACTTCTCAGCATATTCAGTGAGGAACGTTTCTTGTTTCTCATAAATACTCATACTTGCTTTTTGAACCTTACCCAAAGAACCCTCTACCTCATCTAGAGATTTCTTGATCTTATTTTGAATCTCAAAAACTACATCCCCGGTTCTATCTCCCAAGGAATCACTATATCCTTGAAACACTTGAGAAAGTTCTAGCTTTCCTGTTTCGAATTCATTTCTAATTTCAAGTAATAACTCTTTACCTTCAATCTGCACCTCACCTAATTTTGCTTGAAGTGAATCTACTTTTTGATAGTAACTAGCTTTTAGTTTTTCTAATTCGTTAGTCCATTCTTTCATATAATGTGCTAATCTTTGGTCTAACTTTAGAACTTCTTTTTCGGTTCTTTCAGAAATTTTTCCCGACCTATGCTCAACCTCAGCTAAGACTTCTCTTGCACTTTCTTCTAAGGCAGATTTTAGATCTAAAAAGTGTTCATCCACTGCTTTCATTTTTTGAATTGATGTCTGACCTAACTCATCAATTCGTTCTTTGATCTCAGAAACCTCAATTTGCATTCCCGCTTCAGTCTTTCTTTTAGCTTCCTGAAGTTCTTCACTGAACCTTGTAAATTCTCTACTAAGTTGGACCTTTAACTCTTCTGATCTTTTTTCTAGTCTATCTTCTGTATCTAAATATCGTTCTGCGAGAGTATCTATTCCTGATTGAACAATTGTAATTTGTTCTTTTGTCTCATTTAAGATCTCTTCTCTTTTTCCAACGATCTCCTGTTTAAAATTCTCAATGATCGCAAAAAATTTCTCTGTTTCGTTTTTTACAATATTTGAGATATCATTTTTTTTCTCATCCAATTCTGAATCCAGTTTGATTGCTCTATCTGCAATGGATTCGGAAATATTTTTAAGTAGTCCGACTTTACTATCTAAGCCCTTTTCTGTTTCAGCAAAAAAGCCCGAAAAATCTTCTTGGATTTTAAATTTTTTAGAATCCACATCTTTCCAAAATTCATTGTGCTTAGCAAGAAATCTATCTTCTAGTTCGATCACTTCATCTTTGAGTAATTTGACTTCACTCTTCATATCCTTAGAAATACTATTGATACTAAAATTTGCTTGGTCAAAAATTTTCTCTAACCTATCATGAAACCTTTGGGTATATTCATTCAAACGATCTTCAACTACTCTAGCTGTATCATCTGCCTGAGTAGCAATGAAATTTTGATAACGCTCCAATTTTCTAACAGAAGAAGTAGTTTCTTCTCTAAGCTCAGTCAGTTTATTTTCTAGTTTGGCTTCTCTTTCTCCAAAATGATTTTCAAACTCTTCCACTTTAAACGTTAGGCGATTTACTTTATCAACTGACTGAGAAATTAATAGTTCTGTTTCATTTTTAAGTCTTTCTTTAGAAGTCTCATAGATATATATGATTGTTTCATCTAGTTTCTTTCTTTCATTTTCCATTGTTTGCGAAAACTGATGAATCTGCTCCCCTAGTTTGATTTGGTGAGTTGCAATCATTTCGTCTGCATCAGTCCGAACTATATCAAGTTCTATTTTAGTATGTTTAATTTCTTCTTTTTGTCTCTTGATTTGATCCACAAGAGTTCTATACCCGTCAATTCTTCTAAGAATCAATGTAAAGGCAACACTTGCCAAAAAAGGTAGGAGAAAACCAAAAAAATCTTTCCCTATAGTTAAGAGTAAATCTAAGAACATGACGCACCTTTTGTTTTTATTATAACACTTACTTTCTGAGTTTCCCTACTCATAATAAAATTATGTCCCATTATTGATTGTTTCTACAAAAATAAAAAAAACACAAGTAAAAAAAGAAAACCTTCGACTATTTTCCTTCCAATAGACCTAGATGTTTTTGTAGAAGTAACTCCATTTCCTTCTCACCATTTTTTTTGTAAAGTGAGAGTAAATTATTATACATTCGTTTTAAAATAGAAAGAGTGCTGGTTCTATAGAAATATTCACTGGACTCAGGATAACCGTTAGCATGGAGAAATTTCTGACATGTCTCTTTATCCACAAGGACTCCAGCATTGAAGGGATCCATGAAAGTAAAATAGTCATTGGATTCATAAGAAATCATGAAATGCAAAGGAAAATTTACTCCATAAACAGGTAGGTTTTGCCTTCTAGCAATGAGTATATATAAAACGGATAGTGAAATAGGGATTCCAGACTTAGTAGCCAAAACTTTGGTCAAATAGGAATTTTCAGGATTATGATAAAAATATTGATTCCCATTAAAACCCTCTTCCTCGTAAATCACACGGGAAAGTAGATGGACTTTCATCTCATCTGTGAGAATTGGCCTATTTAGTTCTAAAAGCTCTCCAAGCCTTATGGAAATTCGATCCAATTCAGAAACAAATGATTTATAGACAGCAAATTCATCCCCTACTAGGGAAAGCAGAAATACGTACTTTTCCAGCTCAAGATAATTAGTGGATTTTGGAGACTTTGCAAGAAGAATAAGATTTTCCTCTATCATTGCAAGTTGAATATCTCTAAAATAATTTCTTACTGTGAGTCTTAGGGAGCTATCTTTTAAATCATCAATGATGGGAAGAAGACTTATATGAAACGGCAGTCTTTTAGCGATTTCTTGGATTGCCTTTTCTTTAGAATTAGAGAACTCTAATTCATAGAAGAAAGGTTCTAGGTTTTTGCTGGAATAGTTTTTCTCTTCAAAAGAATTCCCAAAAGACTTCATAATGATAGTATCGGCTAAAGACTAAAAACAAGTCAAGAAATCCTTATGGAGGAAACGAATTTTTGAAAAATTTTTCTTCAGAATTGAATTCAAAACAAAATTGATTGGGTTCAATTAGCAAATGAAACTTACTTCTTTTAATAAAAAAATTTCTTTCAGGTTAGTTTAATACCTTCTATTACTAGCCTAAATTAAATTTTGCTCTATATTCTTATAAAGTTACTACAATTTGTTTATGTCTCAAATAAACCTAAATTTTTTGAAAATGTTTAATTTTGGATTAATAATTTTATTCAATCTAAAATTTGATGAATTAAATCTTCAAATTCTTTTGAATTACATGATTGACTTTCATAAAGATAAATAGCAATGAAATTGAATCGGTGGTTCTTAAAAACAAATATCCTTTCATCATCAATAAAACCATTACTTTTATCTTTTTTACTAAAACTAATTAATGGGATTTCATTTCCTCTTACTCTAATTGTATCTAATCTATAATTAATCAAATCTTGTGATGGATTGAGATTAGTAATTGTTTTCAAAGGAACTTTAAGAGGATTATAATTTTCCTTAACTTCATCAATAAATATTCTAATATCTAAATTGAATGTTTCGTTGGAATTGCTACAAAGATCATCATTATTTGCCATGATATATTTAAATGATAAATTATCCTTAAACTCTTTACGTTTAAATTTTCCATAACGATATTCAAAAGTGATTCCAGTTTTATCATGTGATATTGAATCTCGAATAGAATACATTTTCTTTCCTCTATTATTTTCGGTTAACTTCTTATCCCAATATTCTTTCATCTCAAAAACATCATCTAGCTTGAAATATTTTTCATAACTCAAATGATAAGAGAAATTCATTACTTCCTTTTGATTCACTTCCTTCCTAAACTGTACAGTGAAAAAATTTTCATCATGAACTTTAAGAGTTTCTAGCTTCATATTAAAATTGATAAGTTTACCATACTCGAACCCATATTTTTTTCCTTGTTTGGAAACATGATACATTAGATCGTATAATAGTAAGATGATTTTTGGTTCGTTCATCGAATAATTAGAATCTATATCAAACCTCACATTACATTTCATTGTGTCATTTTTTAATGCTTCACAATCTAAATCATAAAAAATATAAGATAGATTAATATCTTTTTTTGTAAAACCTGTTAAAGAACAAGATATGTCTAGGATACAAATCATTAATAAAAAAAATGTATAAAATAATTTCATTTACCTAGCTCCTAGTTTTTTAGAATATTTTTGTATAATAAAATCAAGTTACTAAAAGTAAAACAATTTAAGATAAGATTTAAAAAAGCTTGATAAAAATTCTCTTCAAATTCTTATTAATATATGCATTCTTCAAATAAAATCCTTTCTATAAATTACCATTTAGTAAGAAATTCTACTTCATTAGTTAGTATTTTCTTTTTTTTATTATTCAATCTAATCAATCTCAACTGCAAAGAAAAATCCAATAATCATTCAGCTGAAGTCGTAAATGTTCAAAAATCTAATCCAATTCCTGAAAATCCAAATAATGAAACTCTAAGTAATAAAAATTCTAAAGAAGAAGAGAAGATAATAGAGAAAAAAGTGCCATCGAATAATTCTCAAGTTATAGAAAATGGTATGCTAATTTTACTTACATGGGATTCAGCTCAGCAGTTTTGTGGTGCTCTAAATAAAAGGCTTCTTACAAAAGAAGAAGCATTATTAAAAAGTCAGAAACACACTACTCAAACAATTATTTGGACTTCTACTGATGAAGGAAACTCCGCATGGGTAGTAAATCTTGCAAATAGTGATTCTAAACTTCTACAAAAAGAGGAAAGAGTTAATGGTATTTGCATAGATAAATAGTAATTACTTAATGTTTAACTTTTTCTCTAGTTTACTATTCTTATCTTCCATTACCTTGATATAATTACCTGCAATCCAATTAGCTTCAGCTGCCCAATAATCATTAGCAACTTTATTCTCAATTACTGAATTTGCAGCAATTGTAAGAAGAACTGCTTGCATTTTTTGTGTGCTTGCATATTCCTTTGGGATTCCACCATAATCCACTACTTTATCAAGAAGGAGTCCTTTAGAATCTTTTTGATAAGGCTCGTAAAACAATCGATCCTCATCGTCAAATTTTTGAATAGTTACCTTATCATATTTGTCGATGACAGTGATACTTTTACTCGTACGATGAACTACTGCAAACAAAATATAATTGGGAGCAGTATCAATGCTTGTCAATATATAGTTTTCATAATTTTTAATTCCATATCGTTTTAGAATATTTTGAAAATATTTAGTTGCATGTTTCATTCTTCTAAATACTTCTCCTGTATCACCATCAGCATTTACATCTTGTAATCTTTTGCCATAAGCACCTTCATAAGTATCATCAAGAGTTATCTTTGCTTGTGCTTTATTCAATCCTTCATTGATAGAATGTAGTCCAGTTTCAGCATAATATGGTAATGAAGCAATTCCTTCTAGAATACCTAAAGAGATTTGTAATGGTGAAAGAACTAGATTTGTAAGACCTTTAGCAGCAGTAACTAGTCCTGATTTTCCTCTTGTTTCCTTTTCTGATTCAGTTTTATTTGAATTAGACTTGCAGAAAACAATCGTAATTAATAATAATATAGAAAAAGATATATGCATTATATTTTTCATAGACACTTCCTCTCAATAATTTATATCTCCATATAAATTAGTCAAACATATTCTTTCTTCAAGGCTTTATAAGACAAAAGAATATTACTCTAATTAAGACTATCGTTTCAAAAATGATATTATTCTGTAATAATGCTTTTGAAGCGGGAAACCTATGACACGCTTCTTTTGGATTCAATTGGACTTATTCGAATAACCATTTTTCTGCTTCTAGAATTGAATCGAAGTATTTCAAACTATCTTTTAGACCTGAAGCCTTATCGGTTGTTCCAAATGCAATATTTGCTAGTTCCGATTTAGAAACTACCCTTGCATCTTTTTTCACTCCTATTTTGAGAGCATATTCTTGAACACCTTGCAATTCTTTTATTGCTTCCTTAGGAATCATTGGTGCCTCAGACATATCTGAAAGTACTAACATATCAGACCTTAACTTTTCTAATAGTTTCATTTGATCATTCACGAAAGACTTCATTCTCTCTAGATTCATATTGGCAGGTTTAATCTTCACATGATACATGTTTTTAACAGTATCAATGCTTAGGAAATAATTTTCATTCTCAATTTTCATGGTCTTCTCCAAAGTTTTATATTCTTTTAGACAATATTTTATTTCACATAATTACACAAGTGTTTAATTTTTTTAAACGTACGTTTAATTTTTTTTCTTAAGAAGATTTAGATTTAAGTATAGAAAATCTTGCTTTTTAGAACTATAAACTTTACATTTGTAATCATGAGCAAAAATTCTAGAGAAAAAATCCTTACAGCGGGAAAGAAAGAATTTGCTAAATATGGTTATAGCAAAAGCTCAATTAGAAATATTTGTAAGGCAGCTGATGTGAATATTGCATTAGTAAGATATTATTTCAAAGATAAAGAGGGACTATACAGAGAATTGATTCAATCCTTTTTTATGGAAAAGCAAAAACTAATGATTGATAAACCAATTACTCCATTTGAAAACAATCCCGAAGCAAAACTAAAATCTTTTCTGACAAATGTTCTCACTACTATGGATCCAGAAGGTGAAGATTATTGGATGAAAGCTATTATGAAATTTGAAATGATAGAACATGGAATTTTAATGGATGAACTTTTTTCAAAAATTTTCTTTAATGATCTAAATTTTCTAAAGTCAATCTATGCTGAAATTACGAATCTAAAATCCAGTAGTATCATAGTACAGCAATTAGCAGAGTTTACATTGGCTAATTGTATCTTTTATACTATGAATGATAGTTTTTTTCTTTTATTGCATCATGGAAAAAGACCGAATAAAAAGTATTATATTGAACTAACTAATACAATTTATTCAGTTTGTATGGCGGGTGCTATGAGCTTAAGAAAGACTAACTGAATCAATTGACAATTTAGCTCATAAATTTTGAGTAACAACTAGAAAAATATTTCCTTTTTGGTTTTGTTTAGATAATTTATAGTCTAAATATTTAGATAACTCATTGCTTTCATACCCAAATCATCACCTGATCTTCAAAGGAGAAACTGAATATGCTAAATAAATATTTAAGACAAATTAGATTTAGTTTTATAAAGAGAACCATGTTTAGTCTAAAACTACTCACAGTTTTTGTGATCTTGAACCCCACGTTTTCATTCTGCTTAAAGGCAAAAAAATCAGCCTTTGATACTTCTAACCCTACTTCGTTTTTGGCTTTTAATTTTATTTCCTCTAGTCTTGCGGCAAATGAAAAGCTCATCATAAGTTCTACAAGTCCTAAGGCTGATGAAACTAATGTTTCTATTGTTGACTCATTTACGGTAACATTCAGTACTACAATAGATCAAAAGTCCATTTCTTCTTCCACAGTATCATTACTCGATACTAGTACGAACCAAAGTATGGCTCTAGAATTTACTTCCTCAGAATCCACACTAACCATATCTCACAGTCCCTTACAACTTGGGCGAACGTATAGACTTACCATCAAAGGAGGAGACTCAGGAGTCTTTTCCCAAAAAGCAAACAAACTTTCGAGTGACTTCTCCTTCAGCTTTACTACTGGAACTGCAACGAATCTAAGTGGTGGAAATGGATTGAATTTTAATGTAAATCAAATTGCAAGAAGTCCAAATCTTGTTGTTCATAATTCTAAATTATATGCATTTTGGTCCGAAATTGATCCAACATTTTATCAAGTCAAAGGAAGAGAAATTACCTTTACTAGTTCCAATCCTAGTGTTATTAGTAATTCTTCTGGTGCAGTAAATGAAAACTTTGTATATCCGATGGTCTTTAATTCGAATCTATATTTATATTATAGTTTTGGAACGATAAATAGATTCACAAAATTCAATTCCAATCTAAACTGGACAGTCCCTACGAATTTAGTTACTTGTTCTAATCCAAGCAAAATTATTAGTCCTGAGTTTAGGATCATAAGTCAGAATTCAGATTTGTATCTTATCCAAGATGAAAGTAATTGCATTGCTTCAAGAGTTGTAAGAGTCTATCAATCCACTAATTCGGGAACCAGTTGGAGTTCCATTGTTGGACCAGTTGATAGTAGTAGTATTAATCCATCTGGCAATAGTGATCATAACCTTCCTGATATCATTTATTTTAATTCCAATCTTTATGCAACCTATGTGGATGGTTGTGATGCAAATTGTTCTGTGAAGTTTACTCGCTATCTTGGAACATCCACTTGGAGCACTCCTATTACAATTAGTGATAGCACAAGTAACGTTAGTGATTTTCCCGCTTATCTTTCTAGAATGTTTATATTCAATAATAAATTGTATATTGTCTATACTCAAGTAATCAGTGGAGTAAGCAGACTTAGAGTAAAGGTATTTAATGGAAGCACTAGTTCCCCTGCTTGGACTGCTGTGGATAATTCTACTGGGATTAATTTTGACTTAAGCAAAAAAGCAACTAGACAATTTCCATTTATCTATAAATCCAATTTATATATCATCTGGTCTGAACTAAATTCTTCCCTAAACTCTGTGATTCGATTGAAATCGTACAATGGAAATGACTCCGCACCTGTTTGGACAGTTTTAGATGGTGGTGGGGAAAATGGATTGAATGTGTATGCAAATCGTGGTGCCTTTGATCCCGCAGTGATTGAGTTTAATGGGAAAGTTTATGGGGTTTGGTCTGAAACAGGTACAACCTCGAATGTATTTTTATCTCAGCTTCCACTTTGATCGGTCATGACTCATAGCCAGTGAGTTGCAACGCACTGGCCAGTCGGTAGCAACCGACTGGCTTTATGAAATCACCAAAAGCTAGGGTCCTGAAACACAACGGACGTAATTCAAAGGATAATAAGCATAATTTGGTTCATAAGAAAATATCTTCATACTATACCCACTGCTGAAATTTATTACCCAAACTTTGTTTGCATAAGAAGAATGTGCTAAGGTAGAACCCCAATAAAAATTAGATATAGTTTTCTTAAAAAAAGTAGATTTGATACTTGGACTTGTAACAAACGACTTATCAACAATACTAGAAAGCTCAATAGCATTTGGTAGCCTCCAGGTTTTTCCGGCGAGGGTTAACTCGGAACAAGATGTTAGTGCAATGGACAATCTTATTGGGCTTGCAACCCCATTTTGACATTCTTGACCCGATTCCCCAAGGTTACATTTCTGCCAAACAAGACCAGTTGATAAATCTGTAACAGTTTCATTATCATTATCTTTAAAAGTAGAAACTGGTTTAACCTGACCCGAAACACAACGAACATACGAGAAGGTTTTTGCTACCGCTCCTAATTCACCTGTTAAAAAATTAACACTCCAGACAGAATAATCTGAAAATGGCCCGTATTCATGGGAACTAAAATAATTACCTCTACCAGCATTAGGAAAAAAATTAATATCGATAGTAGGATCGTTATTATTATAAACAATTAGTGATTCAAGTTCAAAAGGACTAGGTAAACGCCATGTTTTTCCTGCAAGACTGAGTTCTGAGCAGTAATTTGCAGAACCTGACCATGCTTGATCAGCGGGAGAACCTGAACAATCAGTAACACCTTGCCCTTTTAGACACTTCTGCCAAAAAAGACCTGTAGCATTATCCGTCACAGTTCCATCCCCATTATCAGTATAACTTCTCTCTACTCCTAGTTGGGTTGCTCCATCATCTCCTGCTTCATAAGATGTTGTCTGTCCCGTTTTGAGTGGAGGATAAGAATAGGTAAACGTTTGTATGGTTCCAGTGAGGGCACCATTCGCAAAAGTTCCACATTTGATAGTAAGTCCAGCAATTGAATAGATATGTCTTGGAGTCCAAGCAGGTGTTGCACTCGTTGGATCAGAACCATCAGTTGTACATCTAACAACTCCACCTGATGCTGTTGTGCTAAAGTCAATCGTTTGGGGAGTGTTGTAGTGACCAGCTGCGGGACTTGCAACTGGTATTGGTGCTGCGGGTGTTGTGCCTGTTCCAGTTCCCGTCCCAGAACCACTTCCTGTTCCATCTGTTGCTCCCGTTCCTGAACCACTTCCAGTGCCGCCAGTTCCAAAGTTTTGCAACCCACCTTGCAGAGCGAGAGGAAGCAAAAGAAACTTGTTATCCTTCTTTCCCGCAGTGGGAAATAAGTTCATGACAACTGCACAGTTCTGCAAGAGTAAACCAATGAATAGAATCATGGAAATACTTTTGAATGACGAGAGTATTACTCTCGTTTTGTGAGAGTAAACTTGAGCTTTAGGGTTAGTTGTTTGTTTCATTGGGTTCTCCTCTATTCAAATAAGACTAGATCGACTCTTTTTCGATACTTTGGGTTCGACGTGTTTGGAAAATTGCTTGTGGTAGTGATGACGATAGAACGATCACTCACTCCCGACTTGGTGAGAAATTGTTTCACTAGAATTGCTTTTTGGTACGTTAGTTGCAATCCTTTCTCGGTTCCTTCTTCTGAATGAGCGATGAGTAGAATTTTATAGTCTTTGAAAAATTGTTTATAGGTTTTGGAAAACGCTTCGAGTTTCTTGTCTTCGTCTTTCGCAAGTTTTTTTTCAGACTCAAACAAAATGAAATTTTCCTTCGCAGCCTCAATCTTATCCACGAAATGAGAATAGTTCCTAAGCACGGGAATTTCTACAAACTCGCCTTTCTTTTCAGGGTTAGGATTTTTTAATACTAGCCCACCCCCACAGGTTTCAATCTCCACTGTGTATGTGATTACACTTGCTAGAAATCCAAGTAGGTTCAAAAACATATCCGTGATAGTAACTGTATTTTTGAATCTAAGTGTGTTGGACTGAAATACCTTTGTTTTTTCTTCCTCACTGTGTTTATTCATAGGAAGCAAAAACAAAATATTATAGATTCGTTTGGAATAGAGTAGATTGCACTCGTTTTCAGTTGTTCCTAGTTTGATTGGATTTTTGCTCTCGTTTTCTACCTTGCTCACCTGAAACCGAAATGGTTTTTTTAAAACAGTTGTGCTGCAAGAAGCTAACAAAAACAGAAGTATGACGGGAATTACTCCCAAATAAAAAGATTTTTTCATGAACATTCGCTCACTTTTAGCTTAAATTCAAAGCAGAAACATTTTCTGTTTCGCTTTTATACACATATTCTATTTAAGGCGTAATTTTGTCATCTTTTTTTAAGGGAAAGGAATTATCTCAGCCTTTAGATATTCAAAAGAATAACTATTAATAAAAGCAATCCCTTCATAGAAGTATTTTTTGTGAATTTAGATATGTTTGAATCACGAGTAAAAATCCCTGTTGGCAAATGAAGAGATTTTCTTTGTTCCTCTGGTTGCGGATTTAATGATTTAGGGCAGGTAGAAATGTGGTCGTGGTGGCTTTTCCTTTGTTGTGTCTCCCTTGTCGAAGTGTTTTATCCTCATCCCTCTGGTATAGAGATTCTTTTGTGGTTGCCAGAACGTGCCTGTGAACAAAACGCTCCCTCCTAAGGTCGGAACTCCTCCAAAGGAATTAAAGATGTGCTCTCCAAATCCAGCAAGGTCTAGCGATAAAAGAAAAGTAAACAACCAGCAGCGAGACTTACCGTAAAACAGAGCTAACGCACTCAGTTGGATCCATAAATCGTTAGAGACTTTAAAATCCACACGCATATAACCCAATCCTTCAATCTGATATTCGGTCTTTACTTTACGAGCACCCGGAACCATTCCACTATAATTCAAAAGTCTAAACGTTCTCAATAAATACCTCAAATACCGATCAACATTTTCATACTTCTCAATTTTATCCTCAAACTCTTCCATCATACTTTCAGGAATTCGTAATGTTGAGGATGTTTTCTTTTGAAATCTTAAATCTAGATCATTGGTTTGAAGTTCGTTAAATAAAACTGTAGCACTCATATATATATAGGGTATAAAACTTTCTTGTTTTTCTGTTGAAATGATAACTTTTTTTGTATAAGAAAATTTTTTATGCGGGTGAGTAGTTACGTGAGAAAGGAATTATCTCAGCCTTTAGATATTGACTAAATCTTCAATTGCTTCTTGGTTTAGAATATGAATCTTACCTTTTTCTAGTTCCAACCAACCTTTTTGTTTGAATTCAGAAAGTGTTCTAATGAGAGCCTCAGTTGTGATCCCAATACAAGTTGCCATTACTTCTCTTGTGACTTGTAAAGTGAACTCTTGCAGATCCCCTGAAGCCTTTTGGAAAGTTAGAATGAGTTCAGCTAGTCTTGCATATGCTTGTTTCGTAGCCAAAGAATACATATGATTTTCTGTTTCCTTCCACTCTGAAGCTAAGTATTTCAATACTTCAATCTGAAATCTTTCATCTGTGCGAATCAATCGATTTACTAAGTCTTTTCGAATAAAACAAACTTCGGTGTCTTCTAAACAAACTGCTTCATGGTTGAATACTTCACTAGAGATCATATCTCTAAATCCAACCCATTTTCCTTTTCCTTCGATTTGAAACGTTTGTTCTTTACCGTTAGGTGAAATCTTATAAGTCCTAACTAGACCAGATTTAATACAATAGAATCCTTTGGCAGCCTCTTCTTCATGGAAAAGAGACTCTTTTTTCTTGAAATGGTAAAAACTTTTCTCTCCATTAATCAATTCTATAGAACTAGAATTTACACATTTGAAGATGCTATTTTGCCTGCTAGAGCAAGTCTTACAATCCTTAAGTTCTTTCATAAATTATTACCTTATTGCAAAGACCCTTTAAAGGGTCTTAACTGGGGCTTGCAACCCCATGCCCCGCTTCAGAAATTTAAAGAAATGATTCTTAATCTCACTTCTTGAGTTAAAAAATTTATTTCTATAAATACAAATTTTTTTGTATCTATATGACCTAGATCATACTCGATTCCCTGACTTTCAAGTAAAATAGATCAATGAAAATTAAAAAATCAAATAGAGGAATCCATTATGAGTAGTCAATCGAATGATTCTAATTTGCAGAATAGCCAATATAATGACTTTATCGTCAAAGCATTTATTATTTCTGCATTAGTATGGGGTATAGCTTCAATGCTTATTGGAGTAATTATAGCCTTTCAATTAGTCTATCCTGAATTGAACTTTTTACGTTACTTTAGTTTTGGGAGACTAAGACCACTGCATACAAATGCTGCAATCTTTGGATTTGCACTTTCAGCAATTTTTGCTACTGCTTACCATTGTGGGCAACGTTTGCTTCGTAGAAGAATCTGGAGTGATAGGCTTGCTAACATTCATCTGATTCTATACAATTTAACAATTGTACTAGCAGCAATTACATTACCTCTTGGCTTTAACCAGTCCAAGGAATATGCTGAATTAGAATGGCCTATAGACCTTTTAATAGTTATCTGGTATGTTATCTTCTTCATTAACTACTTAATGACTATTATCAAAAGAGAAGAAAAACAAATCTATGTAGCAATCTGGTTTTATATTGCTTCCTTTGTTACAGTACCTATTCTATTCATTGTAAATAACTTAGTTATACCAGTAGGACTGCTAAAATCATATTCAATTTTCTCAGGAGTATTTGATGCCAACATTCAATGGTGGTATGGACATAACGCTGTAGCATTTGTATTGACCACTCCTTTCTTAGGTCTAATGTATTATTACTTCCCTAAGCATATCAACCAACCAATATATAGTCATAAACTTTCGATCATCCATTTCTGGAGTTTAATTTTCATCTATATATGGGCGGGACCTCACCACCTACTCTATAGCCCAATCCCTGATTGGTTACAAACAGTTGGTATGGTGTTTAGTATAATGCTTTGGATGCCTTCTTGGGGTGGAATGCTGAATGGTTTTCTAACACTCTCACAAGCTAAGGATACTATTAAGACCGATGCTACTTTAAAAATGATGTTAGTTGGAATTACATTTTATGGAATGTCCACCTTTGAAGGACCATTATTATCAATTCGATCTGTAAGTGCTTTAGCACATAACACTGACTGGATCATTGGTCACGTACATAGTGGAACTCTTGGTTGGGTCGGATTTATGAGTGCAGCAGCATTTTATTATTTAGTACCTAGACTATGGAACGCTAATCTATACTCAGAAAAACTTGCTAACATTCATTTCTGGCTAGGAACATTAGGAATTCTACTCTATATAGTTTCTATGTGGGTTTCGGGAATCACTGAAGGTGCTATGTGGAGAGCGTTAGACGATAAGGGTGGACTCCAATATACTGTTTGGGCTGAGATTACTGCTTTATTGCATCCATATCGTTTGGTGAGAGGAATTGGTGGTACCATGTTTTTCATTGGTATCGTTCTTATGGTTTATAACTTCATTAAAACTATAGGAAATGCTGGAAGTGGTTTTACTCCAATTGACTTACGTGTAAAAAAAGGAGATACTGTATGATGCAGAAAATTTTTGACTGGTTTGCCGATAAGGTTGATAACTGGGACCAACATGCAATTAAGTTTACAATATATACTACAATTGCAGTTTTAATTGGAGGACTTTTTGAATTAATTCCTCCATTTTTCTTAACTCAAACTGTGGTTCCCATTTCAAGCGTTAGGCCCTTTTCACCACTAGAACTAGCGGGAAGGGATGTATATCAAAAAGAAGGATGTAATAACTGTCATACACAGATGATTCGTCCTTTCAAATGGGAAGTAGATAGATTCGATCCTAAAAAAGTTTATGGTAAACATGGATACTCAAAAGGTGGAGAATACGTTTACGATCACCCTTTTCTTTGGGGCTCCAAAAGAACTGGTCCCGATCTAGCACATGAAGGTACAATCCAACCTTCTGCTGATTGGCACAAAAGACATTTAATCAATCCTAGAGAAACCTCACCAGGTTCTATTATGCCTGCTTATGGTTGGCTATTTGATAAAGATGCTACTCTGGATCCAGCAACAATCAAAGCCAATATGGAAGGTTTAGCAACAATTGGAGTTCCCTATAAACAAGCAGACTTTGATAAGATTAGTGCGGAACTTTCTGGCAAAACAGAAGGAGATGCTTTGATTGCATATCTCTTAAAACTAGGAAGAGATACTGCAAATTTAGAAGGAGGAAATAAATGAGCGAGATAGAACTTCTTATGATTTATAAAGGACTTAGACTTCCAGTGCTTATATTAGCTCTATCTTATATAACTTACTACTTATATTCAAAGAAGAATAGAGAGAAGATGGAAATACCAAAGTATAGAATGTTGGAGGAGGACTAAAATGGATCACGAAAAAGAATTTGATGGGATTAAGCAAGCTGATAATGCTCTCCCAAACTGGTGGAAAAATTTCTTTGGAATTTCAATTATCTTTGCAATTGTATATTCTGTTTACTTCCATTTCTTTTCAAATTGGGGAATGGAAAAAGAGTTTGAGAATGCGAGTAACGCTCATGCTATTGCATTCCCTAAAAAAGAAGTAGTAGCAAATGAAGATGGCTCGAATCCTCTGCGTGATAATAAGGATGCCATTGAAGCGGGAAAGAAAAACTTTATGACTGTATGCGTTGCTTGCCATGGTCCTGAAGGAAAAGGTTTAGTTGGTCCAAACCTAATGGATGCAGAATGGATTCACGGCAGTTCTGATGTTACTGTGTATGAAGTAATCAGTAAAGGTTTAGGTCCAGAGAAAGTGAAATTGAATCGTGGAATCATGCCCGCTCACTCACAACTCGGTTCAGATAAAATTTATGAGATCATGGCATGGATTTCAGCTAATAACCCAAGTTTAAAACGAGGTAAATGAAATGGTAATCTCCAGACATATCACTGGTAAGTTTAGAACTTATAGATATATAGTAGAAGGAATTTTACTCACTATCTATTTAACAATCCCATGGCTATCTTGGAATGGAACTCCGCTAATGCGTCTGGATATTCCAGCAAGAAAATTTCATTTCTTGGGAAATATATTTATTCCCCAGGAAGGTTATTTTCTTCATTTATTTCTAATCATTGCAGGATTAAGCCTATTCTTCTTCACAACACTCATTGGAAGAGTGTGGTGTGGATGGGCTTGTCCTCAAACAGTATTCACTGATCTATTTGATTTTATTGGAAGACTGATTCAGAAAGAAAAATATGGAAAGCCTAGTGCTAGTAAGTTTAGCACTGTACTAGTTCATATTGTTTGGATTGTTGTAGCAAACCTCTCATCATTCAGTATCGTTGCTTACTTCAATGATCCCAAAGAAATGACATTGAACGCATTGATGTTCAAAGCAGATGGGCTTTATCCTTATTTTATATTTTTCTTCACTGGCCTACTCTATGTTGATATGGCTTTTGTCAGAGAACAATTCTGTAAATACGCATGTCCTTATGCTAGATTTCAAACTGTACTCATGGATGATCATAGTTATAATGTTACCTATGATTTTAAAAGAGGAGAACCAAGGAGAAATAAAAAAGAAAAAATTGGAGATTGTACTGCATGTAATATGTGTCTAGTTGTTTGTCCAACTGGAATAGATATTAGAGAAGGTTTAAATATTGGATGCATTGCATGTACTAAATGTATTGATGCTTGTACAATTCAAATGGCAAAAGAAAACAAAAAATCCTTAATCAATTATGACTCTCTAGATAGAGTAAGTAAAAACGAAAAAATCAAATGGATTCGTCCAAGAAGTATTTTATATGGAACGTTACTTCTTATTGCTGGAACAGTTGCAATTACACTTCTAATCAAAAGAGTACCACTTTATGTGAGTATTCAACCTGAAAGAGGAATTGAACCAGTTTTAATTGATAATAATACTACAAGAAACTTCTATACAATGCACTTCAAAAATCTCACTTACTTACCCAAAAATATTAAATTCAAAATGAGTGATGATTCAGGGGTTCATAAGTTTTTAACTGACGATAGTTCAAAGATTTGTTTTGAGCCAGATAGTGCAACAACAACTAGAGTTTATATCGATAGCAAGTTTGAGAATAGTGAGAAACCTACTATTTTTGCCAAGCTACTTGTAGAAGATTTAGATACAGGCAAGATATTAACTGTTAACAAAATTCCCATTAGGAGATCACAAAATGCAAGATAATAAAATCAGCAAACTAGAAACAGGGCAATTTTTCTTAAAAATCCTGTTAGTAATATTTTTTTCCCTATTATTCATAGGTACTTACATCACACTAAAAATTGCTTATAAAGATTATGAAGGTGTGATGGAAAAAAACTATTATGAAAAAGGACTCAACTTTGAAAAGGAAATTGAGGTTCAGAAAAAACTTCTTGCCTTGGGTTATAGGATTGAAGTAGAAAACTTAGAATCTATCAAAGTTGGTCAAAAAGAGATCAAACTAATAGTATCGAAAAACAATACTACTTTAACTGATGTAAAATCTGTTAAACTTTTATTAGAGAAACCTTCAACTTCTAAGTTCAATAAAGACTATACCTTTAAAAGTACTGAAAAGGGAGTTTTTACTGAAAAGGTTGAAATTACTAGTAAAGGAAAATGGATACTTAGTTTCTATGTTGAGCTGAGCGAAGGAATATTAGAGCAAAGAAAACTAATTGAGGTGTTATAATGCTTAAGAACTGCTACCATTGTCATAATTCATTACCGAAAGTTAATATAGTTACTGGAGTTATTAACGAAGTAGAAAGAGAATTCTGCTGCAATGGTTGCAAATCTGTTGCTCAATTAATCAGTAATATGGGTAAAGACTACTTCTATTCACTTAGAGGAAATGAAAAGATTGATAGAGTTACCCAAAAACCTGAGTATAAGAATGAATCTTTAAACTCAGCTTCTGTTTACAAAAAGTTTGTAAAACAAAATGGAAATTACTCTGAGACATTCATCCAAATCACGAATCTTTATTGTTCTGCTTGTGTGTGGTTGAATGAAAAAGTCCTTTTAGAATTACCCGGTGTGACAGTTGCAAGAGTAAATTTTAGCACAGGTAGAGTATTTATAGTTTGGGATGATACTAAAATAAAATTATCTAATATATTCAATAGAATTGCAGAAATTGGTTATGAACCCAAACTATTCACCCCAAGTGAACAAGAGAAAGCTAGAAACTCAAATGTAAATGACCTGCTTTTGAGAATGGTAGTAGCGGCGTTTGGACTTGGTAGTTTGATGGCGATTACAGCAAGTCTATATGCTGGGTTTTTCCAAGGCATGGAAATTGGAACGAAAAGAATTTTCCATCTTTTGTCTTGGTTAGTTGCAACACCAGTATATCTTTATTCAGGAATGCCATTTCTTCGATCTGCATTCTATTCACTAAAAAATAAAACTCTGAATATGGATTTCTTATTGGTAATAGGAATTTCCATGGCATATTTCTATAGTGTATATGTAACATTCACCGATAAAGGAGAGGTTTATTTCGACTCAGTATGTATGATATACTTTCTTGTGCTTGGGGGAAAATATATTGAGGCATTAGCTAGAAAAGCAACTAACGATAAGATCAACTCATTACTCGCAAAAATTCCTGAGAGTTCAATAATACTTAAAGATGGAGAAGAACTAAGAATTTCCTCAGATGAAATTCAAGTCAATGATATAGTGCTCATCCCAGCTGGTGAAAGAATTCCCGTTGATGGCACCTTAATTTCTGATTCAGCATCTGTTGATGAATCTTTCTTAAGTGGAGAATCCAATCCTATTCGTAAATTTAAGGGTGATACAATCTTCTGTGGTTCCAGTAACTTTGATAGTTTAATTAAGATTTCTTGTACAAAAACTGGAAGCGAATCTAAATTAGGGAATCTAAAATCTATTATTGAAAAGTCAATGAATGAAAAACCAAACATTGAAAGAAAGACTGAAAAGATTGCTTACTATTTTATTGGTGTAGTATTCTTAATTTCTGTCTTTGCTTTTTCTAGAACTTTGATTAATGGTGAAAGTCTAGAGGCAGCAATCATTAATACAATCTCAGTGTTAATTGTTGCTTGTCCTTGTGCTTTGGGACTCGCAGTTCCCTCTACTCTTGTAATCAATAGCCTAGTAAATGCAAGAAAGGGAATTATCATTAAGAACCTAGATATTATTGAACCACTTTCTAAGACTGATGTAATCCTGTTAGATAAGACGGGAACTATTACTGAAGGAAAACTAAACGTAGTAAGTTGTGGAATCAAAAATGTTCCTCATGTTTTTCCTATGATATATACAATAGAAAAAATGTCTAACCATCCAATCGCTAAGACATTATATGAATTTACTAAAGAGTTTGCGAATTCAGAAGAATATAGAATTCTTGAAATGAAAGAGATTCCTGGTGGTGGGGTTGAGGCTAAGTTAATCAATAAAATTTTTCAATATTCAGTTTTTATTGGAAATAGAAACTACATTGAGAAAAATATGAAAGACGTTGAATATTTCCCGAATTCTGACCTTCAATTTTCTGGAAGTATAATTCATGTTGTCATCAATAACTACTATTTTGGAAAATTCATTCTAAATGATGTAATCAGAGATGGCTTTAAAGAAGAGGTTAAAAAATTAAAGGATCTAGTGAAAGATATAAGAGTGATTTCTGGTGATACTTTACAAGTTGTTCAAGATACTTGTAAGGAGTTAGACTTGATGAATTATAAGTCCGGAATGAAACCAGAGGATAAGATTGCTGTATTAGACGAGCTGCAAAGCCAAGGTCATAAGGTGATGATGGTTGGTGATGGAATTAATGATGCTGCAACATTAGCAAAAGCTAATATAGGAATTTCCCATAGAAATGGTATGGATATGAGTATCGATAAATCTGATGTTATTTTGATTAACAATGATTTAAAAGGTATTCGCTATTCCATTGAATACTCAAAATTAACCTCAAGGAAGATTACTGAAAACATTTTGATTTCAATTGCTTACAATTCTATCATGCTACCTTTGGCTGCATTTGGTTATATGCAACCGGTCTATTGTGCTTTCTTTATGAGCCTAAGTTCACTCACCGTGATTGCAAATTCCTTTCTATTAAAAATCAGTTCGGAGAAGATCAAATGAATGCAATATTAATCAGTATTCCCATTGCCTTTGCATTAGCTGCATTAGGATTCGTTACGTTAGTGTATATGATCATGAAAGGTGATTTTGATGATATAGAATCAGCCAAGTATAGAATTTTCTTTGATGAAGATGAGGATAAAAAATGAAATTAGATATCTTGTATCTTCCTTCTTTTCTTTTTGGTATCACATCTTTTTTCCATTGTATCGCTATGTGTGGTCCATTTGTTGGAGTATTGAATATGATGTCCGATTCTAAATGGAGGACTAATCTTTGTTACAATTTTGGGAGACTTGTTTCCTATTCTTTACTAGGAGCACTCTTTGGATTTCTTGGGCTAGGTGCGAATTCCACTGGAAGTCTAGTGAGGATCCAAAACCTATCAGTAATTTTTTCAGCATTCATCTTAGTATTATTTGGACTGAGTTTCTTTTTTCAAAAAGAATTTTTGTCCTTCAACCTAATGCAAGTTTTTTTACAAAAAAAACTGCATCCATTTTTGGCTAGGATGAAAAAATCTAACAGAGCTTTTAGTTTTAGTTTTATCCTAGGCCTTATCTCTGGACTACTACCTTGTGGAATGCTTTATCCCGCATTTGTTCTTTCTTTTGCAACAGGAGACCCTCTTTCAGGTTCATTCTCAATGCTTGCATTTTTTATGGGAACTTTTCCAGGACTATTTCTATTTGGTATTGGACTTAAAAAACTTAATTCTTATCTTATTTTAGGAAAAGCTAGGATGATTGGATATGCGATTGTGCTATCTGCTTTCCTGATTGTTTATATGAGATATTTACCATTTGACAAAAACGTGGACAATACCCCTTCTTGTCATTCTCCTAAACAAGAAGATAACCTCAGTAATAGAGTTCATAATCATTAACGTTAGTTGCTATGAGTAATCTATATTTTTCTTGATCATAGCAACTTCTTCTAAATAATTTCGACTAACGTTAGCTAGAAATTATTCGATTACAATTCCTAGAAGTAAAAATCATTGTCAAAACACTTATTAGGTTATTAAGACTAAAAACTAGGTTTTCAATAGAATTCCTGAGCCAAAGCTTTTAAACTTATCGTTTTGCCCATCAATTTGAAATTCCTGAATAAATTCTTCTTGTAAAAATTAAATCCATTTCTCTTAGTAGTGGTATGGCAATAAAAGAAAAATCTTTCTGGCTTTTCAAATCGGAACCAGATGTGTTTTCGATTCATCATTTGGCTGCTTGTAAAAATCAAACCTCCTCTTGGGAAGGTGTTAGAAACTATCAAGCAAGAAACTATCTAAGAGATCAAGCAAAACCAGGTGATGATATATTGTTTTATCATAGCAGTGTAAAACCATTGGGAGTTTTTGGAATAGCGACAATTGTTAAAAATGGCTATGTAGATCATTTTGCATTTGATAAAAAAAGTGATTACTATGACCCTAAAAGCAAGCCTGAAAAACCTTCATGGTATATGGTTGATGTTAAATTGAAGAGTATTTTCAAAAAGCCTGTTCTGCTGGAAGAAATCAAAGCTCATTCAGAGCTTGCAGACATGATGCTTTTACGAAAAGGAGCTAGACTTTCTATTCAACCAGTAACTAAACTTGAATTTGAATTTATTTTGGAGTTGGGAAAAAAATGAATCTTTTAGAATCTATTCAGAATTCTTTCTTACCAAAGAAGAAAGAAATTTCTTTCGCACTTGCTGGTGGTGGTTGCAAAGCGTTATTCGCTCTTGGTGTTGGCGAAAGATTGAAGGCTTGGGGAGTCAAAATTAAAGAAATTTCTGGGGTAAGTGCTGGGGCAGCAGTTGCGCTCATGATTATCTCAGATAATGAAGAAGCGGGAATTGAATACTTCGAGGAACTACTTAAAAGAAATAAAAGTAATTTTCATGTAGATAAATTATTTACTGGAAAAAGACCTTTTCCTCATGAAACCATGTATCGAAGAACCATACGCTATTCAATAGACTTTGAAAAAATTAGACAAAGTGGAGTGAAAATTTATATCTCTGCAGTTAAGGCTTTTCCTAAAAGAACAACAATCAAAAATTTTTGGAACAAGCTGAATCTAATTCCAACAACAATGAGAGCTGTGATTATGGATGACAGGGACAAAGAGAAAGGAGTTCCTCACTCAAGAGTTGATAGAATCATCCAAAAATGGAATCTAAAAGAAATACTCTTCACAGAGAAAGATCTTTCTACACCAGAAGTGACTGAACAAATTATTTTAAACTCTTCATCCATTCCACCAGTTCTAAGTTTTCAAAAAACAGGTGGTGAATACTATCTGGATGGTGGACTCACGAATAATTTGTTAATAGAACATTTCTCAAATCTCTATAAAAAGATTGCAGTATATTATGAAGATGTAACACTTTTTGGAAAAGCTGAGTCCATGCTTAGAGATGTATTTTTAATTCGCCCAAATTCGAAGCTACCTATTGAAACTTTTGATTATACCAATTCAATAGGTGCAAGACTTGCATTTGAAATGGGCAGAGAGGAAGCTGAAAAACAAAAATCACAAATATTGAAATTTCTAGAGGTCTAGATGAAGATAGTTTGTATTGGAGCACACCCCGACGATGTTGAACTTGCAATGGGTGGAACAGTTGCACTACTTACAAATCTAGGACATGAGGTAACAATATTAGATCTTTCTAATGGAGAACCTACCCCTTGTGGAGATGTGGAAACTAGAGCAATGGAAAGTTCTCAAGCTGCAAAGCTTTTAGGTGTAAAACGAATTACATTAGACAATCCTAATAGATTCATCTTTGATACAATTGAAGCTAGAAAAAAACTTGCTACAGTTTTTAGAGAATTGAGACCTGAATTAATCTTTACACATTATGAGTTTGATTTTCATCCTGATCATGTTGAATCTTCTGCTCTCACTGAAGCAGGTAGATTCTACTCTAAGCTCAGTAAATCTGATATTGAAGGAGAACCATTTTTTCCAGAAAAAATCCTATACTATTTTCCAAATCATGTTTACTTGAATTTGCATCCTAGTTTCCTTGTGAATATATCTGAATTCATTGAAACAAAAGAAAAAGTGATGAATTGTTATCATTCACAATTCATTAAAAAAGGAAACGGTATAATGATTAAAAATTGTATAGATGTAAATCGATATTATGGAATAAGAATTGGTGCAGATTACGCAGAACCATTCTATTCTAAGACCTCAGTTGATATTTGTTATTTCTCAAATCTATTCACAAAAAAAGTTTAATATAAGTAATGGACAAAATAGAAAAAATACTAGGTAACTTAGATAATAGTTTTACCGAGTTGAAGGCAAAAGAATTTAGTGCTTCAACTTCTTTTCCTAAGGGTTATTCTAAAGAGGAATATATTGAATCCAAAAAAGAAGCAAGAGAAGAGTTAAGAGAATTTCTAAAATTTGACTGTTGTGAAAAAACGATTTTTGCTACAGGTCATCAACCTGAACTTTTTCATCCAGGACTACTCTATAAGGATTTTCTAATATCCAAATTTGCTAAAAATGATAACTCTATTGCTCTTCATGTAACGGTTGATACAGATGTATTTGAGTATAGTTATTTGTATCCGATTGCAAAGAATAGTTTTGCTGAACTAAGAGAATTTCATCTACCAAATCCTGACCAAAAAATTTTTAGAGACTTTGTTTTGGATAAAACAAGATTAGAGGAATTGCTAAAAGTCTTAGAATCTTGGGAAGAAAACTCTTCTAGATTTATTTCAAAGTCTAACCTTGATGAATTTAAGCTCTGGCATTCAAGATATATCGAATTAATAAAAACAAATAGCATCATTGAAGCGAACGAAACTTTAAGAAAAGAATTTCTAATTCATAATCATAGAAATTTATTAACACTAAAAGTTAGTGAATTGATTCAATTTAAAACTTATGCTAACTTTGTAGAAAAGATTAGATCTAATCTAGCTAGTTATAGAGAATACTATAATCTCGCCTTACGAGAGTATAGAGAAGAACATAAGATAAAAAATCATGCTCAACCTTTACCCGACTTAGCTGAAGATGAAATGCCTTTCTGGATTCTGGAAAATGGGAAAAGAGCTCCGATGAAAAAAGATACTATTTCAGACGTTATCATTCCAAGAGCTGTAACTCTCACAACTTTTTTGAGGTTATTCTTATGTGATTTTTTTGTGCATGGGATAGGTGGGGCAAGATATGAAGATGTTTCTGATAGAATTCTTGCAAAGCTATATGAATTTCATGCTGCACCATTTGAGGTTGGAACTGCGACCATATATCTTTCTAATTCAGAAAGTTTTGAACTAGAAGGATTGAATGAAAAAGAAATTGAGTCAAGCCTTCGTGATATAAACTATTCTCCAGAAAAATTTTTAAGCCCTGAGAATGAACTAGCTATTCAAAAAAAATCTCTTCAAGAAAAATTTAAAGATCCTAGTTCAGATAAAAAATCTTTACATAAAGAAATTGAAAGTTTAAATTCTAAAATGAAAAATTTATTAGATGAAAAACAACTAGAGCTAGAAAATGCCAAAGTAAAGGCTCCACTTCTTGCAAAAACAAAAGAAGTGTTCTCAACTAGAACTTTCCCATTCTATTTTTATGATCTAAAAGAATTAATTAGTACAACAGAAGATTAATTTGTTTCCCATTTAGAAATTGAGTCTAGAACAAGATTGACTTCTTGAATCACTCTATTGAATTCTTCAGGTGCACCTTCAAAAGAAGGGTTGCTTCTAAAGACTACAAGCTTAGAGGCATCACCAACTTTAATTTCCAAGGAATACTGATAAAATTTTTCATTAGGACTTGCACCATACTCATTCTTTAAGTCAAAAAATTTCACTCTTTCTGTAGCTTTAACAAGGGTCATTGTTTGGTATTCAGTGATTGATGCTTTACGATTTAAAGGTTCTTTTTTAGTAGGCATTGTACTGAGTGAATTCTCATAAAGTTCTCTGAAGGTGTTATGATAAATGATTCCATCTTTGATTTCTATTTTAACTCTAGGAGTGGAATATTGAAGGTAAAATCCCTTTCTGAGTTCCTGTGAATGAATTTGCAAACTGATTACTGCAAAAAATAAAATAAAAAATTTATACAATTGATTCCTCTCCTGTGTTTCGCATATCTTTTTTACTGAGACTAAATGAGTCAATAAATATTTGTATTGTTTGAATATGTTCATCAACGGGAGCTAACTTCCCTTCTCCAAGCTCATAGAGATGTTCATCGAATATATGAAAATCAAAAACCTTCAGTTCAAATTCAGGAAGCATGATGATAATATTTTCTGAATGAAGATCAAGGATTAGCTTTTCTTTTTCAGCAAGATATTTAGTCGCTTCAATTACTCTGTGAAAATTCAGTGCAATCTTTTTTAATTTGGAAGTACTTACCTCACCAAATTTATTATGATTAAAATTTAATTTCCATTCAGGCGATATAATCCCTTCAACGAAATTTTGTTTTAAACGCTCTTTCAATTGAACAAACTCTTTCAAGTGTTTACCGGGAATAATAACCTGATTATCAGATGGAGTTAGTGTAGTCATCGGAATTCCAAAAATTCCTTTTCTAAATTTTAAACCCATGAAATGTCTTGTGGGTAAGACTAGGTCAGGAAGTAGGGTTTTGAGTTTCCAATAGTGTAGTCTTTCCAGTGCAAGTCTTTTGAAATGAAATTCTAACTTTTCTTTTTTATCAATACTTGTAATCTTACTCTGCAAAAAAATTTTTAATTCTAGTTCTTCTGGTTTTAAGTAGGAAGCTAAATCCTTTCCAACTTGCTTAAATAAAGTCCCAAAAAGAGGATCAGAAGGAAGCTTGGACTTGCCAATCTTTAGAACATGATTCCAAGGAAGTCTATAAACAAATTTATAGGAACCGCGACCAATAAAATTTTCATTGCTCAATGGCATAAACTCATCTAAGAATTCTCTTTTATATTTATACGTTATGCGAAATGAGTGAGTCACTGGAAAAAGCCATTCATAGGCAGTTCTAACAAAATTAGATTTTCGTAGCCCCATGTCCACAGGAAGATATTCAATTGGAATTGGTGGAAGTACTGTGTTAGGGTTTTTTAAAAGTTCACTCTCTAGACCTTTTTCTAGATAATCAATGAAATTGGGAAGTTTCGTAAAACTAGGTAGGGAAAAAAGCCCCTTGACCTTCTCTTTCCAACGTTCAAATCTATGAAAATCTGCCACACTTCAATTCATTCAAACTTTCTCATTATGTCTATAATTTTTTCCCAAAATCAATTTTACTTTATTCATAGTAATTCAAATATTCTAATCGAAGAATGTTAGCAAATTGCTCTGCATTTTTTAGATCGTGACTTGAAGTTATGATATTAGAATCTGTATGTATAAGAATGTTTTTGGACATTACTTTCCCGACCCCACCATATCCACCAAGTATCATAATTCGTTTCTTCATGCTATTTATTTAATAATTCATCTTTTTATATACAAGGAAATTTGTTTTATTCTATAAGATTTAGATAAATATCAAATTCATAAAGATTAACTTGTCAAAAATTTATTTCGGATTATTATAAATTTTGATAGTGAAAATTTTAACTCTATCTAAATATGATATAACTTAGAACAATAGATATTCCTTACGGAATGGAAAACTAAAAAGGATTATTAGATGAATATATTTATCACAGGAACTTCAGGGTTTATTGGCAGTAACATCATTAAGAAGCTTTCTACGAAACATAAATTTTATGCAATGGTTCGATCAGATGTCTCTGCTAAGAAAGTAATGGAATTAGGGGCAAAACCAATACTTTGTGAATTAGGAAAAGTAACCAGTGAACATCTAAAAGACTGTGACACAGTGATTCATGCAGCAGCATTTACAAAAGAATGGGGCACAAAGAAAGAATACTGGGACACAACAGTACTTGGAACAAAACAATTATTAGAGGTAGCTAAGAAAACTGGATTGAAACGATTTTTGCATATTAGTACGGAAGCAATCTTATTTACAGGAGAAGATTTGAACAATATAGATGAAACCTATCCATATCCAAAAGAAAGTAAATTTCTTTATTCAGAATCAAAACTGGAAGCAGAAAAATTAGTGAGAGCTGCACAGGAAAACAATGTTTTTGAAATTATGGTTCTGAGGCCAAGACTTGTTTGGGGACCTGACGACCATACCGTGCTACCAGTGCTAGTAAATATGGTTAAAGATAAAAAATTTGTATGGATAAATAACGGAACTAATCTAACCAGCACAACACATATAGATAATTTAGTTGAGGGTATTGACTGTGCGTTAAAGAATTGGAAACAGAATGAGGTATATTTTATCACAGACAATGAAACCATCACTTACAAAGAATTTCTAACGCAGTACCTTGCGACTCAAAATGTAGTTCCTCCCGACAAAAACATTTCCAAGGGATTGATCAGAACTATAGCAAATATCGTTGAATTTATTTGGAGGACATTGAATATAAAATCTACTCCACCTGTGACTAAACTAGCAGCTTATATGCTTTCTAGTAATTTCACAATAAACATTGAAAAAGCAAATAAGGATTTAGGTTATAAACCTATTATAAGCATAGCTGAGGCAATGAAAAAAATTAAATAAAACTATTAATTATTGACTACCTTCAAACTTACTCATTATATCAATAATTTTTTGCCCAAACTCTTTTACTTTATTCTCTCCAATTCCTTTGATTAATACTAATTCAGAAATGGACTTAGGCTTAGTAGAAGCAATTCTTTCTAGAACCTTATTTTGAAAAACCATGAACTTTTTCCAATTTCTTTTTCTTGCTTCATAGTCTCTAAAATTTTTTAATTTTTTATATAATTCATTTTTACTATCATTGGAAGATAGTATTTTAGATTTTGGTTTTCTTTGGATTGGAATAGAATCAAAACTAGCAAGTTTAGGATATTTTTTTCCAAGCACTTGAATTTTTTTTTCTTCTACAAGTAGATCAATTTTTTTCTTTATAGATTCTTCAGGAATACTTTTAAAAATTCCATACGAAGAATTTCTTTCTAGTTTTCTTTTGAGAATTTCTTTTGTTTTACTACCTTTTAGGATTGCTGTGATGATTGATTTTCCAAATTGACCTGAAAGATTTTTTATTATATTCAATATTTCTAGTACTTCATGATTAGAAAACTCATAGCTAGATTTTTCTTTTTTTTCTTCTTCTCTTTGAGAACGTTTGGCTAAGATTTCTTTTGCAAAACCATCTTTAGTTGGGGAACAGATATCGCAGCCCTTACAATCTTTAATTTTTTCACCGAAGTAACCACAAATAAATTTCTGTCTGCAAACCTCGCTGAGAATATATTCTTCCATTTTAGCTAGAAGTTTTCCCGAACCTTCTTCATTTCGATCTTTCCTAGTCCAAAACTTTCTATCTCTAAAATCTTTTTCTCTATAGAACAAAATACAGTTAGAAACTTTTCCATCTCTTCCTGCTCTACCCGCTTCTTGGTAGTATGCTTCTAAAGATGCTGGAGAATGATAGTGGACAACTAGCCTAACGTCAGGGCTATCCATTCCCATTCCAAATGCGTTAGTTCCCACGAGAACATTTTTTTTACCTGAAAAATAAGAATTCAATGCTCTTAGTTTTGCTTCTTCTTTTAATCCCGCATGATAGATTGAATTTTCAATTCCATTCTTAACTAAAAGTTTTCCAATCTCTTCAACAGAATTTCTGGTTGCTGCATAGATGATTGTTCTTCCAGTTCTATGAAGAAGAAGTTCAAGGAGTCTAGTTTCCTTATCAGTATCAGTTTCTAAAAATTCAATTTGGAATTTAAGGTTATCTCTATAAAAACTAGAATTATATAGAAAAGGTTTTTTTAGTCCTAAGGACTTGACTATATCTAACTTCACAGTTTCAGTAGCAGTCGCAGTGAGTGCAATGATGGGAATGGATTCGTTAGTTCCTTCTCTGAGTTTAGAAAGTTCTCTATACTCTGGTCGAAAGTCATGTCCCCAACGAGAAATACAATGCGCTTCATCAATTGCAAAGAATAGAATTTTCATTTTTTTGATATATGAAAGAAAACTTTGAGAGACTGCTCTTTCAGGGGAAACATAGAGTAGTCTCAATTTCCCATTCACAGCAGAACTAATCATAGAAAGTTGTACAAGTTCATCTTGACTGGAATTGCAATACCCAGCACTCACACCAAGAGAAACTAACGTTTCAACCTGTTCTTTCATGAGAGCAATTAGAGGAGAAATCACTATAACAATTTTTTCTTTAGAAAGAATTGCAGGAAGTTGGTAGATAAGTGATTTGCCCGCGCCAGTGGGAAGGACTCCAAGCACATCTTTGCCATCTTGTAGAGCAAGGATCATTTCTTTCTGCCCTACTCTAAATTGTTCATGTCCGAAATATTTTTTTAGTTCTGCTTCCATCTACAATCTATTGAATATGGGTTATGTTTATTGGTGAATTTCATTAAAGGAAGATCACCCGATAAATAGGATAAAGAAAAATTCTTACATTTACATTCTAGTTGAGATCTTTTTTCAGTATAGATCTCTGGAAAATAAGTTTGAGTTTTAGATGAGGGACAATAAATTCGTTTAGCAAAGATTAAGTGATCTTTTAGCAAATAAGTTGGATTCTTATCAATAAAATTTTTATCTTTAGTAAACCCAAAAAATAAAAATCTGGAATCACTATATCTTTGATTCACTTGTTTAAAATATTCTTCAAACATGGAGAGTAGATGATTATCATACTCTAGAATTTCAAAATTAGTGAGTAGAACTTTCTTTCTATAGTTCACAAAATAATGAAAAAAACTTGCTTCTGTTCCTAGTATTTTTAGTTCAATAGGTTTAGAGTTAGAAAAAATTTCTTCTTTCATGCAAGTTAAAAATTTTTTTCCAAGCTGATCCTCACAAGTAAACGGAGATGAGTTCTTTAAAATGGAAGCTTCAATCTTAGACTTTAAATCTTCAGATTTAATCTCAGAAAAAAAAATCATCTCACACTCGCTTAAAAAATCTTGGAAATGAGATTCTCTTTTTTCAATAAATTCAAAAACACTATCGTCCATCTTCCAAAGACAAAATCGGACTGTTTCTTCTGCAGATTTTGAATAGCTTGGTGGATCCAAAATCGAACAAGAGAATAAAAGAAAAGACATATATAAAATTAATCTCAAACTGGCTCTATGATTTTTAAGAGACCTAAAAAAGGCGAACTTTTTTCAGAGGTATTCCAAGATATTTATTGGTCAACTGAAGGAGGGCTAGAGGAGAAGAAATATATTTTTCTTGAAGGAAATGATTTAGAAAATAAATTTAAGAGTGAAAAAAATTTTTCTATCTTAGAACTTGGGTTTGGGGCGGGACTAAACTTTTTTACAACCTTAGAACTCTTTGCAAAAAATCGAAAACAAGATTCAAAACTAAACTATATTAGTTGCGAAAAATATTTACTAGATGAAAAAACTCATCGAGAAGTTTTAAACGATTTTCCTGAAATCGAAGTTTATACTGATAATTTTTTTCAAAAGTATAAAGACTTAAATCCAAGATATATTGAAGTTCATTTTCCAGAATTTGGGGTAAACTTACAAATCTTAAAGGGAGATGCACTTACAAATCTCAAAGAACTTGAAACTGAAATTGATTGTTTCTACTTAGATGGATTCTCACCTTCCAAAAATCCTGAACTCTGGAATAAAGAAATTTTTTTTGAGTTAGCAAGGATTGGGAAAGAAAATTCCAGCTTTGCAACTTATTCAGTATCCCGATCGGTAAAAGATGCTCTAACAGAGTCAGGGTTTGAATGGAAAGAAAGTAAAGGTTTTGGCAAAAAAAAAGGAATGTTAAGTGGAAAGTTGAAGAATAAATTAAATAGAAGTAATATACTTAGTAAAGAATATTCAAAAAGAAATCATACAAAAAAAATAGCAATTATTGGAGCGGGACTAGCTGGTTCTAGTGTCGCTTATCGTCTAGCAAGATTAGGATATTCAATTGATTTATATGATAAAAAAAATAGTTATGCAATGGCAGCTTCAGGAAATAAGGCTGCTATTTTTTCTCCTATTCATTCAATAGACAGAACACCACTTTCGACGTTAGGTGAAATTTCTTACTATGATTTATTAGATGAAGTAGAAATTTTAAAAAAAGATAAAAATTTAGAATTTCAAAAAACAGGTGTAGAAGAATACTATTTAATTGAAGAAAAAGATAGAATTCAAAAAGGAATAGAATCACATCATTGGGATTCTGAAATCGCTTATATAAAAGAAAGTAACAAAGACTCGAAATACTTTTCTGTTTTTTATCCAAATTCAGGTTGGCTAAATCCAATTTCTTTGGTGAAAGCAAGACTGGAAACGATTCCAAAACTAGAAACCTTTTTTGAAACTGAAATTTTAAGCATAAAAAAACTTGAAAATGAATGGGAGCTAGTTTCCAACAAGGGTAAAAAAGTTTATGAACAGATTGTTTTTGCAAGTTCTATTGAACAGATTTATAGTGATTATTTTAAATTGCCTATCAGAAGTTTTAGAGGTCAGGTAACAGAATTCAAAGATCAGAATTTTGAAAAGAATGTAATCATATTTGATACAGGTTACCAAATTCCACTAGAAGACTCAGTTTTACTTGGTGCGACCTATGACCGTGAAGAATCCGAGGAACCCTCCGCTAAGTTAAGCAATTTATTAAAAGAAAGACATCAAAAGTTTTTTACAGAAAAAACATTAGGCGATATTCTTTCTGAGAGAATTGGATTTAGAGCAACCACCCCCGATCATCTTCCCATAGCGGGCAGGATTTATGATGAAAAAGAAATCAAAAATAAATTTCAGGAGATTTGGAAAACAAATTTCAAATATAACGAGATGTTACCAATCTTAGATGGACTATACTTACTTACTGGACTTGGTTCAAGAGGTGTTCTGTTTTCCGGTATTCTAGGAGAACATATTGCTTCCCTTGTTTATGGTAAAAACTCTCCGATTCCAAATTCAGTTCATTCCAATATCCATCCCGCTAGATTTTTCTTTAGAGATTTAAAAAGAAAAAGAATCTAGGCTAATTATACTAGAGTTCGATAAAGCAAGAAAGTATAAAAGGATTATTAATTTAAGTTGGGCGACTGCCGGGCTTTCGGCTTCAGTCAGTGACTAAAATTTTTTGACCATCGAAAGCCGATAGCCATCAGGCGGAATGCTTGCAGATACAAAATTTCTTACAGAAATTTTGGGCATATCACCTCAATCCCTGTCGCATTCCAAAGCGTTAGTTCCCATGTTCAGCGTGAAAATAAGAGTTCCCTCTACTTTGTATGAATTGTCCTGTAATAGTTCTCGTATCTTGTATTAGTAGTGTATTACCCAGATTTCTAATGTAATTAAAAATGAAGTAATTATTCATTGGTTTATATCATTTTTGATAATAACTGCTTGTGAATTTTTTGCGTAAGCAAAAAGACAGCGGCAGGCTTGTCTTTATTGATTAGATTTGGTATCTAGCTTTAGCTAGATTAGAAATCTGAGTATTATCTGATCGTGTTTGATTCAACGTTTTCGCTCTGGTAGAGAAAATGGTCTTTAGGCGTAAAGACATTTTTGTGTGTTTGCCAAACAAACAATTATTACAAAATAAATTATTGAATAAGTAATAGTTATTACATAGTCAATAAATTTCAAAAAAACAGTTATTACAAAATAAATTATTGAACTGCTAATAGTTATTACAAAGCACCAACCACGGAAAATCCCTTGCAACTAGAGCAACAAGAGAAAAGTCAGCAATACAAAGTAAAATTCACATGGATAGAGCAATTGCACTAAAACCCATGCAATGTAAACGACAAAGCCTGCGTCCCCGATCGAAGCGTGGTCAATAAATTTCATAACGAAGTGCGAAATTTATTGACCGAAGCTGAGAGCGGGAAAAGACGCCCAAGAGTTAGTAAACTGAGTTCTATATAATAAAAAAGCATAGAAATAATCATTAGTATGCTCAAGGTTTCCTCCTAGGATAAAGTCCCTATACCAAACTCACGTTAATTATACTAGAAAATAAATTTAAAAAGACTTGAACTATAAAAACGCTAGACTAATTTAGAGCTATGAGTATTGGTTTATTAGAAATTTCAAATATCCAACTAACTAAAATCACTGTTAATGACTATGCACTTCTTTGCAGAGAAAATCCATTTCATTATGAAAAAACAGAATTATTAGAAGGAGTTATTATTGATAAAATGACTAAAAGTAATGAGCATGATTTCTATTCCCAAGTTTTTTTTGAAGAGATTCAGAAAATTTTACCAACTGATTTTTTTATTCGTTCAGAGAAAGGAATTCTATTTTCTGATTCTGAATTAGAACCAGATATTTCGGTTATCAAAGGAAAAATCCAAGACTATCGAAATTCTAAACCTAAAACGGCAAGACTTGTTATTGAAATTGCTATTAGTTCTCTATCTTATGATCGAGAAAAGGCTAAGACTTATGCTAAAGGTCTAGTAGAAGAATACTGGATTGTAGATGTAGCAAATAAATCTCTGGAAGTTTACACTCAACCAAAATCAGATTCATACTCTGATAAAAAAATCTTTTCATTTACAGAAGAAATTTCAATATTCAATTCTAAAATTTCTTTAATAGAAATTTTAGGTTAATAAAAAATAAAACTACAGTAATAATTTTAGTAAGTCTAATAGTAGTGAACTTAGAAATTGCTATTATAACTCGATACTACGTATCAAAAAAATCCGAACGATCGAACCCTACTCTAATTTTTCCTAATCCAGATAATCCTTTGAGAATGAAAATTCATGGAGCTTCCCATTGATTTTTCTTCGTATAATACTGATTCTATCACTCTTGCATTGTTCTTCACTAGATGAATACACTCGACATAGAGTGAATGATTTACGGGATGTGTTTACATTAGGAGTAGAAAAAAATAATGTAGGTGCGTCTGTTTTTATTTGGTGTTTTGGTGGAGGACTTAACTACAACAACCAAGGCATGGGTTATGGACTTAGAGGTGGTAATTTAGGGGAATAATCTAGTTCTTATAATCGAAGAAATACCAATTCTCATCAAGAGGAAGTGGAAGAAGTAGCCCAAAAAATTAGTAATCTTGGTATCGGACTACGATATTAGTATATATTTTTGATTGACTATAAAAAAATAAGTTTTTTACTCATCCTATGAATATCAAACCAAAATTCCTTTTAGCAATTATCTGTTTGAATCTATTTTGTAAAAGTCTAGATCCGTCCGCTTCAACTATTGTAAGCAGTTCCAAAGTAGTTAAGATAGATACTGGAATTGCAAATCTATATCTAGTGCCTTCCACTAAAACTGGTAAGTGGATTCTGATTGATAATGGAGATGATGCTGATGAAAAAGACCTAATCCCAAGATTAAAAAAACTAGGAGTGAGTCCAGAGAATATCTTAGTCAACATAATCACTCATGGACATGCAGACCATGGAGGTAATTCAAAATTTCTTCAGACCAAATACAATATTCCCATCATGGCGGGACTTGGGGATAAGAGTATGCATGAGTCGGGCAAAAATCCTGATGTATTAAATTCCAGAGGACTTTTTGCAATCCTAGTAAGTTGGTTTATTGAACCAAAATTTCCTACCTTTACAGCAGATATATATGTTAAGGATCCACTCTCTTTGGAGAGTTATGGAATTGAGGGGAAAGTTGTTCCAGTATCTAGTCATACTCCTGGTTCCTTGGTTGTACTACTTGAAACTAAAGAAGCTTTTGTTGGAGATTTGATTCGAGGTTCTTTAGGAAATACACATTCCGCAACAGAACATTTTTTTATGGACGATTTTGATAAAGCCCATGTGGAACTTTTAAAATTAGTTAACGACGGATATCTGGTTTTTTATCCCGGTCATTGGGGTCCTTTGGATGCAAACGGAATCAAAAAGGTAGCAAAGAATGAATAGAAATGTTAATGTATTTAAATTTGTAAAAACTAATTCAAGAAAATATAGTTTTAGCAATCTGTGAATAAGAAACAGAAGTGCTGGTGAAATTAATAGCAAAGTGTCAATTAGATTTTGGTCGCTTGTAACGTTAGTTACCAAATTTATTAATAAATTTATTATTTACTTTCCATAAAATTTAAATATTAGCAAGTATTCATTTGCATGGAATTCTTTAATCAATTCTACTTAAATTATTATGGAATCGCAACGATTATTTCCTGTTTTCAATGGAGTTTATGTGCGATTTTTTTATTCAGGTTATCCAATAGATCTGAATTTGCAAATAATTTATTGATAATTAGCTTTGCATCCTTAATATCCTGTATTGGCTATATATTTTCTCATTCATTATTACAAGAATCTGGTATTGGAAGGATCATAACTTATTCATCAGCTTTTTTAGTACATGTATATTATTTAAAACTAATATATAATTTCCCTGAACTCCATTATCCCAGATTGTATAAATACTCTTTTAGAATATTTTTAACGATTGGAATCATCTTAATGTTATATGATGTTTTTTATGGATTCCTTTTTTGGAAAGTTGAATTCAACCCTGATTCACATTATTATGAAACCTTAGATCCATTATTTTATAAAATCTCTGGTGCAATTATGCTATTACTTGTATTTAATTATATAAGTTATAATGTATTTGCAATTATAAAGTTTAAAGGTAAACAAAGAAATACATATATCTTATCCTTTATTGCTTTGAGTTGTATTGGATTAATCCCAGCAATTATAAATTTCTTAAACAAATATGGAATTATAACTCGATCAGTTTTTATGAGTTATTTTATTGTAATAACTTTAATTGGATTTTTTATCATCATGATATTATTTATCAATAATACAACTGATAGAACAACATTTATATTTAAAATTGTAAGTGTAGGATTTTTAACTTTTGTTTTGATTTTTAATATAATAGCTAATATTGTTTTTCATGAAAGAGAAGAATCCTATAATAAGATTCATGTAAGTGAACTAAAACAGATTATAGATTCTGAGATACAAACGAATGATCTAGCTTATATTCTAGAAGTTGATCTAATAAATAATAATACTCTTTTTATGAATGATTTAGAAAATAAAATTAAGTTTGATGATTCTTATACTCATGAAAGAATTAAAACCTATTACATAACACAACTCTTAAATGCAAAAACAGAAGAAAATAAAAAAGAATTTATCAAAACTTCAATTTTAAAAGAAAATAAATATACACTAGGATTTCAAAATTTCATATTGCCAAAAATTTCTGAACTAAATAACCAAACTATACTATCGCAAATCGAAAGTAAAAAGAATTATATTTATATTAGAGAAACTAAAATTAAAGAAATGTCTAATGAAAATTTCAGAATCCATTTAGAGAAATTTTTAAATCAAGAGTCCATTGAATTTAAGCCTTTCAAAGATATCATTGAATCAGAATTAAAATCAAGTTCACTAGAAGGTAAAGAACTAAAAAATGAAATTTTGAGAATTATTTCTTTACCCAAAACTTTAGATCAAAGAAAATATAGAGTGAATTCTTTAAACAAGGAAAAATTTTATTGTTATAACTATTTTCATGCTAAAACCAATAAATTTTATGAGGTTGGTTTTACATATATCGGCTATAGAGAGTATATTCATTCTATTGGAATCAAACTATTCTATTTATTAACTACAGGAATTTTGATATTTGTATTGGGCGTACCTATATTTTTATCTAAAGCATTGATCAATCCCTTGATGAATCTATTAAATGGATTAAAAAAAATAAGAAGAGGAGATTTAGATGTTGAAGTTGAAGTTCAGGTTCAAGATGAAATTGGATTCTTAGCTTCATCTTTCAATACAATGGTTCAAGCTATAAAAGATGCTAAGATAAAACTGGAAGAGTATTCTCATGGCTTAGAACAAAAAGTTGAAAAACGAACAGAAGAATTGAAAAATTCATTAGATACAGTTAATAAACTAAAAGTGAAACAAGATGGTGATTATTTTTTAACTTCATTGCTTATTGAACCATTTGTTACGAATATATCTGATTCAAAAAATTTTAAGGTCGATTTTTTTATTAATCAGAAAAAGAAATTTATGTTTCATGATAAAGAACTTGAAATAGGTGGTGATTTATGTTCCATACAAAATCTTGAATTAAATCATAAAAAATATATTGTATTTTGTAATTCAGATGCAATGGGTAAATCACTTCAAGGTGCAGGTGGAGCAATAGTATTTGGATCTGTTTTTTATTCAATTATCCAAAGAACAAACCAAATCATCAATCAAAAAGATTCTTCTCCTGAACGTTGGTTAAAAAATACTTTCTTAGAACTTCATAAAATATTTTTAGCATTTGAAGGAAGCATGTTAGTATCTACAGTGCTAGGTTTAATTGAAGAAGATACAGGACTCATGTATTATTTGAATGCTGAACATCCTTGGATTGTATTATATAGAGATGGGATTTGTGAATTTATTGAGTCAAAAACTCATTTTTACAAATTGGGAAGTCCCATGAATTCAAAAAAAATATTTATAAGTATGTTGAAATTACAACAAAATGATATTGTTATCATTGGTTCAGACGGTAGAGATGATTTTGCAAATTTAAATGAAACTGAAGATTCTAACTCATTAGAAAGAAATTCAGATGAAAGAGAGTTTTTGAATATTGTTAAAGAAGCTGAAGGTGATTTAGATAAAATTTATAAAAAGACTCTAGAAAGAGGAGTCATAACAGATGATTATTCTTTAATTAGAATTCAGTCCAATTTGACTATTCCCGACAAAAGTGAATTAAAAAAAGAAATTAAGTCGCAATACGATAGTAAGAACTTTCTAACTGCGATTGCATTTGCAGAAGAATATCTAGAGACTGCTCCTTGGGATTCAGAGGTCCTATTTACATTAGGTTATTTATATCGTAAAACTCAAAATTATGCTAAATCTGCATATTATTTAGAAAGAATGAGATTAAGAGAACCAGAGAATTTAAAGAACTTATTCAATTTAACAAGAACTCATATTGAACTAGGAAATTTAATCAGAGCGGAAGAGATTTTACTTGAATGTATTCAAATTGATCCTACTCACAAAGATATTAGTAAGATTGAAAATCTTATTCGGGCACTAAAAGAAGTTTCCAGAGAAGATAAGGAATCCTTATTCCTTGATTAATTCATTAGATTTTTCTAATAGGTAAGTTTCATCATTTTCGTCATCACAAATTACTCTTTTTTGTTTCTAGTTCCACCAAAAAGTTTTAGTAATATATAATGAGACATGCTATTTGCAAGTTCATGCTCTCCCATAAAAATTTTTCCTGCGTTCTCTTCTTGTAAAAGTTTAGTCTCTTCTTCACTATGAGTTCGAACAACAGTTTCAATCTTAGGATTTAGAGTTCTTGCGATTTCAATAATTTGTCTAACTTGAAAAGTATTTGGTGTTGCAATCACTAATAAATGTGCACGAGCAACATGTGCTTGGACTAAGACAGCAGGTTCTGTTGCATCCCCATACACCGCTGCAAATCCTTTTTCACGTAATTCTTCTACAAGCTCACGATTCTGTTCAGCAATCACAAATCTAGCCCCAGCGTTTATCAGTGCATCCACAATTCTTCTTCCCACTCTTCCATATCCAACTAAAACTACATGACCTGTTAAATGTTCTGAATCAAAACTCATTGGTAATTCAGAAAGTGGATCATTATTCTTTTCAAAGATTCTTGCAATTTTTGATCTTTTACGAATCCAAACTTGGATTGGTTCAATAGCATTAAAAAGTAAAGAATTTAAAGTTATAGAAATTAAGGAACCAGCTAAAATTAGGTTTTGTCCTTCAATAGAAAGTAATTTTAAGGAAACTCCAATACTTGCTAGTATAAAAGAAAACTCACCAATTTGTGCAAGACTAACTGCTACTGTTAGTGCTGTGTTTAAAGGATAACGATAAAATATTATCAATAAAAAAACAAATAAAGATTTTCCAAAAATAATAATTGTTACAACAACTAATACTTTTACAGGTTCATTGATTAATATCATAGGTTGAAATAACATTCCGACAGAAACAAAAAACAATACTGAAAACGCATCTCTTAGAGGCAAAGACTCTTCAGCAGCTCTATAGCTTAAATTAGATTCTTGTAAAATTAATCCTGCAAAAAAAGCACCTAATGCAAAAGAAATTCCAAATAAAGAAGCAGAACCATAGGCAATTCCAACAGCTGCAGCAATGACGCACAACGTAAACAATTCTCTAGATCCCGTCTTTGCAACTTGCCAAAGTAACCAAGGAAAGATACGTTTTCCAATGAGCATCATTAATAGAATAAATACAGAAACTTTTCCAAGTGTTATAGCTAGTGTTACAATGATTGAAGAGCCTTCTGAGCTTGCTTGGTGAACACCACCGAGAGCACCAGAAAGTGGAGGAAGTAGTACGAGGATGAGTACGGTTGCTAAATCTTCAACTACCACCCATCCAATTGCTATTTTTCCATTTACAGATTCCAATAAGCCACGATTTTCTAAAGCTTTTAATAACACCACAGTACTAGCAACAGAAATTGAGATTCCTAAAACCACAGCTTCACCAATTGACCATCCCCAAAACTGTGTTAAAAAAATAGTTAAGATAGTGGTTCCTATAATTCTAAGTATTGCACCTGGTAAAGCGATCTTTTTCACAGCTAAAAGATCTTCTATAGAGAAATGTAATCCTACTCCAAACATCAATAACATTACCCCAATTTCTGCTAGCTGACTGGAAAGGACTATATCAGCAACAAAACCTGGAGTTGCTGGTCCAACACAAATTCCCGCAACCAAATACCCAACTAAGGCGGGTAGTTTTAACTTAGATGCAATGAAACCAAAAATCAATGCAAATAGAAAGCTAAAGGAAACAGTAGTAATTAATGTTAGTTGATCATGCATTATATTTTTAGACGTACCTTTTTACACACAAAATAAGATAGTTATATTAAATAAGAATTCATTTTTATTTAATAGGAAAAATTTTTAAAGAAAAAATTACTTCAATTAGTAATTAAAAATTTTAAATTTTGATTCTTCGTTTATAAGATAACATATAGAAACAAGTAGGAAAAAGATTTTATCATTATTAACAAGAGATAAAATAATCTCGTATAACGATATTATTTAGGTATATTGAATAAAAGTAAGATAGAATAATGTACTAAGCTTTTTTCTTTTTACTACGTTTTGCTTTTGGATTAAAGTCTAAACATAAGCCTACCCAATAAGATAATTCTTTGCTAGATTCAATTACATTTTGATCTACAAATACAAAACCTTTCATTGGTTTTCCTGTGAAGTCCATTTCATGACAACCTTTTTGCTTTAGAGTCTTTTCATAAATTTCAGGATCAATTCTTGCCATGAGCTTATCTTTTACAATTCCAATGCACATTTTATCATCTACCATAAAGCATAGACCACCCATCATTTTCTTTTCTTCAAAAGAAATTTTTTTCTTATTCAATTCAGATTTAATTCTTAGAGCTAGATGCTCATCATGTGCCATGGAAAATTCTCCTAATTTTTATCATCGAAAATAATTGATTCATTATAAAAGAAAATGAAAAATGATTATTATTCTCCCTTAACATCAACGAATCACCTCGAATTGTATAGATTGGTATTCTAAACCATTAATTAAAATTGTCAATGAATGAGTGCCCGTATAATGAACTCTTGTGGTCATATCTCTAAAGGATTGTTTACGATGGAAAGAATAGTTTGTTTCAGGTTGAAATTCTTTCTCAGTTAAGATAAAAACCTTTCGGGAAAGTTTACCATTAGATTTTACATAATCAATTGCATATTCAAGTCTGAGCTTTTTTCCTTTTTTTTCTTTTAGAAATAAATCAAAACTAAAGAATAAAGTTTCTCCAATCTTGATCTTGTCTTTTTTTAAACTCAGATGATTAACTTCAATTTTTTTTGCTTCAACATTGAAGCCAAAAATCTTTAAAGCTGTTGGATTTCCTTTTTTAAGCAAACCTCTGCACGCATGTTTTAGAATCCAATTTGTATCTTCGTTTTTCCCAATCCATTTTTGTGCAAGTTGAAGAACAATTTCAGGATTATCTTTGGAGATATCGTTTAGATTATTTGCAACACTTCTCCTAACATACAAAGAACTATCTTCTTTTAGAATCTCTAATATAGGCAGAATTGGTGTAGGATCTTTTTTATAAGCGTTAAGCGCAATCGTCCAAGGAAGTCTTGGTCTAGAACCTTCTGAAGCAAGCCTTCGTACCTTATGGTTTGGATTTTTAGCCCAAAATAACATTTGTTTCATTGTTTTTTCGGGATATCGAATGATAAAATGACGAATGGCTGACTCTGAACTAGAAATTTTCGTGAATTCTTCTAATGCAGGAATAGAAACTTCATAATCATCCAGTCCATACACTTCCACAAAATCGGGAAATACTAGATCACAAAAATCAATCTTTTCAGTTAGAGCAGTTTTTTTGCGATGTAGCTTTGTAGTTTTAACAAGAATTGAAACTGCTTTAGTATAATCTTCGGGAAGAAATTTCTTTAAACAAATGGTGATATGACGCATTCTTTCTTTGAGCTCTTTATCTTTCCATCCTTGTTCTAAGACATTCGTTATAAATTCTTTTGAATTAAACTGAGAATAAACTTTAGAAATATCAGTTGCAAGCGTTTCAATGAAATTTTTTGAATATAGGTTTTTTAATGGTTCGGGCATAATGGATAGTTTATTTGGTTTAGCTGAGATTGAATCATATGTTTTAACATCTTAAAATTTTTTCAAGCATTCTAGTTTAGAAAAAATCCAAACTAAAACACTTGATTGGTTCCATGAATTTAATTCTTAATGAACTCTGGCTCTAGACTCAAAAGAATTTTCTCCAATACTTTTTTTGGGGTTTCATAAAAAGGATTTTCATCGTAAATTGTATCATAACCCTTTTCATAAAACTCATCTTCTATACAATCTTGTTTTTCAGCAAATTCCTTGATTTTTTTTAAGTGCTCATTTGCAAACTTTAGATTGTTTTTATCAACATATCCTTTTTTGATAAAGCCAATTGTTTTTTTAGCACAACGACAAGGATTGGATTGATTGATGAGTCCACATTGATTCTCCATAAAATTGAATAGATCCTTTCTAGCACGAGAGAGTTTTTGCCTATAATTCTCAGGACTAATTTCCAAGATTTCCGCTGCAAGTTTATGATTCATTCTCATGATCTCACCAAGCACAAACACAATCCTTTGCTCCCGATCTAAACATAACAACATGCCAACAGAACAACCAATTCTTGCTTCTTCAATGAGTAACTTAGTCTCAGGACGTGATAGTTCTTCTTTTTGAAAATCTTCTAGGGGAATGCTATCTAGATCTTTTCCATAGGCATCAAAATCACTAGTCAACTCTTCCAATCTCTGCTTCTTTACATTCAATACATGATTCACAGTGATTCTATAAATCCAAGTAGAGAATTGGGATTTGGTTTCATCAAATTTTGATAGATTAGAAATAATCTTTATCAAAATTTCTTGGGTTACATCTTCGCTATCCATTGGATTAAGATACATGGATCTGCAGATATTATAGATATAATCTTGATGAATTTTTAAAAGTTGATTTAGCGATTCAGCGTTACCCGAAAGAGTTTTTCGAATCAGTTCATTCACTTCTTCATTATTAATCATTACTAACTCCTTTACCTTTATAAATTTCTTTCTGAGTCAAATGAAGGACTCCTGCACTACTCTCTGGATCAAATGGTACCATGAAATGAAAGTAGTTTTGGCAAACAGGATGATTCATAGAATTCTCCATTGCTTTATGTGCTAATTCTTGGTTTTTCCAATAAACCAAGTCAACCCATTTTCTACCTTCTAGATGCAATAGTTCTCTTCTAATAAATCCTTCCTGCTTATCTAAAAACTCTGACTGCAAAATTTCTGATGCAGCAAGAAACTCAGTTTGCTTTGCGTTTTCTGTAAGCTCAAATGGTGCCCACTCTATTGTATAATTTGTATTCATATTTCTAACTCCTATTAAATTATACAAAGTAAACAGGGGATGTGACAAGATGGGGTGAAAAAAATTTTAGGGCGGCTACGGGCTTTCGGCTTCGGTCAAGAAATTTTGCACTTCGGTACGCTTTCAGTTACTCAGTGACCAAAATTTTTTGAGCATCGAAAGCCGATAGCCATCAGGCGGAAGGCTTGCAGATACAAAATTTCTTACAGAAATTTTGGGCATATCGCCTCTATCCCTGCCGCATTCCTATTAGTAGTGTATCATCTGATCGTGTTTGATTCAACGTTTTCGCTCTGGGAGAGAAAAAGGTCTTTAGGCGTAAAGACTTTTTTGTTTGTTCGTCAAAAAAATAGTTATTACAAAATAAATTATTGAATGACTAACAGTTATTACAAAAAACCTGATTTTAGTTATTACATAGTCAAGAAATTTCAAAAAAACAGTTATTACAAAGCACCAACCACGGAAAAGCCTTGACAACTAGGACAAAACTCCTCTATTAGAGCAACCAAAGTAGGTTTGAAAGATTCACACGACAACACCAACTACATTGGAACACTACTATGTAAACAACAAAGCCCATGCGTCCCCGATCGAAGCGTGGTCAATAAATTTCTTTCGAAGAGCGATGTACAGAATATACTGAAGTGTGAAATTTATTGACTGAAGCTGAGAGCGGGAAAAGACGCCCCAAGAATTGATTAAAATGAGTTTGATCTAAGAAAATAGTATATACTTAGTTGATCGTTAGAGGCTAATTTAATGATTGATATTAAATCTACAAGAAATATAAACTTATAATGATATGAATCGAATCAAAAAAACTAATATCATTCTTGCTTTAAAAATTTCATGCATAGTAGGAACTATTCTTGCCCTAATAAACCATTATGATATGTTTCTTTCTGGAAACTTCGAATTATCTAGAATCGCTAAAATTCTTGTGACCTATATTATTCCTTTTTCAGTATCCATCTATAGCTCAACTTTTGCTAAAAGAGAATAAAATTAATTATTGGTTTTTATTCTCTTGAGTGAGTTTTGCTTTATAGTCATTATTAAGTCCAAGATTTTTTTCATAAATTCTATTCATGATGGATGGATTAAACTTAGTATAGTATCCAATCTTTAAGATTTGGTTTAAGATAGATTGTTTCCATATTCCATTTTTTTGAAATCGGATGGAAGAGGTTTCGCTGATATAGGGAAGAATTATTGGAGTGCAAGTTTCTCTTAGATAGTTACTCAATATTGTATCCTCAAAAATTTCTATATTTGGTAGATCTCGTTTCCACAAGGATCTATCAAAAAAAATACAATGATCTAAATACAAAATTCCTTTAAGTCTTGCTCTGATAGTATTGGAATACCATGAAGTAAATCTAAGTAGATAATGATCCTGATCAAATTTATGGGTAAATCCTCCCCAAATATTCTCTTTATTCTGGGTTTTACTAAGTTCTATAAGATAATTGATTCCCTCTTTTTCTATAAAACTTCTTGGATGATGAAATAGAATGATTTTCCCTTTAGCACAATGAAATCCAAGATTCAATCTTTCTGCTCTAGTATTAGCTTCAGACTTGCTTATAAAAATTATTTCTAAATCATCCTTGAGTGAGAACGACTCCAATGTTTTATGAAAATATGAATTGGGTTCATTACTATCAGTAGGAATGATTATGCTTAACATAATTTATGTAATGAGCATTTCTTCTTAGAATTGATTATCTTCATCAAAGCTTTACAGTAGTTAGTTAATTCCTTCTCCAAGTATGAAATTTTTGAACATACTCCAAAAGTTTTTGTGGTGCATTGGCTTTTTTCCAAACACCTGCAACATACTTATTTGCTTCACTCATGGTTGGATAAGAATGAATTGTTCCTAAGATTTTATTTAATCCTAGATTGTGTTTCATCGCTAGAACATATTCTGCGAGCAACTCACCAGCGTTAGCCGAAACAATGGTTACTCCTAAGATTTTATCTTTTCCTTTGGGAGTGATGACTCTGATAAATCCTTTGGTTTCGCCATCTGCAATCGCTCTATCTAATTCTTCCATTTCAAAATGAGAAACTTCAAAATCTAATCCTGCTGCAATTGCATCCTTTTCACTGAGTCCCACTCTAGCAACTTCAGGATCGGTAAAAGTAGTCCAAGGAATGACTCGATAGTCCACTTTAAATTTTTTGAAAGGACTAAAGAGTGCATTTACACTTGCATACCAAGCCTGATGAGCAGCAACATGAGTGAACTGGTAAGGACCAACAACATCACCACAAGCATAAATGTTTGGATAATTAGTTCGCAAGTATTCATCTACTTGAATAGTTCCATTCTGATTGATTTGAATTTCCATTTCTTCCAGCCCAAAACCTTTGGTTCTTGCTCTTCTACCTAACGCAACCAGTACTTCATCAAATTCCACATCAACAGACTGATCGTCTTTTTTACATCTAATAAATTTTTTATTTCCATCAAGATGAACTGATTCTGCTTTATGCTTTGTAAGAATTTTAATCTTCTCTGACTCAAACACTTTAGTCATTAAGTTGAATACTATCTCATCTTCTCTGACTAATAAAGATGGAGCCATTTCGATAATTGTAACTTCTGATCCAAGTCTTGAGAACGCTTGTGCTAGTTCACAACCAATCGGTCCTCCACCAAGAATCACAAGTCGTTTAGGAAGGTTTCGTATATCCCATAGATTTTCGGATGTTAGATAGTTTATCTTTTCTAAACCGGGAATCGGAGGAACTAGAGGCTCTGCACCAGTAGCAAGGACAATGTTTTTTGTTGTTAAGATTTTTCCATTGATCTCAACTTCATAGGGACTCAAAATTTTTGCATTTCCAGAAAAGCATTCTACTCCCAATTTCGTATAACGTTCAATAGAATCATGTGGTTCTATTTTTTGGATAACAGAACTTACACGATTCATAATCTTAGAAAAATCAAATTTTATAGAAGCTGAGTCTAATCCAAACTCTAAGGCTGTTTTAGTGAGCTTTACTTTTTTTGCAGTGGAGATCAATGCCTTAGAGGGAACACAACCATAATTCAAACAGTCTCCACCCATTTTATGTTTTTCAATTAACGCAACTTTAGACTTCACAGCAGCAGCAATGTAGGCAGTGACTAGTCCTGCTGAACCTGCACCAATACTGATTAGATTGTAATCAAATTTTTTAGGCTTTTTATATCTTCGCAAATACTTCTGTGATTTAATATAATCAACCAATGATTTCGTAAAAATTGGCAATACTCCAAGAAGGGATAGAGAGATTAAAATTTCCAAAGAAAATATACTCTTTATAGAGTTAATGTTTGCGAGTTGGGTTCCAGCATTAACATAAACAATGGTTCCTGCAAGCATTCCAATTTGACTTATATAGAAGTATTTCCAGAGAGGAAAACTAGTTAGCCCCATCAGTAAATTGATTAGAAAGAATGGAAAGATAGGAACCATTCTCAAAGTGAATAGATAGAATGCACCATCTTCTTGGATACCTTTGTTGATCTCTTTTATTTTTGCAGGAAATTTTTTTTCAAGATAATCCTTCAGTAAAAATCTGGAAAATAAAAAATTCAAGGAAGCACCTATTGTGCTTGCAAAGGAAACAAGCAAAGTCCCTAACCATAATCCAAAAATAGTTCCTCCCGCTAGAGTGAGAATAGAAGCACCGGGAAAACTAAATGCAACTGAAATTATATATATACTAAGATAGATTAAAGAGCTATATAGTAGATTGTCTTTAGTGAATTCAGTTAGAGTTTTTTGTTGCATCTTTAGGTTTTCAAATGTAATAAATTTACCTAAATCAAAATAATAGTAGCTTGCAACAACCAATAAAATGAAAGTTACTATACCAATCTTTTTTATCGTTTTATTTTTTTTCATCTTTGATATCCATAATCTCCTATATAAACTTTGGATGGTGCATCTTGAACAATGAATTCAATTGCACTCATTTCTAGCTTTGGAATTCTTTCATTTGTATTCGCAAAATTATTTAATGATTCTAATTCAATAGAATCTTGATATTTATGAATTCGATGTTTCCTTCCACATGCTCTACAACTGATAGAGTCCCCATCTTCATCTTTTTTCTGAACAACAATTGGTGTTGCACAATAGCTACATACTAAAAGTGGAATTCCTGGTTCGGAGTGACTAACAACTGCAAGAATTTTTTCTCTGGGAATTTGTAAAAATCTTTCGACTAACTTCCCGTCAAATTGCCTATCCTTTTCTCTTTCCAAGATAGAGAAAGCTTTATCTAAATCTATCCCTTTTCTATAAGGACGAGTGCTAGTCATTGCATCAAATGCATCAGCGATTCCGACAATTCTAGTATTCAATTGTATTTCCGTTTCAAATAACTGATCAGGATATCCTGTTCCATTAAAATTTTCATGATGGTGTAAGATAACATCTGAGGCTAATACCGAAAGAGGATGCTCAGCAATTAAATCACTCCCAATTTTAGCATGAGTTCTAATAATCTCATATTCAGAAGCATCTAACTCATCTCTTTTAAATAAAATAGAATCTGGCATAAGAATTTTTCCAAGATCATGCAAAAAACCACCAATTGAAACAGAAAATAATTCTTCTTTTGAAAATCCAATCTTCTCCCCGATCATTCTTGCAAATTGAGAAACTCTCCATAGGTGACCACCAGTATATTCATCTTTTGCTTCTAGAGCTGATGCAAGACTAAGGAAGGACCTAAGTAGTTTTTTATCAATTTGCAAGTACATTCCAAATATTAGTTTTATTTAGCTGCAAGGATATTTAATACACCAGCAATTCTTTGGAGGACTTCCTCTGATCTATATTCTAATTTACCAAAACCTTTGATTGCTCCAAGCTTCATTGCTTCGTCTTGAGCCTCGGGATAGTTGGAAACAAGCATTATAGGAATATTTTTGAGTTTTTCATCTGCTTTCATCAATTCAATTAGAATTGTTCCATCAGTATAATCTATGTCTAGCTTTCTGTTTACTAGAACTAAGTCCACTGAGTCTTTTTGTAAAGCTGCCATAGCTTCTTCAGTGGAATCAATTCTAATGATATCGCACGAAAAATTACTTGTTAAAAAATTTGCTAGTGCATTGTGGTCGGGATTGCATTGACCTACGCTCATAATTCTTTTCATAAGTTCTCCTTTATACTAGTTCTGAAACAACTAGAAGTGGTTACAAATATTTTTTATTATTCTATTTTCTAACAATAATCTGCACTAGAAATTACTTTTTAATTTCAATTTGCACTATGCAAAAAGCAAATATTTCTCATGCAATTGATTCATTCATTATCCCAAGGATATTTAAAGAGTCAATATATTTCAACCATTAATTCTTAATTCATTTCTAATCTTAAATAGAAAAATTTATAGTTAATTCATTTAGGAATATTTTATATTACTAACTAAAGTTCTAAAACAACCAACAAAGAAAAGAATTCTCAAAAACATTTAGTGTCGTCAAAGCTTCTTTTAGCGAAATAAATTTGTTTTTTCATTTTCAAATAATGAATAATACTCTCTATACTTAAGATTCATTTCATTGATATACTTTTGTTTTTCATGATCCTCCACAATATAGGACTCCAACTTGAGATTATAGATTTGGTTACCATATTCAAATTTTCTAAATAAACGAGGAAGTAGATGGTCTTTTACCCAATGAATATGATTCAAAAATTCTTCTTTGGTAGTATCCCGAACATCTTTTTTTTCCAAGGGAAAGTAGAGTCCGGGAATATTAATTCCTGATTGAATAATCTCGTAGAACGAAAGTAAATCTTCTTTATTAACATCAATGGACTTGCCTTTTTTAGTGGAAAATTGTTTGTTGAGTAGAATATCAAACATAGCTTCCGAAGATTCGTCTTTATATTTATCTGAAATTTTCACTAACTCATTTGTAAGTACTAGTGCAAGATTTAGAGTCCAAGATGTTGGCAATACAATGAGCTCAGGAAATACTTTTAACAAATGAGAAACCTGAGATTTTATTTTGATAGAATAGTAACGAGGATTTGGATTTAGATTAGAATTCAAGGGAATAAAAAATGGCTCAATCTGAAATATTTCTTCATTGAGTATTTCAAGTGAACTCTTGAGAAGAGATTCTGGCAACACAAGTTCCCAAGGCTGAAAGATTTCTTTATTAGAAATAAACAATTTATAGTCCGATTGAGAAAAATCTCTTTCAGAGGACTTCCAGTATTCATTATGATTTTTTAATCTCCAATTTTTTATACTTCTACTATAATGTAAAAATCCTTGAAGAAAGGAATGGATCTTAATTTCACCTTTCTCTATGGATAGTCTCATAGGAAGATCAGATTCTAATAAAAATCCACCCAACTTAAAGGGAACCTTCAATCTAGAAATGAAGTACAACATATGAATCAACTCTTGAGTCCAAAGGTTATTATATATTTTCCGTTCTTTTTCGAGGATCGGAAATCCAGGCATAAACTTTTCGTCACCATACTGTCGATGATTTAGAGAACTAACAAAGAATCTTATTCCATCCCCATCTCCACCAGCACTACTTTGTACTACAAATTTTTGAAATAATGAATTAAATCTATGATAACATTCTGAGTTCACTTGTTGAATGACTTTTGAATATAAATCTTCTTGATTTTCTCTTAGAATTTTTTTTATCTCTGTGGATTTGAATAAATCGATTTCTGCTAAGATACCATAACCATCTGCATCAAAATGTAAATTTTCATTTCTCCATATATGAACCCTTTCTTGAATTTCTAATTTTGTTAAAAAGGGATGATTGCCTTCATAATAGAAAAAACTTTCCGAAAATTCTTTCAAGATTTCACTTGCTTCGGGCTGTAAACCTGTTCCCAGTTGTAAAAGTTTTGAATAGACAATTTCTCTGGAACTTCTTTCAATGAAATAGATAATTTGTTTTTTGAACTCACCTAAGATGCTTTCTAATAGCTCAATAAAATAATAATCAAGATACTCCAGTCTTTCAGAAAAGAAAAAGAATATATAAGTTTTAATATTCTTAAAGAATATGGGTTTAATAAAGATGAATTGATTTTCATCACGAAATATTTTATTTTCATTTTCTTGAAATCGCTTCAAGTAATAAAATGCTTTATTGATCTGTTCTTGGGTCAAATTAAGAATTTCTCCTGTAAAAGGCTGAAATATACCATTTTCATCTAACTTGATACCTATGATATCGGAAAGATAAAAATCTCCTTTCCTCAGATTTGAACTTAAGAATAATCTTGTTTTAATATTTTGAAAAAGATCGAAAGGACTCTCAGAGGTTTGGTTGATAATCCAAGACTTATAGTCTTTTAGTTCTAGTTCATTGAGACGGTTCTTCTCCATTTTCATTTTCAGAAGTGTGATAGTAATAGAGTTCATAAACTGAATAATAAAATGTATTTTACTAGTGTTTATTTTTTTAGTAAGTAAATGAATACTGAGTAAGAAATAAACTTGATTCTGTTCACGAATTGGTATGTGAATAGAATCTGGTCTAACTTTATTTTCAAGATAATAATCAGCTTTTGAATCTTCTAACTTTTGAATTATTTCTTTTGGGTAATTTGGATTGGATTCATTAAGAATATCAAAGAAAATATCATCATTATTATCTTGAGCAGAAAAAATAGAAATACTATCTCCATGCAATACTAAGATATCTACACTACTTAGAATCATTTTTTGTTTTTTTAATTCTGTAAGGAGTATTTTTGTAAGTTCAGGTATTGATGAGGTAGAATTGATAAGGTTTTTGAGCTTTTCTATTTTCTCTAGTTTTCGGATATTAGAAATGAAGATAAAGATAAAAAAGAAAACAATTGATACTAGAATAAAAATAGATGGTAAGATAGATTTAAAAAATTTAGATTTATCAGCAATGTCAGAGATAGAAGTAAAAAAAACTTTATAATTTGCTCCATCTTTAATTACGCAGAAATAAATTAACTTATCATAACCATTCCAAACATATCTATTGGATGAAAAAAATTTAGAAAAGTATGCAAGCTTTTGATTGTTCTCAAGATTTTTAGAAAATTGATAAAGTTCAGAACTTAATATATAGTTATTCTTAATTAGGTTATAGATTTCTTCATCAATCGTAGGTAAAGTAAAAGTTTCTAATAATTTTTTTTCATATACAGGTAGTATAGAATATTCTTCTTCATAATTCGTTTCAAAGATTTTTTCAATTTTGGTTTTAGCATCACCTCTATCGGGATTTAAAAGAATTCCTTGTTCGGGCCAGATATAGATATTCTTTTCTCTAAGTCGTTCACGGATTTGACCTAAATCATCATTTCTCAAATAGGCAAAACTATAGTCCAATAGTCCTAGATATGCTTGAAGATGAAGAGTGGTTTCTTTAAGTTCCTTATAAGAAGTAAATCCAATCCAACATACTACAAAAATCAAAGTGAATATTTGAAAGAAATAGAAATGACTTCTTCTACGATTATATTTAGCTGTGATTTCTAAAAAAAGGCCAAGCATTTTATTTATCTAGCTCAAAAGTAAAAAATTCATGAATTACTATAACAATATTGAGTTTAGAATCATTTGTCAACCATTTAGTTGCAAAATCAGTAAGCATCAAAAAAGGAATGGTAGATTCAATACCTAAATAAAAAAAATGTGGGAAAGGATTTTTTCCTCCAACATCAAACAAATATACAATAAAGAAACCAATGACAGGAAAAGATAGGACAAGAGCAATAGTTCTAAAATAAAATGAATCTGTGACCATAGTATCATTCAATGAGATTATTCGGTCCTGATTATAAATGTTAGAAAAAAATAAAAAAGTTTCATCTTTGATATTTCTTCTAGAATTTTCGTAAGGTTACAAAACGTTAAGAAAAATTTTCTATTAACTTACTAATATCATCTCGTGATATCCTCGAGTTAATGATTATTCTTAACCTAGACTGCTTCACAGTTGGGGGGCGAATTCCCTTTATATCAAAACCTTTATCTTGGAGTTCTCTTGCTATTTTCATTACCTCATATTCGTCATTAAATATTATTGGGATAATTTGACTCCTCGATTGAAGTGTGCTGAGTTCTTTTTTTTGCAATTCACTTCTTAAATACTCAGAATTAGTAAGAATTCGTTTTCTTTCCTCATTCATACCCTTAATAATATCTATCGCTGTATTAACTGTGTAGCAAATTGCAGGCATGGGAGCAGTGCTATAAATAAAAGTGCTCAATTTATTCAATAAAAATTTTTTCATTAAATCAGTTGTTACAATAAACGCTCCTTCCAATCCCAATGCTTTTCCCGCAGTAAAAACTCTTATATCAATTTCTTTCAAATATCTTTCTGGAATTTTTTCTTCTCTACTAATACCTGCGCCCTGTTTGCCAAAAACACCGAGAGCGTGAGCCTCATCTAAAACGATATGAAAATCATATTTATTCTTAAGCTCGATTAACCTTCTTAAATCCAAAACATCTCCATCCATACTAAATACAGTTTCAGATACTACGAACTTTGTCCTTGTGGAATTTTTGTTTTTTAATAATTTATTCTCTAAGTCCTCTAAATCCAAATGTTTATAAAACTGAACATTCTTTTTTGCCTTAAGTAGTTCTGATTGAATTGACGCATGGTTTAATCGATCAGAATATATCTCAAAATCTTGCTTTAATAATAATTCCATTAAGCCTGAGTTCGCTAAATATCCATTTGCCAAAAACAAACTATTCTCACCACCCACCCAATCAGCAAATTTTCTTTCTACTTCCTCATAAATTTTTCTATGACCGCTTATAAGTCTTGAAGCTGTTGAACCTAATCCATAAATTTCTAAACCCTTCTGGAATTCTCTAATGAGTTTTTCATTTTTTGCTAAACCCAAATAATCATTCGATGAAAAGTCGATTCCTTTTGGTTCTTTTAAAAAGCGTATTCTATTTTTTTTCTCTAATTCCTCTAGCCTTTTTCCTATATGTTCTTCTAACCTCATCTTCAATTAAACACTCTATAAGCTATGATTCCAATCCACTCTTTCAAGCAAATTGTTGTGGTCTCTAATGAACCTACTGAAGGAATTGCAGTATCCCAGTTAAGATGTGTCTTCAAAGCTCTATAATCAGTTGGGAAAAATTTTACTTCCAATCCTAATTTATCAAAAATCTCTTTTGATCTTTTCATATGAAAAGCTGAAGTAATTAGTATAATCTTTTTTGCACCTATTTTTTCTAGTATTGGTTTACTCAAACTTGCGTTTTCTTTTGTATTTCTAGATTGCTTCTCTAGAATTATATCCTCTTCTCTAACTCCCATTTGTATTAAAAATTTTTTTGCATAATCAGCTTCATTTACTTCGTCATGAAATAATATTCCCGATCCTCCTGTAAATAATATCTTATTAGACTTCTTCAAATTGTATATTCTTATAGTATCTGTAAGTCTTTCAGCAGATGAAAGTAACTCTACTCTCGTTTCATGATAGCTCATTGGGTTAATCATTCCCCCTAGCACAACGATTACATCAGCACTATCTAATGTTTCTATTTCTATTGGCGGGAATTCACTCTCTAGTGATCTTGCAAGAAATTGACTTACTGGAAATGAGGATGCTAACCATAATAACATAAAAGGTGTTAAATATACTATCTTTCTTTTTCCTTTTATAGTAAGTGAAAGAATCACTCCCAATAATATACAAAAAGGTAATGGAAATATAAAAATAGTTAATATCTTTGAAAAAAAGAAAAACAAGTTTCCCTCCTAAAATTTTCTAGCAGCTAAAAAACTAAACCAATAATGATAATTCTCAAGTCTTATGTCCTGCTGAAATTCTAAAGTTGCAAGTGTCAAACTTACTCCAAGTGCATATCTTTCTGAATTATAAACAGAACCTAATTCTATCTTTCCTTGTACATTTTTTGGCACGACCCTATGTTCAGCTGTTCTATCAAATGCTCTATTGATAAATAAATATGCTAAAATTGGATTCTTGATTCCAGGATTACTTAACTCCAATTCATTGAGTACATTATTTGTTGCAACAAATCTCATCAAATCAAAATTTGGTTCTATTAGTTTTAAGTTACTCAAAAGTAAATATTTTTTTTCTAAATTCAGATTATTAAATTCAGGCACGAGTAAATAATAGATATTAGTGTAATCCTTTAGTCCAATATATCTTCCATTATTAAATGCTGAACTAAATACCAAATGATTCTGTATTAAATCTCCTACTCCTAATGGATCATACAAACTATTGAAATATAAAAACCTTGCTACTTCATATTCTAAAGATACTTCTTGCAAATTTCTTGGAAATAAAACTGAACCTAAGGAACTCGGCTCTTTACTTTTAGTACCAACCCCTTGTAAAGTTCCATCATGAGCCTGATACTTCACAGAAGGTAAAAAATAATAATAAAACTCTTCTTCATCTCCTTCTTCTCTAGTAACTAGTGGAGGACTTACTGCCTGCACTACTCCAATTCCAGTAAATGAGTTTCTAGATTGAATATCTCCTCTTCTAAACAATAAACCTAACGCTCCTGAGGTATCTAAATTTCCAACAGAAGCATCCAAAGTCATTCCTAGATTATTGTTAAATCCGTAATATGTTCTATGCATTATATTTCCAAACCCTCCACCTTGGATTTGATGATCCCATCCATTAGGTCTTGGAAATCCAAAAGTAGAGTGTATCCATTTCTGAGTTTCCTCAGCTCTAGAGTCACTTCCAATCACTCCTGTTCTAATCTCTGTATGATGCATAAACCCACCTCTTGCAATTGTATATGAATTCCCCAAACTCATCACTCCTGCATAAGGTCTATCGTTATAGTCAAAACTATAAGATGTCAAACTAAGTGGTGTAAACATTGTCTGTGCAATTGAATATCCTGTTGTTTCCTTAAAGCATTCTTTTCCACAATTTAAGTCCCAAAAAACTCCATAAAATTTTTTTAATAGATATTTACTTGGTGAAATCAATTCGTTGTTATGGACATCAACCTTTATTCCATTAGTATAATACTTATCACTATAAAAATCATTCTCTAGTTGAAAGCGAGCAATTGTCTGAGCATTCAAAGAATTAAATAGTATAACGATGAAGACTAAGTATTTCATTTATTTTATTTTTAAAAATCTCTTCCTATATTCTGTTGGGCTTAATGATGTAAGTTTTAAAAATGCTGTATTGAATGATGATTTAGAGTTAAACCCTACACTATAAGCAATGGAAAGTACTGTATCATTTTTTTTGTCTAATAACAATTTTTTTGCTTCCTCTATTCTATAATAATTCACTAGTCCAAAAAAACTTTGCTTTAAATCATTATTCAATAATTCAGAAAGTTGATGATTGCTAATCTTCATCCTTTCAGCAAGTATTCCCAAACTCAAATCATCTTCTCTAAAAATTTTTTCTACTTCCATCAAATGTTTTAAATTCTCTAAAAGGCTATCCTTATCTAAATTTCCTAAAACAGTTTTTTTATACTTCTCGTTCTCAATAATGATTTCTAATTCCTGCATAAACTCAGGATATTTAATGGAAACTATATATAAAAATAGTAATATCAAAGTCATTGTAACAGATATCATTCTAAAAAAGAATTCTTCTCTCTTAAATACTGAAACGATTGTAAGCGTTACTTGAAATAATGTTATACATACAATGATAAAAACCATTCTGACTGAAAATTCTTTTCTATAAAAACTTTCCTTAAAGAAAAATACGATTCTATACCCCGAAAGAATCGCATAAGCTCCCACTGTTAAACTTCCTAGTAATGGAAATAGGTATATATAATTTTGAGTTTTTCTTTCATATAAGTCTATGATTAATACTTTTAATAATTCTCTATCTATTACTTGTAAATAGATATATACTAATAACATGAGTAATGAAGGTAATAGCTGTATAATGATTATCTTTCTTTCTAGTTCAAACTTTTCATCCAATATCTTAGCAGAAAAAAAGTATAAAATTGGTCCTAAAGCAAACACAAAAGGTGTATGTAAAAAATAAACAAAGCTATATTTATCTAGCGAACGATTGAACAAACAATTCACAAAAATGGAAATCAAAAGTAAACAAACTAAAATTGCAGTTAATAAATAATTTTTTGTATTTTTTTTCAGTGCTAAGAACTGTCGAATAAGTAGTAAAATACAAATTGAAATTCCAAATATTGAGAACGTATCTATAAATTGGTTCAAGTGAGATTAATTTTTTTTTATGATTAGTTTACTGTCTTTCATTGAGAGAATTAAACTAACGTTCTCTCCCCATCCAGATTGAAATCCATAACTTGTATCAAGTTCATTTGATTTTATACTACATTTCCACTCTGCGGGAGAAAGCCCGAGTCCATCATTATAATGCCAACCACTCCAAACATATCTACGATGTTCATTTCCTTTTATCTTCATCACAAAGTCTAATTTTGTTGAAATTCCATAAGCATCACTTTTGCAAACAATACTTAAATTTTTTTCAGTCTCATTCAATACTGTCCAAACTGTTGGATATTCTGCTAATAGTTCAAAGGAAAGAATAAATGTGAAAATTAGTAGTCGAAACATTATTTATCTTCAGTATAGTACTTCGTAGAAGCCTCATTCAAAAAATTTCGTTCTTTTCTAGTCAAAGACCCGATCCCATTTTTAGAAATTTTCTCTAGAAGTTCGTCAACTTTTTGTTTTACATTGATTCGATTTTCCATCTCTTCTTGGTACATCTTAAACTTTCTTCTTCTTAAATAATCATCTAAGTCAAAAAACGACTCAAAGCTAAATCTATACTTACTCATCAAAAAATAGTACGTTAGTCCAAAGATCACCCCACCTAAATGAGTTATATGAGAAATATTGCTATTTTGAAAAAATAAAATGGAAACACCCATTACGATTGGCACAAGATACTTAGCCTTGATGGGAATGATCATCATAAATAGAAGTTCTCTATTTTTCCAAACCAATCCAAACATTGTCATACAAGCAAATACTGCCCCACTTGCTCCTAATGTAATACCAGTTTGTTTCCAAATGGTGATCTCCACAAGCCAAGTGAATAGACCTGCAAAGAATGCACTGAAAAGGTAAAAGTATAGAAAGCTTTTTTTACCCAGATAGTTCTCTAGCTCACTGCCAAATACCCATAAATTGAGCATGTTAAAAAGGATATGCCAGATATCAGCGTGGATAAATGCATAAGTGAAAAGCTGATAAACATGACCTGAACTGACCTTATTAGAATTTAGAGCAAAGATCGCCTCAATCCAGTGAATTCCCATCAAATGAAGAACGGATTGAATTACAAAAATTCCAGAACAGATGATTACTAAAATCTTTACCATTGGCGTGAACTCTGGTCCAAGTCTAACCTGATACCTATATTCATTACCCCCCTTAGCCATGAATCCTCCTAAAACCCTATTCCATTCTCTATTTACATTCCATTTTGGACAGTAGAATTTATAGTGTTGAAAAATTAGCAGAAATTGGTTCAATTTTGCATCCCGCTTAAGCTCTGTTTTGCGATTAAAAATCTTAACTCTATGAAAAGTTGCTTTTCATTTTATCAATACTTTTAAAATTGCACTAGACTTTCTCTTCACTTCCAAGTTAAACAGAAAGTCTAAAAAGTGTCCTGATGTAAATGATTCGTTTACGTCAGGTTTACTTTTCCTAAATAACTATTGTTTGAGTTATTTCCAAACGAATCAGAAGCGAAACTGAATAGATGAACTTCTTTGCCATTCCAATTTTGTGGAAAGGTAATTTCAGTTGTTCCCGTTTCTCTAGTTGAATTTCTATCCATCACGATTTGTTTTGAACTTGGTTCCAAAACCACAACTGTTACTGAGTCAGTCTTTTGCCCTGATGAGTTTGGATTCCAATCTAGTTTGATTGTTTCCGTCCCTTTAGTTACATTGATTTGAGTCATTTGCTCTAATACCCCTTTGCTTAAAATTAGTTTTGAAAAATTCATTTCCAAATTTAAAACGTCACCAGTGATATACTGAAAGTTTTCTTCAATGAAAATGTTGAACTCTGTTTTTTCAGCTGTTAAACCTCTAAAACCAAGCTTGATAACTGGTCTTAAGGTTTTAGCATAGGATGCGATAAGCCTAAATTTGCTTTGAACCAAAAGTTGCTTTTCTGAAAAATTCGTCCTTTCGTCCTGATTTTTTTCTTTTACCACAATGCTCTTTTTCCACCTAGAAAAAACAACATTTCCAATGGATCCTTTGACAGACCCTAACACACTGCTCTTAAATTTTGCCATAAAAATCTCCTTTG